>CAZTMA010000001.1:0-84345 GCA_964614645.1 uncultured Anaerolineales bacterium
GCCGCCATCATGTGGACGAGCAACCTGGTCGCACTGGTGTTCACGCCGCCGCTGGCCGTTTACATCCTGTTCCTGTTATTCACCCGCGCGCAGGGGATGGGCCGCACATTGCGCGACCGGCTCGTCGCACTGGTCAGGGGCGCCGTGCCGCCTGCGCTGGCCGGACTGCTCGGCCTGGGATTGAGCGCCGCGTTTTTCATCCCTGCGATTCTGGAGCAGGCCTACATTAACCGGACGCAGTGGTTTGGCGAGTACTACGACCCCACCCAGCACTTCGTCTACTTCCACCAGTTGTTCGACCCCTCGTGGGGCTTCGGCATCAGCCAGCCGGGGCCGGTCGAAGCGGCGCAGGGTGGCTTGAGCTTCCAGCTTGGGCTGGCCGCGACGCTGCTGTCCATCATCGCGGTGGTCTGGACCGTTGTTCGATGGCTCAGGATGCGGCGACTATCGGCTGTTCAGACTACAGAAGGGGAGGCTGCAGGCCAAGTTCGTAATAGCAGCGCCTGCGCCGGGCCTCACAGATTCCACGAGGTCATCTTTTGGGCGCTCTGGGCAGTGGCCAGCATCTTCCTGACACTCGATATCTCGCTGCTTGCCTGGCAGTACGTGCCGATTGTGCCCTATGCGCAGTTCCCCTGGCGCTATCTCATGCTGGCGATCCTGCCGTTGAGCATCCTGCCTGGCGTGCTGGTAGCCGACCGTCCGCCGGCAGGGTCATCGGACAGGGCTGCTACAACCGAGGCGCGGTTCTGGCCCGCACTCGTGCTGACCGCCCTGCTGATGGTGAGCAGCGCGCCGTACCTGAAGGTCGAGGTGCGCGAGCCGACCCCTGAGCAGGGGCCGGTGTCGATGGCCGCGCTGATGCGGTTCCAGCGTACGAGCGACGAGATGACCGGCGTGACGGCCTGGGTGGATCCCGCGCGCCGCCCCATGTGGTCGGACATGGCCGACCTGTGGGTGCAGGGTGCCGAGGTTACCACACGCGTGGATTACAGCGAGGTTCCGCAGAACGAATCGCTGGCCGTCAATTCGGAGGATATGGGCACCGCGCACGAACAGGTCTTCTTCTACACGAACGAGACGGGCCGGTCGATCACCTTCAACCGGTTCTGGTATCCGGGCTGGACGGCCTGGCTGCTGGACGGCAAGGACGGCCGCCCGGTCGAGCAGATTCCGGTGGCGCGCGAGGATGGGCCGCTGGCGCGCGTCGTCGTGCCCGTGCCGCAGGGCGAGGGGTATATCCTGCTGCGCTTCGAGGACACGCCGCTGCGCGCAGCAGCCAAATGGGTGACCGTCGGAACCCTCGCCTTGCTCGTCCTCCTGGCCCTCGCGAGCTGGCTGCGCCGGCGCTCCATTGACATTCCGAGAACGTGAGGCCCACTCGGGCATTCGTACGGACGGACCGGTGTGTCCGCACCCACAGCAAACTTGACCGCAGTCAACCAGTATTGCTTATTATATTCTTGATATGAGAAAATATATGTCAAATTCTGGTCGCGCGACTCGTTGAGCCTCACATCTGCCCGCCGGAGGGTCTGTAGGGGCCGACTCAGACCTTCTTGGCAAGGGTATCCCTGGGGCCGGACCCGTGAGTCCGCCTGCATAGGCGGTGGGGCCTCGCCCGCCAACCGTGGCTTCGGTGGGGGCGGACCTGCGTGTCCGCCCTTCGCAGAGATTGCCAGAGGCGGGCTCACAGGTCCGCCCTTGGGACAAACCTGACCGCAGTCAACCAGTATTGCATATTACGTTTTGCAATGAGGAAATATATGTCGGAGTCCAGCCATGCAACCTGTTGAATTGACCGGTGAGCGTCCGTTGATCCTGCTGACGAACGACGACGGCATCCTGTCGCCCGGCCTGCACGCGGCTGCGGAAGCCCTCTGTGAGTTGGGCGAGCTCCTGATCGTCGCGCCCGCTGAGCAACAGACCGGCATGGGCCGGGCCATGCCCGCGCTCGGCGGCGACGCGCAGTTGGGGACGAGCCGCCTTACGCTCACCTGCCAGGACGTACAGGTCTACACGATCACCGCGTCGCCGGCGCAGGCCGTGCTGTTCGGCGTCCTGGCCGTTGCGTCGCGGCGGCCTGCGCTTGTGGTCTCCGGCATCAACCACGGAGAGAACCTCGGCACCACTGTAACTGCCTCCGGCACGGTCGGCGCGGCGCTGATGGCCGCGGAACTGGGCATCCCCGGGCTGGCCGTCTCCTTCGAGACGGATGCGGCCTACCACTTTGGCTATGCGCACGAACTGGATTGGATGGCCCCGGCATACTTCACCCGCCTGTTCGCGCGTGCGATGCTCGGTGCGCAACTTCCGTTCGACGTGGACGTAGTTAAGGTAGATGTGCCGGGTGAGGCCACGAAGGAGACCCCGTGGCGAATCACGCGCCAGTCGAAGCAGCCCTACTACGAATCGCTTGCGCCGGAACAACGTTTCGGGGTAGGGCCGCTGCGCACGCTGAATTACCGCGTCATCATCAACTGGGACACGCTGGAGCCGGACTCGGACATTTCAGTTTTCGCGCGTGACCGCCAGGTGTCGGTTACGCCATTGAGCCATGACCTCACGGCGCGGACGGATTTGGCCGCGCTGGAGGGGTTATTGAAGGGGCAACCATGATTCGCACCGAAGCATTGAGCAAGCATTTCCAGGCGGATGGCCGCACGATCAAGGCGGTGGATGGTCTGGACCTCCAGGTGGCCGAGGGGGAAGTGTTCGGCTTCTTGGGGCCGAACGGCGCGGGCAAGACGACTACCGTCCGCCTCCTCACCTGCCTGATCGGTCCCAGCGCGGGCCGTGCGTGGGTCAACGGGCAGGTGGTAGGCCAGGCCGACCGGCGAATCCGGCAGCAGGTCGGCATTCTCACTGAGTCGCCCGGCCTGTATGAGCGGCTGAGCGCGCGCTACAACCTCACGATCTTCGCAGAGCTTTACGGCGTCCGGGATGTGCGCGGGCAGGTCGAGAAGTACCTGCGGCTGCTGGACCTGTGGGATCGTCGTGACACCGAGGCAGGCACGTTCTCGAAGGGCATGAAGCAGAAGCTCGCGATTGCGCGCGCCCTGCTGCATGAGCCGCCGGTCGTGTTCCTCGACGAGCCGACGGCCGCGTTGGACCCGGAGGCAGCCAAGACCGTCCGTGACTTCGTCGAGACCCTCCGCGGCCAAGGCCGCACCATCTTCCTTTGCACGCACAACCTGGACGAGGCGGAGCGGCTGTGTGACCGCATCGGCGTGTTCAAGCAGCACCTCATCGCCGTGGATACGCCGGACGCGCTGCGGCGGCAATTGTTCGGCCGCCAGACGGTCGTGCACCTGGCCCCGCATGCCGACCCGGGGGCGTTGCAGCGGTGGGCGGGCGCGGTTGCGGGGCTGCCCGATGTGCAACATGTGGAGCCCCTGCCCGCGGCGGCCGGTGACCCCGAACGCACTGACCGCCTCGTCATCAGTCTGGCCGACCCGCCGGCGCAGAACCCGGCCATCGTGCGCGAGCTGGTCACACAGGGTGCGGAGGTGCAGTTTGTCAATGAGGTCAAGCACTCGTTGGAGGATGTCTATCTGAGCCTGATCCACAACGGTGGGACCGGTGCGGGAGGTGCAGCATGAAGGCTGTGCGCACGATTATCCTGAAGGAATGGGCCGATATCCGGCGCAACAAGCTGGTGTTCTCGGTGGTCATCGGCGTGCCGCTGCTGATGGTGCTGATTCCCGTCGTCATGCTGTTCATCATGAGCCGCGCGCCGGTGGACTCGCGCGACCTGGAGGAGTTGAGCCGCATGTTGCAGAACTCGCTCTTCGCGGGCATGGACGGCCGCGAGGCGCTCCAGGCCGCGATGGCGAGCAATTTCATGGTCCTGTTCCTCATGATGCCGCTGATGGTGCCGGTGACCATTGCCGCGTACAGCATCGTAGGCGAGAAGATTACGCGTTCGCTGGAGCCACTGCTCGCGACCCCCGTCTCGACCGCCCAACTGCTGCTCGGCAAGGGGCTGGCTGCGGCGCTGCCGGGCATCGTGATGACGTGGTTCAGCTACGCGGTCTTCCTGGTCTTTGCCCGGCTCTTTGCCGTCAGCGACCGGGTGTTCAGCGTCTTCATCAACCCGATGTGGCTGATTGCCATGTTCGTGCTGTCGCCGCTTCTGACCGTGATGGCCGTGAACGTGGGCATCATCGTCAGCAGCCGCACTTCGGACCCGCGCGCCGCCGAGCAGCTCGGCAGCCTCATCATCCTGCCGCTGATGGTGTTGTTCATCGGCGTGATGTCCGGCTTCATCATGCTCAATGCCACAACCTTCTGGCTGAGCTCGCTGATTGTCCTGGTGCTGGACGCGGGCCTGCTGTATCTCGGCGTGACGCTGTTCCAGCGGGAGACCATCCTGACGCGCTGGAAGTAGTCTTGCAGCTCCATCTATCGGACGGGCGGAGAGACCTCTCTCCGCCCGTCCGTCTGTCCGCACGCTTGTAGCACGGGTTGTCACCCCGTCTTATGTCGGGCCCGTCTCCCTCGCGCGGTTGCCGCGCGCACCATTTTGGCGTACACTATCCTCCGTGCTCATCTTGCAGAACCCATGATTATCAGACGGGAGTCATGCCCATGACTGTTCGGCGCTCACTCTATGCTGCAGCCTTCGCGGGGCTGCTGCTCTTCCTGGCCGGTCTGCTGCTGGCCGTGCGCAGCAGCGCCGGGGGCTGGACCGGCGGGATCGCCCTGGCAGATACGCGGGCCGCATTCACAGGCATCATTCCCTGGCTGGCCTTGGCGGTTGTCGGGTTGGTTGTCTTCGGCGTCGCCTGGGGCATGACGAACCGCGGCGCGCGGCCGCTGACGCTGGCAGGTGCGGCCGAACGCGGGCAGCCCGTGCGCAAGGCGACCCTGTATGCCGGCCAACTCTTGCTGCTGGCCGCAGGCGTGGCGTTGACGGTGCTGGCGCTGCGCGGCGCAGCCCTGCAATTCTTCGCAGGGCTGGGCTTGGGCCCCGATGAGGCGCTGCCCGGCTGGCCCGTCGTGCAGGTGGTGGCCGGCCTCCTGAGCCTGCTAGCCTGGGGCTATCTGCGCTATGAGACGCTACGCGACGACGACCTGGGCCGCGAGCAGGGGCTGGCCGTCGGCTGGCGGCGCGCGTACACCTATCTCGCCGCACTCGGGGGATTGGCCCTCAGCGTGGGCGGCATGGGCGAGTTCATCCGGTCCGTAATTGCCCTGGGCATCCAGCCGCTTGCGCCGGATGCACCGTGGCGCGTGCCGATGGCCGGGGCGGTGGCCGCGCTGGTGGTGGGCGTGCCGCTGGCTGCGATGGCCTGGCGCTGGTCGACCCGCAGCGCCGCAGCGCGCCC
This sequence comes from uncultured Anaerolineales bacterium, assembly GCA_964614645.1. Classification (GTDB taxonomy): domain Bacteria; phylum Chloroflexota; class Anaerolineae; order CG2-30-64-16; family CG2-30-64-16; genus MWBF01. The sequence continues at coordinate 5,331 of CAZTMA010000001.1, forward strand.
TGCCCCGGAGATGAACGCCCTGAGCCGCGTGCTCCTTCGTCACGGTGCGCTGCTGGCCGCCGCGCTCGTGACGCTCCTGGCCCTCGGCTACCTCATCCATGACGTCATCCTGCTCATCCTGGGTCAGCGCGCCGGCCAGTGGTGGGGCTATGCCCTTGCCTACTTCCCGGCCATGCTGGTGCTCTGGCTGACCTTCAGCAGCGGCATCCAGGGCGACCGGGCGCGCGGCGGCGAAAGCCCGCGCACGGCGCGTGTCCGCCGGATTGTGCGGTACACGATCACTGCACTGGCGCTGGCCGCATTCTGGCTCGGGCTGACCGAAGTCGCGCGACTTGTGCTGCAGATGGCGCTCGCACGGCAGGCGGGCAATGTGGAGCTGGATGCGGTCTGGCGGGGGCGCTTTGCCCTCGCGACCGCGCTGGTCTTGGTCGGTGCGCCGGGCTGGTGGGGCCACTGGTGGCCGCTCCATGTGCGCGCCCGGCTCAACACGCCTGGCGGCCACAACGAGCGCGCCTCGGGCATTCGCCGCGTTTATCTGTTTGCGGTGGTGCTCATCGGCGCGGCGGTGCTGGTGTTTTCCCTCGGGTTCGGCGTCTTCCTGGGCATGAATCTCGACGGCGTTACCACCGTGGGCGGCGTGCTGGGCGCACTGGCAGGCGCGATTGCCGGTGCGGTCATCGCCCTGCTCTGGGCCGCGGCACATGCGCTGGTCCTGCGGGGCGACGAGCGGCTTCTGGCGCGTGACACAGCGGAGGCCGAGCGCCAGCGGGCGTACAGGCAGCCTGTTGTCTCCGCGGCGGCCGCGGCTCCGGTCGTGGCGGAGATGTCTGCATCGGCGACGGTTGAGCGCGTCTCGTCATTCGAGTCCGCACCACGTTCTGCCGGCGCACCTCTGCGCTATCGGCGGGAAGACTTGCCTTCCCTGCCGGAGTCGCCCGCGGACTTCCCCGCGGCTGTTGGACAGGTCGCTGCGAGCTCAGCCGCTGCCACCGCCGGAGAGCCAGCACAGGCTGTGGCGGTGGTGGATGGGGAGAACGGCGTGGCAGGCGCCGCCCTCGTGGCCGGGCTGCGCCGCGCGCTGCCTGACCTGGTCATCTGGCCGGTCGGCCTGAATGCCGCAGCTCAGGTGGAGATGCTGGCCGCGCTGGGCGATGGCACACCCCCTGCCGTGCCTGCCACTGCACTGGAGTCCGTTTCGCTCATTCTCGGCCCCGCCGATATCGTGACGCCCGGCGGCATGGACGGCGAAGTGACCGACGAGGTGTTCGCGGCGATCAGCGCCAGCCCGGCGACGGTGTTCCTGCTGCCGCCGCGCAATGCGCGGCTCCAGTGGATTGCCGCGCCCGAGTGGTCGCTGGCGCAGTGGGTGGACCATGCGGTTCTAGAGGTGCAACTGGCATTGGGCATCCTGCCGCCTGAGCCGGCGCCCGAGATTTGAAAGCGACCACGGAATAAACGGACCACGCGGAAGAACTATGCTTGCCTTCCGGAGGCGCGAGTGCATACGCTGACTGTATTCCAGGGGCGGTCATTCAGGCACAACCTGCCGCTGACCGACATCAGCGACTTGCTCGCTGCGCCCAATACCATCGTCTGGCTGGATATCCAGAATCCCACGGACGTTGATGTGGCGCTGCTGGCGGATGAGTTCGGCTTCCACCCGCTGGCCATCGAGGATGCCGCCCGCTCGCATGAGCGCCCGAAGGTGGACGCTTACCCGTCGGCGCAGTATCTCGAAGAAGACGCGCCGGAGGCTGAAGCAGTCCCAGTGTCAGTTGAGGAACCGGACGAGGCTATGCCGGCATCGGCCGGTTACTACTTTGTCGTGTTCTACGAGGCCGCGTTCGACCCCGCCGAGGACCGGATCGTCACCGAGGCCATCAACCTGTTCATTGGGGCCAACTATCTCGTCACGGTTCACCAGGGCGACATCCGCCACGTCAAGGAGACACTGGCGCGCTGGCAGACGCCCAACAGCCCGCTGGGCAACAGCGTGGCCGCACTCGTCCACGCGCTGCTCGACTCGATCGTGGACGACTACTTCCCGTTGATGGATCGGGTGGCCGACCGGGTGGAGGATCTCGAGGATGCCATCTTCGTCCACTACGAGGAGGACTCTATCCAGACGATGTTCGGGCTGAAGCGCGACCTGTTGAGCCTGCGCCGCGTGGTTGCGCCGGAGCGCGATGTGCTGAACGTGCTGCTGCGCCGCGAGCTGCCCATCTTCCGCCAGGCCGATATAGCCTATCTGCAGGATGTCTACGACCACTTGGTGCGCGTCACCGACAACATCGACACCTATCGTGACCTGCTCTCGAGCGCGTTGGATAGCTATCTGTCGCTGCAATCCAATAATTTGAACCAGGTTGTCAAGATATTAACTATTGCATCAATAATATTGATGGCGGATAGCCTGATCGCCGGCATCTACGGCATGAACTTCGCCCATATGCCCGAACTGCAATGGCGAATCGGCCACGGCTTCGCCATCCTGGTGATGGTGGTCGTCACCGCCGGGTTGATTATCTACTTCAAGCGCAAGCGCTGGCTATAGCAGTCAAATCCTCCGATTACCCCGCTCGCTGCCCCCACCAGTGCATCGCTCACCCCCGTCGGTCGAAAGGCAAACCGCACGAAAAGCGGGTCGTGATCGGAGCTGCGCAGGCTCGTCGTGTCGGGCGCCAGCTTCTCGGGGAAATCCGCGTTGATGTGCACCGGTCCGCCTGCGAGATAGTAGGCGTCAAGGCCGGTCGTGGTAACAAAGTGATCCAGCACCTCGGCACGCCCTTCATAAATGTAAGTATAGCGACCTGCGGGTGAGACATAACGCGCGAAAAGGTTGGCGTAACCTGCGAATGGCGCCAGCGTGTCGGACGCCAGCAGGTCGTTGAAATCGCCCAGCGCAACCGCGTGCGGCCCGGCATCCGGCGCGCGCAGCAGCTCCGCAACAAACGCCGCCTGCAGGACGCGGCGCGGAGCATTGTCGGCCTCGTCCCCCCGCTTGGACTTGAAGTGGTTGACGATCACGCGGACTTCGAGCGCCCGGTCGCCGGCCGCATTGCGCACGACCAGGTCGGCCACGTAGGGCGGCCGGTCGAACAGCGGATAGGTGCCCTCGGCGCAGGGATTCGTCGTCGCACGGGGTCCGCGTGCGGCAGCATAATTCACCCCGTAGTCGGTCGCGGTGCAGGTCTGCGCCGGCGCGCTCCGCCGCAACTCCACGCGTCTGGCATCATAGAGCAGGCCCACCGTGATATCACGGACATCCGCGCTCTCATAATAGTCATAACGGTAGCGTGGCCCCGCGGCCTCCGCCAGCGCGGCCCAGACTGCATCCTTCCCCTCGACTTCCTGCAGCCCTACGACCGTGCAGCCCTGCAGGTTCTGCAGGATGGCATTCGCCCGCTTGGCCAGTTGCACGCGGAACTCGGCGGCATTCGCCGGCGACCAGTCGCCCACATCGCCGTCGCCATCGTCCACTGCGTCGAACAGGTCCAGCACGTTGAACGAGCAGATGGCGAACTCGTCCGGGCCGATGACGCGCTCCATAGGGACGGGCTCAGGCCGATCCGTCACGGTCAACCGCGCCGGGTCATCCACCAGCAGGACGTACCGGCCGAACTGGTAGGCCAGGATGCCGGTCAGGTCGGTCGCCGCAATCAGGTCCGCTGTCCCGGCCAGGGGCAGGTCCACGCCCAGCCCGCCCGACAATGCAATGCTGCCGCGACCTTCCGGCAGGAGGGGCGCCTGCTCAGGTGCCGCGGACTCCGTGAAGACGCGTAGGCCGTAGTGCGGGCTGCTCCGGTCCACCAGGACAATCTCGGGGTCTCCGGCCGGATAGCGGGACGCGTAGCGGTGCGTCGGGCCGATGACTGATCCGTCGAAGCTCAGGCTGACCCGCATTCCCTCGAACCGTTCGTAGACCGCGTCCGGGTCAATGGTCGGGTCGCCCGGCGGGGGGATCGGGCCGGGTGCGGGCAGCGGGCAGCGGCCCGTCATCCGGTATGAGGCAGTCGTATCGTCGGACAGGCCGACAATCTCCGTCTGGCCGTAGAACTCCTGCACGCGGAAGTCGACCAACTCGACCAGCGTGCCCGGCGCCAGGCCGCGCGGGTTTTGCCAGGAAGTATAGCGGAAGACGAAGATGCCGTCGGAGGTGGCCGGGTTCAGATCCGGCGCGGGGTCCTGCAGGAAAAAGCCATCTGCGGTCACGCCGGTCACGCAGCCGGTGAGCCGCCCGAAGGTCGTTTCGTCGTCAAAGGGAGTAGTGGCTGCAGGGCCCTGTAGCTGCGCAATCGTCACCGCGGGACTGGCCGCAACGCTGCACGCGGCGGGGCGGATGTCCGCCTGGCTGCGCGGCCACACCTGCGCGCCATCGTAATCCGCGCTCAGGCCGCTGACGGTGGCCGGGCAGCCGTTCTGCAGGCCCGTGATGGACAGCCCCAGCCGCTCGGTGAGGTAGATGAGCGCGCCGCCGACGCGGAAACGCCGCTCGCTGAGCCGCGAGACCGGCCCGGTGAGTTGCACGAGGCGGCCTTCGGTGGCCTCGCCCACCTGGCCGGGCTGCACGACCTGGGGAGCAGGGGGAGTTGCGCCCGTTCCGAGCCGGATGACACGCGCCGGGCTGTCCGGCAGGATCTCGCGCAGCCCGTGATGCTCCGCGAGCCGGCCGCTGATGCAGACGGTATCTCCCGCGGCCAGCGCCTGCCCGATGCCACGGCCGGCGTAGACGTAGATTCCGCCGCTCGCATCCTGCAGGGCGAACGACTGTCCGTCGGTGAACACCCCGGTGGCTACGCTGACCACGCCCTGGACGGTCACCTCCGTGTCGAGAGGCCGGATGCGCGCCTCCGCAACCGGTATGGCCCCGGCGCAGGTGGCCTGGGCGTCTGCGGCCGGCTCGGCCGGCAGCATCAGCCATAAGGCGATGAGGAAGACTGCGATGACGCGCGGGCGGTGGGACATGGCTGGCCTCACAGTAGGTTGCTTGTCCATGAAAACACAATGCCCGGAGAAGCGCAAACGCGGTCTACTTCCCTTTCTCTGTCTACCAGTTACCCTGTGCTATAATGCGAAGCACTGTCCGGCTGCCCATGCGTGGCTCGGCCGGTTCCTGCGATCTCCGGAGGCCCTGATGCGACTAGCAGATTTCCCTCGTCCGAAAAACGATAATCGCCGCGGTGTGCATTGGTCCGCGTCGGTCTACCACCCCGCCGGCGGGGCGCTGGATTTCTGGATTTCCGAACTGCAGGCCATGAAAATCAAGTGGGTGAAGGTGCTGGATGACAGCGGCGGGTCATCGTTTGAGCTGTGCCAGCGCCTCCTCGCTGCGGACATCATGCCCGTCGTCCGCCTCTATCGCATCGAGCCTAACCCGGGCCACATCGGGGGCCGCGAGGAAGACACCATCCGCCGGCTGGTCGCGGCGGGCGTCCGTTATTTCGAGACCAACAATGAGCCGGATCTGCCTATCGAGTGGAAGGGCGGCAAGAAGCCGTCCAATTGGCTCGATGTCGTGATCGACAATTTCATCATCGATGCCGACAAGGTCATTTCACTCGGCGGCCTGCCCGCTCTCCCCGCGATGGGCGTTGGCAGCAAGCTCAACCCGGTTGCTGAGGTCGTTACGCGGGGCCGGGCCGACCTGTTTGACAACGGCGCGTGGGTGGCCATCCACAACTACACGATCAACCATCCGCTTGACTATCCCTACGACCCGGTCAACCAGGAGGGCCAGCCTGTCAGCGAGGAGGAGTATGACCGGCTGGGGCAGTGGGCCTGGGAAGGCCGGCCGCGCGAACAGATCAACGAGTGGCGGCAGTCGGACAAGAACCCCGGCGACACGCTGGCGGATGATGCGACCTGTTTCCTGTCGTTTCACCTGATGGACCAGATGATCCAGGAGGCCCTGGGCCATGCCGTGCCCATCATCAGCACCGAGGGTGGACCGGTCGTCGGCTGGAAGGAAGACCGCCGCTATCCGCGCGTCGACCCGAACACGCACGCCCAATGGGTGGCTGAGATTGCGGAGTTCATGCAGGGCACGCGCGAGATTCATGGGATGCGGTGCTCGGACAGCTACTTTTCGATGTGCCACTGGCTCATCGCCAACTACCGCATGGGCTTCCTTGCACCCACTTGGGAGAGCAACTCCTGGTACACGGACTGGTGGAACGGAGACTTCAACCTGGCAGGTGAGCTGCCCGTCGTTGCGCGGCTGAAGGCGCTGGATGACCCACCGCCCGGCCCCGTCGACCGGGCCGTGGTCGCGGGCCACGTCCTGCGTGCCGACACCGGCGCAGGCCTGCCAGACCTCACCGTCAGGCTGCTCCAGGCGGACCGCGAGGTCAAGAGCGCGATCACCGGGCCGGACGGCGCATTTCGCATCGAGGGCCTGGCCGTGGGCGTCTACGACATCTCGATTGCGCCCTGGGGCATCGTGCGCCGCGGGGTCAGTGCGGTCGAGGAGGGGCCGGGCAATCCGCTGCCATCCGTCACCCTCCGGCTCAGCGGCGGCCAGAACAGCGTGCTCACGGGCACCGTGCAGAGCGCTACAGGTACGCCACAAGCAGACGTCCGCGTCTGGCTGGCCCGCAACGGTGTGCCTGTCGGAGAGACCGTCACCGGCACGGACGGAGCGTTCCGCTTCGAGGCGCTGCCGCTGGGCTCCTACCGGCTCGACATCCCCGGCATCACGGTCGCAGGCATCGCACTGGACGGCTGGCAGACGAAGAACCTCCGCCTGACTGCGGGAGCGGCGGGGCAGTATCGGTACGCTGTCGTGCAGCGGCGGCTGCTGCCCCAGGATGAAACCGCGGGCCGGCGGATCTTCTACGGCACGGTGACGGATGCCAGCGGTGCGCCACTGAATGGGATCAAGCTGCGGATGGCCTGGAACGGTGCGGAGCCGGGCACGGACTTCCCGACTACGACGACCGGCCGCGATCCGTTCAAGCCTGCGGGTTCCTACGAGTTTGTGCACAGTCCCGGCACCTTCAACCTGCAGGTGGTACAGGGTGATTGGCCGAGCGATACCGCCGCCGATCTGGAGACGGCAAAGGTCCCCGGCCGCGAGGGTCAGGACATCACGTATGAGGTCAATTTCCGGCTGCAGGCGGCCGGCGCGCCCGCGCAGGTGGACGGCATGGTCGCGGGCGGCGCGACGGATGCCCTGCTGACACTCACCGCCGCGGACGACACGGTGCGCACGACGCGGCTGGCCGGCGACGGCAGCTTTGTCTTCCCCAACCTGCCGGCAGGAACCTATCGCCTGTCCCTGGATGGCATCGGGGAGATTGCCGCGCAGATGGTGCTGGAGCCGGGTGCGCTGTTCAAGCTGCTCTTCCCCATGCGCAGCCGCCTGTCGGGGCACGTCGTCGACGCAGGCACGGTCGCGCCCGATGGCCTGGTGGCGGTGCTGTATGCGCCGGCCCCATGGGGCTGGACGCGGCAGGCGTTGCTTGACCCCGCCGGCAACTTCGCGATTGACAACCTCCCGGCGGGCAGTTACCGGCTGGAGATCAACGGGCTGACGCTCCCCGACCTGGCGCTGAACGGCGAGAACGAACTAAAACTGGCTTCACTCGACCTGAATCAGGGCCAGCGCAGCGTCGTGCGCGGGCGGGTGGCTGATGGTGCAGGCCGGCCCCAGGCGGATGTCCTGATGACCCTCCGCCGCGACGGTATTCTGGTCGCTCAGACCCGCACCGACATCATGGGCGTGTACCGGTTCGTCAGGCTGCCGGCCGGAAGTTATCTGCTGGAGGCGGTGGGCCTGGGCCAGGTGGCGGCCTTCGTGCTCGACGGGGAGCGCCAGGAGGTCGCCGATGTGCTCTGGCCGCTGCCCGGCCCGCGCGGCATGGTGCAGGGCCATGTGCGGGACGCCGCAGGCGCACTCGTCTCTGGCATCTGGGTGCGTCTCCTGTCTGCGGGCGGCGAGGTCGCGCGCGTGCAGACCGACCTGACCGGCGCCTTCCGCTTTGCGGAGCTGCCCGGCGGGGTGTATGCGCTGGCGCTGGCCGAGGGGGAGCCGCTGGTCACGGGCATCGTGCTCGAAGAGGATGCACTGGTCACGCGCGACATCGTACTGCCGCCCGCGCCGGTCAGGCTGCTCGGCCATTATCTGCTGCTGGCTCCGCCGCCGGAGCCTGCCGCGCCGGGCCATGCCGAGGCGCGGATGCTCCTGGCGCTGGTGTCGCAGCACGCTACGCGGGCGTCGGGCAGCATCAGTGCCGGCTACAGCGCCACCGACGCGGCCAACGCCAGCCGCGTCACTATCGTGGGCGACAACGTGCCGCCGGAAGTTGAAGCGACACTCCGGGCCGCAGGATGCCAGGTGAGCCGGCTGTCGGGCGATGGTTACGCGGTCGCCGCAGGCCTGGCCCAGCTTTTTGCCGAGGGGGTGAACTCATGAGCCTTTCCGTACGCCTCGGACGGTTCTTCGGCCGGCGCAATATGAGCACGCCGCTGCCCGAACGCGCCGCCGTCTCGTCTGCACCCCGCGACGTGGTCAACGACGCGCAGGGGTATGGCGTCGAAATCAGGACGGCCACGGTTGCACCGGGCAGCTGGTACTGGCAGGTCGTCCGCGTACACCACCTCACCCCGGAAGAGAACGGCGGCAACCATCACATCTACATGGACATCCTCGACCCGGCCATCGGTGACGGCAGCAACCCGAACGGCGGCCGCGTCTACGGCGCGCGTGCCCGCGTGACGTGGGATGGCGGCGAGCAGATTGTGACCGTGGATAAGCCCGCGAACGAGCCGGGCACCAACTTCCCGATGTGGAAGTGGCAGGTGTGCGCTGCGGAGGCGCTGGGCCTGCCCGGTTTGGAGCTGCCCTCGGACCGCGTGACCGGCATGCACACCGGCCACCCCGACGAAGCGCCCGGCAACACCCTGTTTCACCACTCCTTCAGCATCACCTTCGTCAAGGTCCAGGCCCCGCTGACCACCTATCGCGATAGCGTGATATACGGCGTGATATATAACGGGGAGGGGCGCACTGCTCGGCTGCTAGAGGGCGAACGCACCGTGGCGGAACAGGTCATCGGCAGCGACGAAACTTTCCGCTTTGTGGAACTGGCTGCGGGGAATTACGTGGTCGAAGTCGTGGGTGCGGGCCTGCGCTCCGAGCCGGTGCAACTGGACGGACGCAACCAGGTCCAGCTTGAACTGACCGTCATCCTGGCCGAAAGCATCATCCGCGGTCGCGTGCGTAACGGCGTCGGGCGCATCGTTACGCTCACGCGCAATGAGATAGTCGTTACTTCTCAGGTCGTCGCGTCGGACGAGACCTTCTACTTCACTGACCTGCCGGCCGGCGCATACCGCGTGGCCGTGGACGGCGCCGTCTCTGACCTCCTGACCCTGGACGGCCGGAACTCGGTCATGGTGGACCTCTTTGTGCCGCCTGCGGGCAAGCTGCTCGGCCACTATCTCCTGCTGGGCCCGGCCGGCCAGCCCGCAACCCAGGCCAACCTGGTGCTGGCACAAGAGTATATCCTGACCTTCCGGCCTTCTTTCGGCTTCAGCGCGGAGGAGGCCGCCGCAGCGGGCATGGTGACGATCCTTGCCGCAACGGATGCTGTCAGCGAGGAGACAGCGGCCGGGCTGGCTGCGGATGGCACGCCTGTGCAGCGCATTGCGGGCACGGTTGACGCGGTCGCTCAGGCGCTGGCCGCGCGGGTCGCCAGCGGCCAGCCGTTCGGACAGACCCTGTAGCCTGTGGCCTATGCCTGATTCGCTCTCCCGGCCCATGCCGCGCTGGTTTACGCCGGTTGCGTTGGCCCTGATCACGGCGCTCGCCGCGTTCCTGCGCTACTGGCAGCTCGAGACGACCCCGCCCGGCTTCCATTACGATGAGGCCTTCGATGCACTGGAAGCCTGGCGGTTGCTAACAGATGCCGATTATCGTCCGGTTTTCTTCCCCGGCAACTTCGGCGTCGAGCCTGGGTTTATCTATCTCACGGCGCTCGCGTTCAACCTCTTTGGCGCGACGCCAGAGGTGATGCGCGGGGTCGGCGCGGCGGTCGGGACTGTCACCGTGCCGGCGCTGTATATGTTGGCGCGTGAATGGGTTCAGGCGGATCGCCGGCTGTCGCCCGCGCTGCCGCTGCTGGCGGCGCTGGCGCTGGCGATTCAGCGGTGGCACATCACGTTCAGCAGAATGGGCATTCAGCCCATTTTGCTCCCCCTGTTCCTGGTGCTGTTGCTGTGGGCCTTCCTGAGAGCACGCCGTAGCAGGAGTCTGTGGGCTTGGGCCGGGTTCGGATTGGTCACCGGCTTGGGTGTCTACACGTATCTTGCGGGCCGGCTGCTGCCGGTATTGGCCGTGCTGCTGGGGACTGTCGCGCTTCTATCAGCGTTTGCAGCCGTGCGGCGACAGCGCAACCAGTCCGGGCGAGCCATCAGCCTGCTCAGCCCAGAGAATGTAGAGCACCCTGAGCGCAGCTCGCCTGGCCTTTCGGTCACCCTCGCCGGCCTGCTTGTTGCTGCGGCTGTAGCACTGATTATCGTCACTCCCCTGATGCTGCACTTCCTGCACTATCCCGATCAACTGCTCGTCCGCAGCGGCCAGGTTGCCGTGCTCCCTGGTACTGCCGAAACCGCAAGTCTCTTCCAGAATTTCGCCGCGGTGCTGCGTATGTTCAATGTACGAGGCGATGCGGATCCACGCAGCAACGTGCCCGGTCTGCCTGTCCTCGACGTGCTGATGAGCATTCCGTTCTTGCTCGGTATTTTATGGCTCATCTGGCGTGGGTCCAGGTTTGCCAGCGTGACGTGGTGGTTGGCCTTCGTGGTGATGGTCGTGCCCACGGTCTTTAGCGACTATGCGCCTCACTTCCGCCGCGCCTTGGGACTGGCTCCGCTGGTGGCGCTGGCCTCCGGGCTGGGTCTGGCCGTCATCCTCGGCCGCGCGGGCAGCCACCCGGCCACCGCCCCCGCGGCCGTGCCCCCGCGGTTGCAGCAAAACGGTGTGCCTGTGGAGGAAATCGCGGCCGACATGGACCGCCTGCGCCGAGCAGGTCGGGCAGTCGTCGTCGCCGCCATCGTCGCGGGCAGCCTGGTCTACAGCGCAACCGCCTACTTTGGCACGTGGGGCCGCAGCGCCGTCCTGTATTACACCTATGACCAGGGACTCTGGGAGATCGGCCAATATGTCCTCGGCCTGCCGCCGGATGAACTCGTGTACGTGAGCCCGCGCCCGGCCAGCGACATGACGCTCGGATTCGCGTGGCGCGAGGGCCGGCCCGTGCGTCACTTCGATGGGCGGCACGCGTTCGTCGCGCCGGAGCAGGGGACGGGGGCCGCAACCTACATCATCATCGAATACGAGGACTTCCGCGGCTGGCGGCTGCTGGAGGAGCTCTATCCCGGCCGCCGCGAGGTGCGCCAGTTCCTCGATCGCGCAGGTCAGGTGTATGCCCGCGCCTACCGGCTGGACGGCGGGCAGCCGCCCGTGCGCGGCCCGCGCAACCCGGTGGATGCGGGTGTTGCAAGCTGGCCCGGTTTTGCGCTGGTGGGGTATGATACCGACCGGGCCAGCTATGAGCCCGGCCAGAGGGTGTACCTCCAGCTCTGGTGGCGCGCCAACGCACCGGTCGGCACGGACTGGACCGTGTTCACGCACCTGCTCGGCCCGGCCAGGGCGGACGGCAGCATGCTCTGGGCGGGGCAGGATGCACGGCCCGGTCAGGGCAGTGCAGCGATGACGACTTGGGCGCCGGGCGACCTGGTGCTGGACGAGTACCAGTGGCAACTTCCGGCGGATGCACCGCCAGGCGAATATCAGATCGAAATCGGCGTGTATGATCCGGCCCAGGGCGGCCGGCGCGGGCTGACGGTGGGCGGCGAAGATCACGTGACTATCGGCACCCTGCGCGTCGAGTAGCGCTTTTCGGTTGCGCTTATCTGCCTCGTGGGGCAACACACTGCGGAGAGCGTTGCAGCGAGTTCCTGGCGGTTGGGCACGCTAGCAGGCGCGCATCGGGGCGACCTGTAGGTCGCCCCGATGCTATTCTGCTGAGCTACTTCGTGATGGTAGCGGGGGCGGTCACCGGCTCGGACTGGGCGGCCGGCTCGCGTGCAGCCAGAGGCTGCTCAACGTGCTCGACGACGACCGGCTGCCGGAAGCGGCTCTCTTCCACGTACTGCGGCTCGGCGACCGGCGTCGTGCAGAAGGGGCACGCAATCCAGTTGAGTTCGAGCGGCTTTCCGCACGCGGCGCACGTCTGGCGCAGCTCGGTGCGGCACTGCGGGCAGATCAGCCATGCCGGTTCGGTGACGGTCTGGCAGTTCGGGCAGGCGCGACGCTCGGTAATGTCACGCAGCAGCGCCTCCTCCTCCAACTGCCGGTCATACACCGCGGCCAGCGTGTCCTTGGGCCGCAGGAGCAGGTACAAGAGGAGGCCGAGCGGGCCGAGGGCCAGCACCAGGATAACGGCCAGCAGCCACGCAAAGATGTCGCGGGTGCGCGAGCGGATATCGCGGAACGTCCAGACGGCGAAACCGATCCAAAACGCGACCAGTGTCGCAGTGAAGAACGCCACGACCAGTTCCAGCACGACACCGATCTGGTTCAGTAATTCAGACGGAAGTGACATGGGACAACAAACCTCATTAGCCCCGCTGCACGGGAGTTTGCCAGGGCCGGAAAGCGCGCCGCCGATGCGCAACGCTGCAATTCGGGCCGAGGACCACGTGCCATCATATCATATCTGCCACGTATCGACCAAAAGCACCGTATAAGAAGCCGCCGCAGCATGGCATATTTGGTTAACGCGCCGCGCGGGGGTATAATCGGGGATACGTAACTGAAGTTGCCCCTGAGGAGCATGGCTTGTCTGAACTCAGCCAAATCATCGAGGAAATCCGGGCCGAATTTACGGCCAAGAACCAGGTGCGCGATGCGACGCTGAATCGCAGCCGCGAGCTCATCCGCTACTGCGCGTTGAGCATCCGCGCGATTCACCGGCACGAGTGGGAGGAAGCAGAGAAGCTGCTTGCCACCGCCCGTAACGCGGCCGTGGTCATGTCTGCGGACCTGGCGAACTACCATGATATGTATCAGGCCGGCTACACCCAGGACGCGCTCAAGGAAGTGGTCGAGGCCCATCTGCTTTACGCCTTCGTGCGCGACGGGGAGATTCCGTCGCCTGCCGACCTCCACGTACCCGCGGCGGCCTATCTCAATGGACTGGCGGAGGCGGCCAACGAGCTGCGCCGTTTCGTGCTGGACCTGGTGCGGCTGGGCCGCTGCGCCGAGGCCGAACCCTTTCTCGGCATGATGGATGACGTCTACAGTCACCTGGTCACCATGGACTTCCCCGATGCCCTGACCGGCGGGCTGCGCCGCTCGACCGACGTACTGCGCGGCGTGCTGGAACGCACTCGCGGCGACCTGACCGTCGCCGTTCGCCAGGAGGAGCTTGAGGCCGCGCTGCAGGCCTTCGAGCGCATCAACCTGAAGTGATGGCCCGGTTGCTATCCTACCCGATATGGATGTTGCTTTGAAACGACCCGCCTTCTCGCGCGCCTCGCGGCGTACGTCGTTGGTGTTAGCATTAGCCCTGCTGATGATGATCCTGCTGGCAGGCACGGTGTGGGCCGCTTGGGGCGGCCTGGCCGCGCCGCTGCACGGCGGCCTGTTTGCGTTCCTCGATGATGTCGAAGCCACCGTGACACCGACTCGCACCCCCCGACCGTTGACTGCGACGCCAGTGCCCGCGGCCGTGGACCTGACGATTGTCTTCCCGACTGCGACGCCCTTGCCCACCGTTGCACCGACCGCCCCGCCGTCGCCGGACGATGCGGACGCGTTGCCCGGCTGGCTGGCCGAGGTGGTCGGGAGCTACGGCATGCACCCCGACCGCCGCTTTGTTGTGATCGACCTGGCGAGCCAGCAGATGTTCGCGTGGCAGCCCGGCGAGCCGCTGCGCGTCATGCCCGTCAGCACGGGCGATGAATCGCGGGGCTATCGCACCCTGGCCTGGTACGGTCTGGTAGGCGAATACTGGGGCACTTTCAATGCCTTCGGCGTCTACGCGGATGAAGGCTGGTACTTGTTCGAAGACGCGGGCACCATCCTGATTCATGGCGCGCCCTACCGGTTGGTTGACGGCGAGAAGGTATACGAGGATATGGGCGCGTTGGGCGCATATCCCGCCTCGCGCGGCTGCATCCGGCTGGCGCCGGAGGATGCGCGCTGGTTCACCGAGTGGCAACCCCAGGGCGTCCCGATCGTCATTCTGCCGAAGGGCGAAGGCGCGGAGGGCTGAGCCGTGAACCGACGCGCCTTCCTGAAGCTCCTGGGCGGGGCGAGCGCGGCGGCGTTGGCTGCTAGCTGCAACTCCCGCACGCCCCCCGCGACCCCGACGCCGACCCGCACCCCGCGTGTCGCGCTGTCGCCCCTGCAGCCGACCGGTACGCTGACGCCAACTGCGACGGGCACGGCCACGCCAACGGTTGCTACAACTGCGACCGCCACCGGCACGGCGACCTTGACCGCGACGCCCTCACCGACGCCGCTGCCCACCGACACGCCCACACCGACGGCCAGTCCATTCCCGCCCGGCCCGCCGACCAAGCTGGGCCTGTTCGTGACGCGCAACGACCCGCGCATCTTTGACCTGTTGCGCACGGGCAACATCGCGCTGGTCAAGACGATGGAGTACGACTCCAACTTTGCGCTCGAGATCAAGCACAACGGGCCGAACACCATTCTCGTGGGGCGCATCGATCTGCCGCAGATTGACCTGGGCTCGCTGACCGACCCGCGGGCCGCAGCGCAGGGCTTCGCAGACCAGCTCCTGCCGATTGCCACCGAGCCCCGGCGCATGGCGGCATTCGACGCGTGGGAGTCCTATAACGAGCCGACGCCGTCGGACGCCGATCAAATGGCGCGCCTGGCGGAGTTTGAGGCCCACCGCACGCGGCTGCTGGCTGCGGCCGGGGTGCGCTCGGTCGTCGGCAACTTCGGGACGGGTACGCCGCCGCTGGAGTGGTGGCCGCAGTTTCGCCCGGCCATCGAAGCGGCGCGCGAGCACGATGGCTATCTTGGCCTGCACGAGTACTCCGCGCCGACCATGCAGTTCGGCACGCCGCAGGACCCGCTCGGCTGGGGCCAGGACCCGGCACAGGAAGGCTGGCTGACGTTGCGCTACCGCAAGGTCTACCGTAACTATCTGGAGCCGAACGGCCTGATGCTGCCTTTGCTGCTCACCGAGGTGGGTATCGATGGACTGGTGACCAACCGGCCCGGGCCGCCCGGCTACGGCTGGATGGATTTCGCCGGCTACTGGAACGAACTGGGCATGGGCTCCGATACACCGGGCAACTATGTTGAGCAGCTTGCCTGGTACGATGGACAGCTCCAGCAGGACGACTACGTGAAGGGCGCGGCGATTTTCGCGGCTGCGGCGTCTCCTGGCTGGCAATCCTACGAAATCCTGGGTGATACCTTCGAAATCCTCAAGCAGTATTTGAGCGTGCACCCGCCGAGGTAAGTCAAACCTATGGCATCGCGCAATACATCCTCTAATCGTTTCCTGCGGCCGGTCTACCTGTTTGCCGGTCTCGTGGTTCTGGCATTCAAGCGGCTGCTCTATCGCCCCGGGCTGACCCTGCTCGCGCTGGCATCCATCGCGCTGGCGATCGGCCTGGTGAGCAGCGCCGGGTTCTTTGCGCAGGCGGTGGATCGCTCGGTGCTCTCGCAGGAACTCGTGCGGTTCGTCGAGCAGACCGGCCGGCCCCCGTTCCTGATGCGCGTCTATTTCCTGCCATCATCGGATATTCCCCTGTCCCTGGAGACGACCGAAAGTCTGGCGCCGCGCGTTGCCGCGACGCTGGAGCGGGAGATCGGCCTTCCGCCGGTATCTGTCGGCGTCGAGGTCGAGAGTGGCGCCATGATGCTGCACCCGGCGACCGAAACAGAGGGCGCCCGCAACAATATGGGCAGCGTCAGCCTGGTGCACTTCGAGAACGTGGTGGACCACATCACGGTCCAGGGGGAGCCGTTCACCGGCGAGCGCTCAGGCGATGTGTTGGATGTCTGGCTGCCTGACCATTATGCGGCCAAGGCGGGCGCCAACGTCGGGGATCGTTATGCGATCAGCCACTTTCCCGATCCTACCCGCATCCCCATCCGGGTGGCCGGCATCTGGTCGCCGAATGACCCCGACGAGCCGTTCTGGTTCACCGATCCCGAACTGTCGTTGAGCGATGGACTGCTGGTGCGCCGGCAGGACTTCATCGATCGCATCCAGCCGCGCATCGCCTCGGGCACGCGCTTCGCCTCCTGGCACGTGCGGCTGGACGAGATGAGGATTCAACCGGGCAACGCGCGCCAGTACCTGGAGGGGCTGACGACCAGCAAGACGGCCCTGGACCGGATATTGCCCGGCATTCGCATCGACGTCTCGCCCATCAAGCCGCTGGAGCAGTTTGTCAATCGCAGCAGCACGCTGACGATCCTGCTGCTCGGCTTCAATATCCCGGCGCTGGCGTTCCTGCTCTATTTCCTCTTCCTGACCTCCTCGATTATTGCCCGCTGGCAGCGCCGCGAAACAGCCATCCTGGTGAGTCGCGGAATGAATGTGCCGAGCGTCCTCAGCATCACGCTGGTCGAGCAGATACTTCTGTTCGTTGCAGGCGTACCGCTCGGTCTGGCTGCGGGCGTGCTCATCGCCCGTTTCATGGGCAATGCGTCGAGCTTCCTGACGTTTGTCCCGCGCGAGCCGCTGCCCGTTTCGCTGGAAGGCTTGAACGTGACGCTGCTGCTGGCGACGATGGCCGTTGTGCTCCTCACGAGGCTAGCCGCCGCGTCCGGCGCGGCGCGGCAAAGCAATGTCGAGGAGGAACGCGAGCAGGCACGGCCGATGAAGACGCCGTTCTGGTATCGCTACTATCTCGACCTGCTGCTGATTCTGCCCGCGGCTTACGGTTATCGCCTGCTTTCGCAGCAAGGTTCGCTGGCCATGCTCGTCAAGGACCGGCCCAGCGACCTGTACCAGGACCCGCTGTTGATCCTGCTGCCGGCGCTGTTCACGCTCGTGGCCGCGTTGTTGGCGATGCGCCTCTTCCCGCTGATTCTGCGGCTGATGGATCGGCTGGCGAGCGTTGTGCCGTGGGTGACGCCACATCTGGCGCTGCAGCAGCTTGGCCGCCAGAGTCAGGCGTATATCAATCCGCTGCTGCTCATTATTGTGTGTCTCGCGCTAGGCGTCTACACCTTCTCGCTGGCCGGCAGTCTGGACAAGTGGCTGGAAGACCGCATGTATTACCAGGTGGGCGCCGACGTCGCCTTCCAGCCGATGATCGTCTCGGAGGGCAGCTCCGGCACGTCACAGGAGCCGGTTTCGTTGCCGATAGAGGAATACCTGAAGCTGCCGGGCGTGGAGACGGGCACGGCGGTCGGTAACTTCCCTGCGCGCGTCTCGTTCACGGGCGGACGGCAGATGCGGGGGCGTTTCCTGGCCGTGGATCGGCTGACCTTCCCGAAGGTGGCGTGGTTCCGGCGCGACTTTGCCGACGAGCCGATGGGCGGGCTGATGAACCTGTTGGCCCAGCAGCAGGATGCCATCCTCGTGCCGGAGGCCGTGATGGAGGCCGGCGACCTGCAGGTTGGCGACCAGATGCGGATTGCCATCTCGCTGGAATCGACCGTGAGCATGGAGGCCGTCTTTACCATCGTCGGCTCGTACACCTATTTTCCGACGGTCAATGAAGACAGCCCCGCGGCCATCGGCAATCTGGAATATCTGTCTTACACCTATGGGATGCCCGTGCCGGAGAGCATCTGGCTGAAGCTGAAGCCGGACGGCGACGGAGCGGAGATTCTGCGCATCGTGCGCGATGGCATGGGCATCGAGCCGGTCGGCGGTCGCGATACAGTGGGGTTGATTGCCGCAGAGCGGGGTAAGACGGAGCGAGTGGGCGTGTTCGGCACGCTATCCATCGGTTTCCTGGCCTCGGCAGTGATGGCGTTCGCAGGGTTGCTGATCAATACCTATGCCTCGCTGAGCGATCGGCTGTACCGGTTTACGATCCTCTATGCCATCGGCCTGCAACGCCGCCAGATTCTCGGCCAGGTGCTGATGGAGTATCTGTTCCTGACGGCCTATGGGGCGGCCGCGGGTGCGCTGATCGGCAGCCAGGTCTCGCGCTTCTTCGCGCCCTTCTTCCGTATCACGGGCGCGCAGGAGATTGTCCGGCCGCCGCTGATTCCTATCATTGCCCGCGATCAGATTACCGACATGGCGATCGCCTTTGCGGTCATCATGATCCTGCTGGAACTGGGGATTATCGGTTCTGCGCTCTACCGGCGTTTCTTCCGCCAGGCGCTCGGCCTCCGGGGCGGCCAGGGGTGAGGCGGATTGAAGATTACAGATTGAAGATTGAAGATTATTTAACTATCGCTGAGTAATCTTCAATCTGTAATCTTCAATCTTCAATCGGCCCGCGGCCAGAATCCGGCGACGGGCGGCACATCCACCGGCACACCGCCGTTCCGCAGCGAGTGCGCGGCGCAGACACCTGCGGCCACGCTCATCCGCCCGGCCAGCGGAGGCGCCAGCGGTTCCTTCCCGTCCAATACCATCTCCACGAAGTCGCGGCAAATCACCGGGTCTGCCCCGCCGTGCCCGCCCTCGGCGGCCTTGATGTCGTACGTCCGATCGGCCAGGTCGCGCCACGTGCGCGACTTGCGCGTCTTGAGCCACACCTTCATCTCCGGCTCGGAGTTTTCGATGCGCCCCTGCGTGCCGATAAAGGTATAATTGCGGTGGTAATCGGGCGTGAAGTGGCACTGCAGGTACGACGCCTTGATGCCCCCCTCCAGCTCCATGATCATCACCTGGTTGTCCTCCACATCCACTTCCTGCCGGAACGCGCACTGGTTGCGGCGAGGGCTGTGTGATACCTCGGTGCAGGTGTCGCGGTCGGGGCAGACGGGGCAGGTCAGGTCGTTGGGCCGGTCGCCGCCGAAGAAGTCCAGGCTGCCGAACGCAGCGGTGCGCTTGGTGTAGGCCCCGGTGATCCAGTGGATCATGTCGATGTCATGCGAGCCCTTCTGCAGCAACAGCGAAGTTCCGTTGGCGCGCGTGGCGTGCCAGTCATGATAGTAGAAGTCGCTGCCGAAGCCGACGAAATGGCGCACCCAGACGGCCTTCATCTCCCCGATCGCACCTGACTCCACGATTTCCTTCATCACGCGGAATATGTTCATGTAGCGCATGTTGAAGCCGACCATCAGCCGGCGGCCCGACGTGCGCCAGGTCTGCAGGATGTGGTCGCAGCCCTCGATGGTGATGGCGAGCGGCTTCTCGCAGAAGACGTGCTTCCCCGCCTGCAGCGCAGCCACCGCATGCTCCTCGTGACAGAAGTCGGGCGTGGTCACCGCAATCGCGTCGATGTCAGGCCGTGCCAGCAGCTCGCGATAGTCGTGCGTCACGAATGGCTGGCCGCCATGTTCCGTGCGGAACTGCTCCAGCGCGTCCGCGCTGATGTCCGCGGCGCCGGCGATGACCGAACGGCCCGCGGGCTGGTGCCAGTGACGCCACAGGCCTCCGCGGCCGCTGACGCCGATCATGCCGATTCGAAGCTGGGTTTGCATTACCGTTTCCTCCCCAGGCGATCGCCCAGGCGTGCGCCCAGGCGCTCACGCCCCTGCGTAATGCGGCCGACCAGGCCGTGCGATGTGGCTTCCGGAATCAGGGCTGCAGGCTCCGGCGCGGGCTCCGGCATGCCTTCCTTCTGCTCGACCGGCAGAATCAGCACCCCGTCGTCCGTCACCTCCAGCCGCGCGCGGCCCTTGATGTTGAACCGCTGGAGGTATTCCTTGGGAACCTGCAGCCGGCCCGCCGAATCCAGGACGACCAGCTCCTCGAAAACCGGCGGAGGCGGCTCCGTATCATGGACGGGCCGCGGCCCGTACAGGTCCTCCGCAGTCGGCTCCTGGCGCATCGTCTCGCTGGACAACCGGCCATCGCGGATGGCGACCACCCGATCTACGTGGCGCGCGATGGTCGGGTCATGGCTGACAATCAGCGTCGTCAAGTTGAAGGCCGTGTTGAGGTCGCGGAAGGTCTGGTAGATGGTGAGCGCGGTCGCGGAGTCGACTTCGCCGGTCGGTTCGTCGGCCAGCAGCATGATGGGGTTGTGGACCAGCGCGACCGCAATCGCGACGCGCTGCTGCTCGCCGCCGGAGAGCTGCCCGACCCGGTGGTGCATCCGCTCCGCCAGCCCGACGGCCGCCAGCAATTCCCGCGCGCGTTTACGCTTGGTGCGCGGCGCCTCACCGACAAGCGTCAGCGGCATCTCCACGTTCTCCTGCGCGTTGAGGAAGGGGATCAGGTTGCGCGCGGACTGCTGCCAGACGAAGCCGACCTGTGTGCGGCGGTAGTTGAGCAGCGCCGTGTTGGAAAACTTGAGCAGGTTCTGATTGTTCACCCAGACGCGGCCGGCCGAGGGGCGATCCAGCCCGCCCAGGATGTTCATCAGGGTGGACTTGCCGCTGCCGCTGGCGCCGACGACGCCGAGCAACTCACCGCGCGGCACGACCAGGTCCAACCCCTGGAGCGCGACGACTTCGAGGTTGGCAACCTTGTAGATTTTCATCAGGTTGTCGCAGATAATAATGGGTTCTTCAGCCAATGGACATCATCCGCTGCGGGACAGGCCCGCCAATGCCGGGCATACCCGTGTGATTTCGTCTAGCGATTCCGTCGGATGGGCGCGTGGTTCGGCCGGGGGGAGGCGAAACCGAGACGTTTGTAGTGCGAAGTATAACATAGTCCAGTTGAGGATGCACGTTCTGAAACGGTTTTGACGCCGCGCATGACATTTGACGGCTGAGGCAAAACAACCGTATAATTTCCTGGGCCTTGTATACTGCCTCGTAATCGATCTGACTCTGTACCGTTCAGTGCACCTGTTGTCCAGGCACCTGTCATCCATGCCCGGGTGGACCGGCACGAACCCGTGTGCATGACTACACTCACTCGATGCTCCGGTTTGGTGTGCAACAAATAAAGATTGCTTCGTTTAGTCAGTTCGTGCCGGAAGGAGGAGCGTTCTTCGTCTCATCGGAGCATTTACGTACGTTCACTGCCACATTCTCACGACGGTGAAAGAACCCCAACGAGGAGGACTATCCATGTCTCGCAAGTTTGTGTTCCCCCTGCTGCTGATCCTGGCCCTGATCCTGTCCGCTTGTGGCGGGGCAGCCACGCCCGCACCGGCCCCCGCGCCGGCAGCAGAAGAACCCGCCGCAGAAGCCCCCGCTGCGGAAGAGCCCGCTGCTGAAGAACCGGTAGCGGAAGAGCCTGCGGCTGAGGAGCCTGCTGCGGAAGAGCCCGCTGCTGAAGAACCGGCCGCTGAGGAACCTGCAGCCACCGGCCAGTACAAAGAATCCCCCATGCTGGCTGAGCTGGTCGCCGCGGGCACGCTGCCGCCCATCGAGGAGCGCCTGCCCGAGGAGCCCTTCGTCGTCGGCCCCGGCACCCTGATCATCAAGGAGGACCTGCCTGACTGGCAGCCCGGCGTGTACGGCGGCATCCTCAACTTCGCGCACGCGTCCGCCAACTGGAATCCCGACATCTTCATCATGGCCAACGACAACCTGCTGTGCGCGCCTGGCATCGGGTTGGACGGTCTCATGCCGTGTATCGTGAAGGAATACAAGGTCGAGAACGAGAACAAGGAGTTTACCTTCACGCTGCGCAAGGGCCTCAAGTGGTCCGACGGCACCCCCGTCACGACCGAGGATGTCCGCTTCGTGATGGAAGACGTCTACGGGGATGAGAAGATCACCCCCATCTACCCGGCGAAGTTCCGCGATGGCGGCCGCTCGGATGGTGAGATTGTCAAGCTCGACATCCTCGACGACTACACCTGGAAGCTGACCTTCGGCGAACCGTACGGTGGCCTGCTGCGTGAAATCAGCGTCAAGGGCTGGCAGGGCTACACTGACATGCTGCGGCCTTCGCACGTGCTCAAGCAGTGGCACGTCAAGTACGCGGACGTCACGAGCGATGCCTTCAAGACCGAATACGAGAGGATGAACCTGAAGGACGAATGGTGGCAGGTCTTTGCCGATAAGAACTGCACGAACTGGGACCTGACCAACCCGCGCTGCGCCAACTTCCCGGTGCTGTACGCGTGGGTCAACACCACCCCGACCGGCCAGTCCAATCTGCTCACCTTCGAGCGCAACCCCTACTACTGGAAGGTGGACAACACCGGCCAGCAGTTGCCGTACATCGACAAGCTGCAGTCGCAGCAGGTCAACGATGTCGAGATGCTGACGCTGAAGGTCTTCGCCGGCGAGGTCGACTTCGTGCGCGAGAGCACCGGCCTGAACAAGCTCCCGCTCTACAAGGAGAATGAGGAGAAGGCGGGCATCAACATCACGTTGATGGACAACCACGTCGATCCGACCGCCCTTTTCATCAACTACACCTATGCCGATGAGAACTGGCGGACGGTGGTGGGCGATGTACGGTTCCGCCAGGCCATCACGCACGGCATCAATCGCCAGGAGATCATCGACACGGTCTACTTCGGCTATGGCCAGATGCCGACCCTGGTGCCCGCTGAGTACGACGTTGACGCCGCAAATGCGCTGCTCGACGAGATGGGCATGACCAAGAATGCAGACGGGTTGCGGGTCGGGCCGGATGGCAATGTCTTCACCATCCTGTTCGAGCACGGTGCGCACGCGCCTGACATCGCCCAGGTGGCCGAGCTGGTTGGGACGCAATTGAGGGCCAACCTGGGCCTCGATGTGCAGGTCAAGCAGCTCGATTCTGCGCTGTGGGGCACGCGCCGAGACGCTAATGAGCTACAGATGACCAGCATCTGGGACGTGCAGCCGATGTGGGCCAATGGCACCTGGACGGACTACACGCTGGAAAACCAGGCGATTCGTCTGTGGAATCAGTGGCGGACGAGCGCAGGCGCGGAAGGCGAAGAACCGCCCGCTGAGATCAAGGAGCTGTGGCGGCTGGCTGAGGTGCGCACCCAGTCCGTGCCGTTCTCCGAAGAGGATACGGCCGCCTACGCGGCCATCCGCAAGTTGCACTACGACAACATCTGGATCTTCCCCATCGCGGAGAAGGTCAACTACGCGCTGATCTCGAGCAAGAAGCTGGGCAACGTGCCGATCTCCGGTCAGGCCATCGGCGCCGACTACAGCGGCGAGCAGTTCTTCTTCAAGCCGTAGCCCGGCTCACCGCACCTGGATCCTATCCGAAAATCCGTAGCATAGGGCCTTGTGCCCGTCGGAACGCCCACAAGGGGCCAGGCGGCTCTTTTCGGATAGGTCTTTGACGCAGTAGTTACATCAGTTGAAGGGGGGGCCTCAGGCGACGGTTCGTATAGCCGCCCGAGGCCCGCCCCGAACCTCCCCTGTTAATTCGCGACTTGACTACTGTTCAAAATCGATTATGATACGCGTCAACATCTTGTGGCGGCGCCCTGTACGCGTCTCTGAGCTGTTCTGCCAATCGCATCTCTCCGCCAACGGTCCTGGACTGCGTCATCTGCATCTATCCGCTGCGCCGCCCGTACTGCGGCAGCCGCACTTCGCACCTCAGTTTCGTGCCGGACAGAGCAGCCATGGCTGAATTGACGGAAGCACTGCTATTGTAGAGACTCCCTATCGGCGCCATTCAAGCCTTGATCAGAAAGGGGGTGGTAAGGAGCGATCGAATCTCATCGTAGACCTAGGGACCCGACATCGGGTGGAGGCAAGCTTTCCACCAAACATCGCCTGCTTCGAAGGAGAAAAAGGAGACATGTTCAAGAAATCCCTATGGCCCATCTTGTTGATCCTGGCGCTGGTCCTGTCCGCCTGCGGCGGCGCGGCCACGCCGGCCCCGGCGCCAGCCCCGGCCGCAGAAGAACCGGCTGCGGAAGCGCCGGCCGCTGAGGAACCTGCGGCTGAAGAACCGGCTGCTGAGGAACCTGCGGCGGAAGAACCCGCAGCAGAAGAACCCGCGGCTGCCACTGGCATGTATAAGGAATCCCCTGTCCTGGCCGAGAAGGTTGCGGCCGGCGAATTGCCCCCTGTGGATGAGCGTCTGCCCGAAGAGCCGATGGTTGTCGGCCCTGGCACGTACCTGACCGAAGAGAATCTGCCCAACTGGGAGCCCGGCGTCTACGGCGGCACGCTCCGCTCTGCGCATGGCGTCGCCAACTGGTCGCCCGACATCTTCGTGATGGCCGACGAGCCGCTGGTCATGGCCCCGAAGATCGGTGACCAAGGCATTGTCGGCGCGGTCGTCAAGGACTTCACCGTCGAGAACGACAACAAGGACTTCACCTTCGTGCTCCGCAAGGGCCTGAAGTGGTCCGACGGTGTGCCGGTCACGACCGAGGATGTCCGCTTCACCTATGAGCAGATCATGCTCAATGAGAAGATCAACCCCATCTTCGCGGCCAAGTTCCGCAACGGCTTCAAGGCCGACGAAGAACCCATGACGCTGGAGGTCGTGGACGACTACACCTTCAAGGTCCACTTCACGAAGCCGTACGGTGGGTTCCTGCGTGCGCTGGCGATCGAAGGCTGGGTGGGCTACACCGACCTGATCAACCCGTCGCACTACCTGTCGAAATGGCATCCGGACACGAATCCCGACCTGCTGACCAGCGATGAGTACAAGGAAGCGGCCGAAACGATCAGCGTGACCGACGAGTGGTGGCAGGTCTTCGCACAGAAGCGCTGCCAGAACTGGGACCTGACCAACCCGCGCTGCGTGAACTACCCGAGCCTCTACGCCTGGGTCGGCGTGCCGTCCGACAATGCCAGCCTGCTCACCTTTGAGCGCAACCCGTACTACTTCAAGGTTGACACCGAAGGCCAGCAGCTCCCGTACGTCGACCGCATTGTTTCCCAGCAGGTCGAGAACGTGGAAATGGTCAACATGAAGGTGTTGGCCGGCGAGGTGGACTTCCTGCGCGAGAGCACGGCCCTGGTGAAGATCCCGCTCTACAAGGAGAACGAGGAGAAGGCGGGTTTCAACACGGTCCTGCTTGACATGCACGTGGACTCCACTGGTCTGCGCCTCAACCAGACCTTCGACGATCCGGACTGGCAGGCTGCCGCGCGGGACATCCGCTTCCGCCAGGCCGTCAGCCTCGCCATCAACCGGCAGGAACTGATCGACAGCATCTACTACGGCTATGCCAGCTTCCCGCTCACTACGGTCGGCGAGGAGTTCTCGACGTTCGATGTCGACAAGGCTAATGCGCTGCTCGACGAGATGGGCCTGACCGAGAAGGACGCCGATGGGTTCCGCAAGTACCCGAGCGGCAAGACCGTTGAAATCTTGCTGGAACACGGCGCACACGCGCCTGACCAGGGCCCGGCGGCTGACCTGACTGCGCAGTACCTGAAAGCGATCGGCATCAAGGTCACCGTGAAGCAGCTAGACTCCAACCTGTTCAGCGAGCGGTGGAATGCCAACCAGGTTCAGGCCACGGTGCACTGGAGTCACGATGTGGGCTGGGCCGGCGATATCACGCTGGGCAACTACCATCGCGCCGGCCGGCTCTGGGAAGTCTGGCGGACGTCCAACGGCGCGGACGGCGAGGAGCCGCCGGATTGGGCTAAGGAAGCCATCCAGATCGACGCGGACCGCTGGTCGGCCGTCCCCGGCACCGACGAGTACAACGGGTTGGTTGATGCCGGCCTCAAGTGGACGCGCGACAACCTGCCCTACATCAACTACGTTGAGGGCGTGAAGTACCCGATGATCGTCAACAAGAAGATGGGCAACGTGCCCCAGGGTGGCTACGCCATCGGTTACAACTTCACCGGCCCGCAGATGTTCTTCAAGCCGTAACAACAAAGGTTCGTAGTAGGCACTTCAGTGCCCCAGGCGCTGAAGCGCCTACTACCAACGGAAATCTCGAAATGGGCCGGCCGCCTGCAGGCGACCGGCCCGACGGCGGAGGAAATACAGTGATAATTTACATTATACGCCGCCTTCTGATGCTGATCCCGATCCTGATACTGATGTCCATGGTGGCCTTCTTCCTGATCGAGCTGCCGCCGGGCGACTATGTCAGCATGCGCATCACGCAGTTGGAGATGTCGGGCGTCCAGGTATCTGCTGATGAGGCGGCACGCTTGACCGTGCAGTATGGCCTGGACAAGCCGATGCCGATTCGCTACTGGCGCTGGGTTTCAGGCATCGTACTACGCGGCAACTGGGGCTTTTCCTTGCAGTGGAACAAACCCGTCAACGAGATTCTGGCCGAGCGGGTGCCCATGACCATCCTGATTTCATTCTCGGCGCTGATTCTCTCATGGGCGATAGCGATTCCCATCGGCATCTACTCGGCGACGCACCAGTACTCTTTCCTGGACTACGTCTTTACGATTCTGGGATTTATAGGTGCGGCCACGCCGGGGTTCCTGCTGGCGCTCATCCTGGCCTGGCTGCTGTTCGCAAAGTTCGGCTTCTCGATGCTCGGCCTTTTCTCGAAAGAGTACCTGGAAGCCCCCTGGAGCATGGCCCGCGTCTGGGATCTGATTAAGCACATCTGGCTGCCGCTCATCCTGGTCGGCCTGGGCAGCACGGCCTCCACCATCCGCGTGGTGCGCAACAATCTGCTCGACGAGCTCAACAAGCAATATGTGATTGCGGCGCGCTCCAAGGGCCTGTCCGAGTGGAAGCTGCTCATGAAGTACCCGGTGCGGCTGGCCATTAACCCGCTGCTCAGCACGGTCAGTTGGGTTCTGCCGGGGCTGGTCTCCGGCTCGGTCCTGATCGATATCGTTCTGAGCCTGCAGACGACCGGTCCGGTGCTGCTGCGGGCGACGCTGGCACAGGACATGTACCTGGCGGGCAGCATCGTGCTGATCCTGAGCGCCCTGACTGTCCTCGGCGCCCTGGTCGGTGACCTGTTGCTGGTCCTGGTAGATCCCCGCATTCGTTTCGGGAGGGCGGAAAAGTGAGCACCCAAACACCCATCGCGGTCCCCCAGACTCCAGATGCACCTCCGGAGACGATCCTCGAGCCAGGACAGGCGGTG
This sequence comes from uncultured Anaerolineales bacterium, assembly GCA_964614645.1. GTDB lineage: Bacteria > Chloroflexota > Anaerolineae > CG2-30-64-16 > CG2-30-64-16 > MWBF01. Next base: position 32,373 of record CAZTMA010000001.1, read on the forward strand.
AAGGATGAGCGCTATTACTACGCGAGCCAGTGGCAGCTGATTCGCTGGCGTTTCTCGCGCCACAAGGCGGCCATGTTCTCCGTCTTTATGCTCGTCATCCTGTATATCCTGGCAATCTTTGCGGAGTTCTTCTCGCCTTACACGCCGGATACGCGCTTCGAAGGCTACCAGAGCGCGCCGCCCACGCCGATCCACTGGATCAAGCCCGACGGCGGCGGCTTCGGCCCGTACGTGTTCGACACGGTGCGCGAGCTCGATACGGAAACCTTCAAGTACATCTACCAGCCGGACGAGACAAAGGTGATCCCTCTCAAGTTCTTCATCCGGGGGGAGCCATACAAGCTGCTCGGGTTTATCCGCACGAACGTGCACCTGTTCGGCGTCGAGGAGGGCCGGGTCCTGCTCTTCGGCTCGGACCGGCTGGCGCGTGATGTGTTTACGCGGACGCTCCACGGCGCGCGCATCTCGCTGTCCATCGGCCTGGTGGGCGTGTTCATCAGCTTCGTGCTGGGTGTGCTCCTGGGCGGGATTTCGGGCTACTTCGGCGGGGTGGTGGACGACATCATCCAGCGCGTGATCGACTTCCTGATCGCGATCCCGGGCCTGCCCCTGTGGATGACGCTCTCCGCCGCGCTCCCGCGGGACTGGCCCACACTTAAGCTGTACTTCGCGATTACCATTATTCTGTCCATCCTCGGCTGGACCGGCCTGGCCCGCGTCGTGCGCGGCAAGATGCTGGCCCTGCGCGAGGAGGATTATACGCTGGCCGCGCGCGGCGCGGGCGCCAGCGCTTGGCGCATCATCACGCGCCACCTGCTGCCCGGCTTCACGAGCCACCTGATTGTGTCGATCACCTTCAATATCCCGGGCATGATTCTGAGCGAGACAGCCCTGAGCTTCATCGGCGTCGGCATCCAGCCGCCGGCTGTGAGTTGGGGCACGCTGCTGCAGGATGCGCAGAATCTGACGGCGGTTGCGCAGCAGACCTGGCTCATGATCCCCGCGCTCTTCGTGATTGCGACGGTGCTGTTCTTCAACTTCGTCGGCGACGGCCTGCGCGATGCGGCCGATCCGTATTCGCGCTAGAGGGGGAATCGTATGACAGACACAGCTAACCTGTTCCTGGAAGTAGAGAACCTCAAGACCTACTTCTTCCTCCATGAAGGCACGGTCAAAGCCGTCGATGGCGTGAGCTTCAACCTGTACAAGGGCAAGTCCCTCGGCGTGATCGGCGAGAGCGGCTGCGGCAAGTCCGTGACCGCGCACTCGATCCTGCGCCTGGTGCCGAGCCCGCCCGGCCGCGAGGTGGAGGGCAAGATTTTGATGCACCTCCACGAAGGCAGCAACGGCAGCTACAGCGAAGAAATCGTCGACACCCTCAAGCTGGAGCGCAATGGGCCCAAGATGCGCAGCATCCGGGGCAAGGAAGTCGGCATGATCTTCCAGGAGCCGATGACCTCCTTCAGCCCCGTGCACACCATCGGCAGCCAGATCATGGAGAACCTGGTCATCCACACTCCAAACATCTCAAAGAAGGAAGCGCGCGAACGCACCATCGAGATGTTGCAACGTGTAGGCATCGCCCGGGCGAACCAGTTGGTGGACGCCTACCCGCACCAGTTCAGCGGCGGCATGCGCCAGCGGGCCATGATTGCCATGGCGCTCATCTGTGGCCCGAGCATGTTGATCGGCGACGAGCCGACGACTGCCCTGGACGTGACCATCGCGGCGCAGATTCTGGACCTCATCAATGACCTGCAGTCCGAGTTCAACATGGCGCTGATGTACATCAGCCATGACCTGGCCGTGGTCGGCGAGATGTCCGACGAGATCATGGTGATGTACCTGGGCCTGGTGATGGAGCACGCCAGCACGGACGAAATCTTCGACAACCCGCTGCATCCGTACACGCTGGCACTCTGGCGCTCGATTCCGACCATCGAGGGCAAGCTGGAGCGGCTCGTGCCTATCAGCGGTACGCTGCCCAGCCCGTTCGCCCATGTGCCGGGCTGTCCCTTCTTCTCGCGCTGCGAGCGGCGCAAGCCGGGAATCTGTGATGCGGCGTTGCCGCCCTTGAAAGAAGTCGCGCCCGGACATTTTGTGCGCTGCGTGTTGTATTAGAGGCATGAACCGTATGACCAACCAATCACAATCGCCATTGCTGGAGGTCCAGGACCTCAAGAAATACTTCTACGGTCATCGGGGTTTCATCAAGCGCGAGATGGTGACCGTGAAGGCGGTGGACGGCGTCAACCTGCAAGTGCAGGCCGGCGAGACGCTGGGCATCGTCGGTGAGAGCGGCTCGGGCAAGACGACGCTCGGCCGCTGCATCACCCGGCTGTACGAGCCGACCGGCGGCAAGGTCTACCTGAACGACGAGAGCGGCAAGGTCTCCGTTCTCGAGCTGCAAGGTGATGACCTCAAGAAGTTCCGCCGCAAGGCGCAGACCATCTTCCAGGACCCCTACTCGTCGCTCAATCCCCGCATGAACGTCCTGCAGACGGTGGGCGAACCGCTCCTGGTGAACAACCTCGCCAGGGGCAAGGAGATCGAGGAGCGGGTGACGGAGACCATCCTGCAGGTGGGGCTGCGTGTAGAGCACCTGCAGCGCTATCCTCACAGCTTCAGCGGCGGCCAGCGCCAACGCATCGGCATCGCCCGCGCGTTGGTCTTGCAGCCGAAGCTGATCGTGGCCGATGAGCCCGTGTCCGCGCTGGATGTGTCCATCCAGGCGCAGGTGCTGAACCTGCTGATGGACCTCCAGCAGAAGTATCAGCTCACCTACTTGTTCATCTCCCACGCCATGAGCGTGGTGCGCTACATCAGCGACCGCATCGCCGTGATGTATGCCGGCAAGCTGGTGGAGCTGGGGCCGAAGACCGAACTGCTGGAAAACCCGCGCCACCCGTACACCGAGGTGCTGCTGGCCGCAGTCCCGCGCACGGCGGAGCGGCATCGCGGCAAGCGGAACGTCACGCCCGGCGAGCCGCCGGACCTGGCGAATCTGCCCAAGGGCTGCGTGTTCATGCCGCGCTGCAAGTATGCCCAGGATATCTGTCGGGAGGAAGCCCCGCAGCTCAGGCAGGTGGGGACCAACCTGGCAAGCTGTCACTTTGCCGACTCGCTTCAGCTTCAGGGTCTCAGGGTAGAAAAGGCATGAGTCGATTGACGATTGAGGTATGATGCGGCAAGTCCCGAAATATGCCCTGGCCTACCTGTTGTGGGCCGTAACCATCGCACTCGGGTTCTATGTAATCAATACGGTTCGCCAGACGGTCATCGGACTTATGGACCTCTCCCGCCAGGGCGCGGCCGATGTGGACCAGTTCAGCCGGCTGATGCAGCGCAACGCTGTCGACCGGTTCGGCGTCGTAATCATGGGTCTCGTGTTGTTGATCGTGATCATTACGGCGGAGCACCTGTATCGGACAGGTGTGGCACGCGGGACGCTGGCACGCAGCTTCTTCCTGATTACGGCCATCGAACTCGGTGTACTGTTCGTGTTCGATCTGATATTCTACATTGCTGCGCTGAGCGCCGGCATCCTGACCCTGGCGGCCGGTTGGATCCAGTTGGTGGAATTCGCCTTGCTGGTGCTGTTCATCTGGCTCTACCGCCGCGAGAAAGCCAAGCCAGTCTCGTACATCTGAGACTGTCTGTCATGGGAGCCTTGTGCAGGACGACCACCTGGTCGTCCTGCATGACTTTCAGGATTCTTATCACGTGACTGGAGTCGAGGCTTTAGCCGGTTTGGATGTGAACGCATACAGCCAGACTAACCGGCTAAAGCCTCGACTCCAATCTGCCACCTGGCATCACATTTGGAAACCCTCGTATGACCTTGGCTCACCTGGCAGACAGCCGCGCAGGGCGCCGGTTGCCTTCCTTGCTGTTCGGGCTCGTCCTGGCAGCGTTGTTTGCATTGGGCCTCTGGTTCCTCACCCTGCAGCTCAAGTCGGGCGCGAACTTCTACGATGAAGGGTTGATTCTGCTGAACGCGGAGCGGATCACCCTGGGCGAGCTGCCTTACCGGGACTATTGGACCCTCTACTCCCCAGGCTACTTCTATCTCGTCGCGGGCGCGTTCGAGCTGGCCGGGCCGAACATGCTCGTGGCGCGCTACCTCGACATCGCGCTGCGCTTCCTCCTCACGCTGGAGGTGTACGTCTTGGCGCGCCGCCTGACCGGGCGCGAGGCTGCGCTGATCCCTTGGGCCTTCGTGACGCTCTGGCTCGGCACGATCCGCTTCTATTCGTACCCCGCCTTTCCGGCGACCGCCGCCATCCTGCTCGTGATGCTCCTGTTGCACCGTTACCTCGCCGGCGGCGCGCGATCAACGCGGTGGCTGGCGCTGGCAGGCGTGGCGGTTGGCGTGACCGCGCTGCTTCGGCTGGACTTCGGCGGATACGTGGGCATCGGTGCAGCGGCCGGCGTTGCGGCCTACGAACTGCGCCGGGTTAGCACTGGCGAAGATTCCTGGCGCGGGCGGCTGGCCACGCTGATGCGGGCGGAGGGGCTGCTCGTGGCAGCCGCGCTCGTCACGGCGCTGCCGCTGTATCTCTACCTGGCAAGCAAGGCCGGGTTTGGTACGCTCTGGCAGGACCTGATCGTGTTCCCGGCGACAACGTTCCGCGCGGCGCGCTACCTGCCCGTGCCCGCACCTGTCCCTGATTTCGCCAACCTGTCCGGCCCGCAGTGGGAGGACTGGGTGCGGCTTTACGTGCCCATCCTGACCTATGTCGTGGGGCTGGTGGTTGCTGCGTATGGCCTGCTGCGCCGGGATGAGGGGGCTGCGCTGCGCGTGCCGCGGGCTGCATCGTACCTGGCGCTGACCGGCGCGGGGCTGGGGCTGGTGGTCAAGGCGACCTCTCGCTACCACGAGCTGCACGCGCTGCCGACCGCAATCGTGGCCGCAGTGCTCGCGACGGCCCTGCTGTACCGGCTGCCCGCGCGCTGGTGGCGGTCAGGCGTGCTGCCGGTCGTCCTGGCTGGGCTGGCCTTCCTGCTCCTGCTGAACCCTTACGTGCTGCACTTTACCGAGATGCTCGACCAGTCCGCGCAATACACGCGCACCGGCTGCTATTCGGAGGTGGCGCGCGCCGGCTGCATCCCGTTGACGCAGGACCAGGAGCAGGCCGTGTTGTTCTTGCAGCGCCGCGCCGCGCCCGACGACTACATCTACGTCGGCACGCACCGGCACGATGAGATCTTCGCCAACGATGTGCTGTTCTACTTCCTGGCCGGGCAGCGCGCCGCAACGAAATACACCGAGCTGCATCCTGGCCTGGCGAACACCCTGCCTGTGCAGCAAGAGATTGCCGGTGAGCTGCAGGCAAAGGATGTGCGCTGGGTCGTGACGTATCGCATCTGGGACTCGAACGAGCCGAACACCAGCGCCGAGAGCACCGGTGTCAACTACCTGGACGACATCATCCGGGAGCATTACCGCTCGGTCGTCACCTTGGGCAACTACCAGATTTGGGAGCGGCGAGGCAACGGATAGACACAGATAAACGGATGACTACTGCGGGCCCACGACCTGTATCCGTTTATCCGGAGCGAAGGGCAGTGCGCCTTTATCCGTTGCCGCGGGCCTCGATCAGGTACTTCCATGCGACGAAGCGCAGCTCACCCTCGGCTTCGACCCGTTCCTGCAGCGCGAACAGGTGACGTTGGTGCGTTGAGACGCTGAAGCCGGGCACGGTCCACGGCACGGCCTTCAGGTAATAGACGAGCGCGGCGACGTCCGTGAAGCGCAGGACGCCCTGCCACTCCTGCACGTCGGTGATGGTCAGCCCCGCGGCCTGCAACTGCGGCACGTACTTGGCGGGCGTCGCGTCGGGCCATTCCGGCGTCGCATCGAAGGCGGCGATCAGGTCCCACGCGTACAGGCCGTGCACCTGTTGGGTGAGAAATGTCCCGTGCGGGGAGAGGCAGCGGGCCACCTCCGCCGGGTTGAACGCGGCATGCCGGTTGAGGATCAGGTCGAATTCGGCATCTGCGAACGGCATGGGATCGTCGTCGGTCAGGTGGACCGGAATGACCTGCACGCCCAGCGGTTCGAGCCGCTGCCGGGCGAGCGCGAGGTTGGGCGGATACTCCTCGGTCGCGAGGAGGCGCGGCGGCCAGTGCGGCCGCAGCACGAGCAGGCGCTCGCCGCCGCCAGTGTCCAGGTCCACGGCGGTGGCGGCTGTGTCCATCAATGCCGCTGCCCGCTCCATGTAATCCCAGGGCGTCTCTTCCTCGATCATGCGCCCGTCGAGATAGGCGAAGTCCCACCCTGCGAAGGGTTTGTGTTCTTCACCGGTCCAATATGCGAGCAATTCTTCCTGGTTCATCGCGGCTCATTTCTCTTGCATCATTGCTTACCGGAAAATCATGCTGCTTATTATTGCGAAGCTGGCACCAAGCTCTACCACTATTTCATGCTTCATTTTTGCCGGTGCACCAGACGATGTGTGCCGGATAGTCCTCCACTTTCGTGAAGCCAATCTTCAGCGCAGTGGCCCAGGAAGGACGATTTTCCGCATAGCAGTGCCATCCGATGCGGGCGATGCTGCGGGCCAGCGCGTGCTCGATGAACGCGACGCCCGTCGCAGTCGCCAGACCCTTCCCCTGGTAGGGCGGCAGCGTCGCAATGCCCACCTCGCAGCGGTCGCCGGTGTTGTACTCCGACAGGCACCACCCGGCCAGCGCCTCTTCCGTGACCGGACAGATGCCGAAGCTGCGCGCCAGAAAGTCCTCCACCGACGCACGCTCGGAGGTCATCTCCTCGCGCAGGTCAGCGAGATTGGCCAGGTGGCCGGCTGCAAGCAACCGCGCATCCGCCGGGTGCAGCGCATAGCCCTCGGGCAGCCGCGCCGGAGCGAGAGGCCGGCCCGCGACGTATTCGTAATACTGGCGCTCCGTCCGGATGGGGGCCAGGCCCGGCAGCAGGCGGTCGATGTAGTCCCCCCACCCCACCGGTGCATAACAAAGCTGGAACACGGGCACGCCCTCTGCCCGGGCCGCGGGGTGGATGACATCGGCCAGCAGGCGCCCGCACAGCTCAGCCGTCCGGCGCGCAGGCGTGCCCGCCAGATACAAACGGCGGTGGCGCACGTCGACCAGCGCGACCTCCGGGTGCACGGGATCGTCCGCATAGACATCCGCGTCGATGTCCCCGCGCAGCGCGGCGACGACGGGCAGGTGGCTGTCCATACCCGCAAAGAGGGGCTGGACGATGGGATATGCGGCAGGTGTAATCAGAATCATGGGCGTAATGTACTCCAGAAACCCGCTTTCTGCCAGAAAACGGGTTTCTGCTCCGCATTGAGTTGGGCTGCGCGCCGCTTCGTGATACACTATCCATACTTTATCTGTCCCGCTGCTCCACGAAGGAGACCCCCAATGCTTCAAACACCACATTTCGCGCCCCTGCCCCTGGGCTCGATCCGGCCCGCCGGCTGGCTGGCCCGCCAGTTGCGCATCCAGGCCGACGGCATCAGCGGCCGGCTCGACGAATTCTGGCCCGACATTCAGCGCAGCGGCTGGTTCGGCGGCGACACCGAAAGCTGGGAGCGCGCCCCTTACTGGCTGGACGGCCTCGTGCCGCTGGCGTTCCTGCTGGATGACCCGATCCTCAAGGACAAGGTGCACCGCTACGTCGGCTATATCATCGAGCATCAGGCTGCGGATGGCTGGCTGGGGCCGCGGCAGATGGTTGCGGGCGCCGGGCAGGCTGTCCAGCCCAGCTACGACCTGTGGGCGCAATTGCTTGCGCTGAAGGTGCTGGTGCAGTATGCGGACGCAACCGGCGATGTGCGGGCGACCGCCGCGCTGGAGCGGGCCTTGCGCTGCATCGACCGGGTGATCGACCGCGCGCCGCTCTTCAACTGGGGCCAGTTCCGCTGGTTCGAGGCGCTGATCGGCATCTACTGGCTTTACGAGCGGACGGGCGAGCCGTGGCTGTATGACCTGGCCATCAAGCTGCACGCGCAGGGGTTCGACTGGCCGGCCTTTTTTGCGCGCTGGCCCGTGACAGAGCCGACGCCGCATGGCCGCTGGAACTTTGCGGGCCACGTCGTCAACAACGCGATGGCCCCGAAGGGCCCGGCGCTGTGGTGGCGGCTCACCGGGGAGGAGCGAGATCGCGTCGCGGCCTACGACATCATTGCGAAGCTGGACCAGTATCACGGCATGGTGACGGGCGTCTTCTCGGGCGACGAGTGCCTGGCGGGGCTGAGCCCCACTCAGGGCACGGAGCTGTGCGCGGTCGTGGAATACGCCTACTCGTTGGAGCATCTCCTGGCGCTCCTGGGCGATCCGGCCTTCGGTGACCGGCTGGAAAAGATCGTGTTCAACGCGCTGCCTGCGACCTTCTCGCCCGACATGTGGGCGCACCAGTACGACCAGCAGGTCAACCAGGTCGAGTGCAGCATCCGGCCGGACCGGACGTGGAACACCAACGGCCCCGAGTCCAACATCTTCGGCGTGGAGCCGAACTACGGCTGCTGCACTGCCAACCTGAGCCAGGGCTGGCCGAAGTTCGCCGCGCACCTGTGGATGGCGACGCAGGACGGCGGGCTGGCCGCGGTCGCGTATGCGCCGAGCCGCGTCGAGACGACCGTGCAGGGGCAGGCGGTCACCGTCGAGCTGGACACGGATTACCCGTTCCGCGAGACGCTGCGGTTCAGCGTGACGGCTGCCGCGCCGGTGCGTTTCCCGCTGCACCTGCGCATCCCCGCCTGGGCGCAGGGTGCGGAGGTCCGCGTGGCGGGCGAGGCAGCGACCTCCGCCCGGCCCGGCAGCTTCCACCGTGTCGAGCGCGCGTGGACCGGCACGACGGAAATTGTGCTACATCTGCCGATGCGCCCCGCCCTCGTGTCGCGGCCGAGCCGGACCGTGGCAGTCGAGCGCGGGCCGCTGGTGTATGCGCTGCGCATTGGGGAGGACTGGCGCCGTGTGCACGCAGACAAGCCCTATCGCGAGCTGCCCCACGCGGACTGGGAGGTGTATCCCACGACGCCGTGGAACTATGCATTGGCCGTCGGCAGGTCGGCAGAGGACGCCATCACGTTTATCGAGCAGCCCATTGGCCCGCTGCCGTTCTCACCGGAGGGCGCACCGGTCATCGCGACGGCGCAGGCGCGCCGTGTGCCAGCGTGGCAGATGGAGAACGGGTCCGCCGGCGAGCTGCCTGCCGGGCCCGTCACGTCGGACGAACCCCTGGAGCAGGTGACGCTCATCCCGTACGGCTGCACGAACCTGCGCATCACCGAATTTCCCATCCTGGAGTCACATACATGAAGATCAACGTTGCCAAACAGAAGATGCTGGCCGGGGAGCCGGTCGTCGGCTACTCGCTGAAGCTGCCTTCTCTCGTCGTTGCGGAGTTCATGGGCCGTTGCGGCGCGGATTTCCTCTACCTCGACACCCAGCATGGGTCATGGGGCGAGGATTCGGTGATCGAGGGCCTGGCTGCGGTCAGCAGCGGGCCATCCACCCCGATGGCGCGCGTCTCGTCCAATCGCTTCCACCGCATCGGCCGGCTGCTGGACGCTGGCGCGCTGGGCATCATCGTGCCGCTCATTAACACGCGTGAGGAAGCGCAGGCCGCGGCAGACGCGTGCCGCTTCCCGCCGGTCGGGACCCGCTCCTACGGCACAGGCCGCTGCCTTGTCTACGGCGATGACTATCCGGAATGGATCAACGAGCAGATCTTCGTCGCGGTGCAGATCGAGACCGTTGAGGCCGTCAACAACGCTGAGGCGATCCTCTCCGTGCCTGGCGTGGACGGGTGCATGGTCGGCCCTGCGGACCTCTCGCTGTCGCTCGGTTTCCCGCCGAGGGAGGCTCCGCACAGGGAGGAACACGCGCGGGCGCTGGAACGGGTGCTGGATGCCTGCCGCAACACAGGCAAGATTCCCGGCATCGACACCGGGAACATCGAACAGGCAGTGAGGTGGGGCCGCAACGGCTATCAGTTCCTGGTCATCAGCGCGGACCTGCGCCTTCTCTCCGCCGCTGCGACGGCCGGCGTCCGCGAGGCGCGCCAGCTGCTCGCCAGTTAAAGAATGCTCATTCGTAATTCATAATTCTCAATTCTAAATTGGATTTCATCGAGGTCTGCATGAAGAAAGTACTGCTGCTCTACTATGATATGCCCGACGACGCGGTTACCCTGCTGTACAACGGCGCGCAGGTCATCGGCCCGCTGCGGCCCACCGACCCCTGGCTGGACGCGCTGCCGGAGGCGGACGGCATCGTCACCAACGTGCCATACAAGTTCACCCCTGACGTGCTGGACCGGGTCACGCGGGCGCGTGTCATCGGCCGGCCCGGCATCGGCGTCGATAACATCGACGTGGCTGCCGCGTCCGCGCGGGATATCCTGGTAGTCAACACGCCCGACGGTCCCACCCTGCCCGTTGTCGAAAACACCATCGGGTGGCTGATCGCGCTGGCCCACAACACCTTCCCCGGGGATCGCATCGCGCGCGAGGAGGGCTGGGCACGGCGACCCGTCCTGCGGGGCATGGACCTCGCCGGCAAGACCATCGGGCTGGTCGGCATCGGGCGCATCGGCAGCCGGGTGGCGACCATCTGCGCGCAGGCCCTCGGCATGCGCGTCATCTCATATGACCCCTACGTCAACCCGCAGCGCAGTCGGGAGCTCGGCATCGAGTCCGTGGATTCGCTCGACGCGCTGCTCCCCGTGGTGGACGTGCTCTCGTTGCACTGCCCGCTCTCCGTAGAGACGCGCGGCCTCATTGGTGAACGCGAACTCGGGCTGATGAAGCCGGGTGCGTACCTCATCAACACGGCGCGCGGGCCGGTCGTCGATGAGTCCGCACTTGCCTCCGCGCTGCGCACGCAACGGCTGGCCGGCGCCGCGGTGGATGTCTTTGTCACCGAACCCCTGCCCGCGGGCCATCCCTTCGTGGAGCTGGACAACATCATCCTGTCGCCGCATTCCGCCTCGTTCACGAACGAGGGCATCTATCGCATGACGATGGGTTGCATCGAGCAGGTCCTGATGGTGTTAAGAGACGAGTGCCCGCCGCACCTGGTCAATCCGGAAGTGTGGCTGCGCCGACGGCCCTGACTCTGGGCGAACAACCTGCGTACATAGTTGTGGCAAACAGTGTGCTTGTGCTTCACGGGCCTTGCATCCTGAGTGGCTTTCTCATATAATGTCTGCTGTGTGGATCGCATCTTCTCTTGTGTGAAACGCGGGCTTTCGCTCCATAATTCACACAGGAGAAAGAAATGCGCTGGCTGTATGCATTCCGGTAAGACAGGAGAGTGCGCTCATGGCAGATTTCGGCTCCATCATCAAGCAGTTGAACGAGTTGAAGAAGGAGGTCGAGAAGGTCGGTCCGGACCTGGCTCCCAAGGTCGGAGAAATCAGTGATGCCCTTGGCCGATTGTCGGTCGAGGTTGGTGAAATGACGATCGAGCACCGCCCCCAGGTCGAGCCGCCCACGCGGCCGGGCCGGGAGATCGTCGGCGGTGCGGAAACGCAGGACTTCCCCGATTGCTGCGCGCTGGGGGACGACCGCGGGTACTACTGCTCAGGCACGCTCATCGCACCGAACGTAGTTGTGACGGCGGAGCACTGCCAGGGTCTGACGCGGGTCTACCTGCGGGGCACCGACGTGACGAAGCCGGACGGCGCCGAGATTATCCCCATCGCGGAGGAATTCGTCCACCCCGAACTCGACCTGCGCGTCCTCGTGCTCAAGCACAACGCCGCTACCCCCCCGCGTACGGTCGGCCATGCAGCGCAGTTGGACGGCATCAAAGAGGTCACGCTTGTCGGCTTCGGCACGATCGACCCGGATGGCCGGTTCGGCTACGGCATCAAGCGCCGGGTGGACGTGCCCATCAAGACGTTCGACTGTGGGCAGATGGGCGAGGCGAAGCGGTTCGGTTGCCTGCCGGGCCGGGAGATTGTCGCCGGCCATGCAGGGCTGATGCTGGATTCGTGCAAGGGTGACAGCGGCGGGCCGCTCTACATCCAGCAGGATGGCGAGTTCTACCTGCTGGGCGTGACCTCACGCGGCGCGCGGGGCGGGTTCCGCGAGTGCGGCGACGGCGGCATCTACGTGCGTGTGGACCTGTGCCTGGATTGGATTCGCGAAGTGACCGGCGCGGAAATCGCGCAGGCCGCGTGATCGCGGAGGGCAAGGAGGTCACCGATGCCTAAGGAACTCAACCGCCAGGCCCACATGGTCCTGCGCGAGGCTCTGACCGGTCTCTATTGGGACGTGAAGGACATCAGGCTGGTCACGAAGGACGCAGGGCTCAATGTCGGACGTATCGGTTGGAACGAGGCGGCACAGATCTCGTGGGAGAACGTCCTGAATGAGGCCAACAATCAAGGCTTGGTCAAGGTGCTGGCGCAGCGCGTGCTGAAGGATTACCCCAACGAAGAGCAGATCAAGCTGGCTGCGGCAGGCGAACTGACCGCCATCCCAACCCCTTCGCTACCTGCGGAGGACCTGGCCCGCTTGAAGACGGGGGGCCGGCTCGAGAAGATCATCGGTGCGGCGAGCACCTTCCGGCCGATCGGGTTCCTGGAGCGCGGCATGAAGGTCTCCCGTTCGGTGTGCCGTGTCGTTCTGCCGCTGAAGCCGGGCGAGGATAAGCCCGGCACCGGCAGCGGCTTCCTCATCGACGGCAACATTCTCATCACCAACCATCACGTGCTGCCCGATGCAGCGACGGCCCGCGCCGCGCATGTTGAATTCAACTATCAAACGGACGAATTGGGTGCGGAGCTGACGCCGACCCCCTATGACCTCGATCCGGACGCGCCCAATGGGTTCGCCACCTCGCTCCTGGATGAACAAGGTGGCGACGACTGGACCGCGGTCAAGGTCAAGGGCGATCCTGCGACGAAGTGGGGCACGCTGCGCATCTTCAAGCTGGAAGCAGAGGCCATGCCGAAGGAGAAGGATGAGGTCATCGTCATCCAGCATCCCGGCGGCGGACGCAAGCAGATTGCCCTGTCGCACAACACGGTTGTCGAGGCGAGTGAGCGGCGCGTCCAGTACCTGACCGACACCGCCGAAGGCTCATCAGGCTCCCCGGTGTTCGATGTGAAGTGGCGCGTGGTCGCGCTGCACCACGCTGGCGACTGGCTGACCGGCGTGACGACCGGCAAACCGGTATATGCCAACCAGGGGATCCACATCAATCAGGTTATCGCCGGGTTGAGAAAAGCAGGAATGTTAACGGACGGCTCTTGAGGAGGTCGCATCATGTCGTGGCACGCATCGCTCAGCCGGTTGGTCCAGGTCCTCGCGAATCTCTATGACACCGAAGCACAGGCTCGCATTGTGGCGAAGGATGCCGGACTGGACCTGACGCGCATTCCTCTCAGTGGCAGCGCACAGATCTTCTGGGATGCCATCGTGACCGAAGCCCACAAACAGAACTGCATGGAAGCGCTGGTGCAGCAGGCGCGGAGTGAGTTTCCCCTGAACGCAGAACTGCAGGCGACCTTGCAGGCAATTCAGCAGGACTATCTCGCCTGGCAGCAGGAGCCGGTCGTGGTTGAGCCAGCTGCCCCGCGCATCTACCAGCTCACGCCGCAGCAGAAACGGCCGCTTGTCGATGCGCTGCTCGGTTGCCCCACGATGCAAGCCCGCCAGAGCCGGGACACTGTCGTAGAGGATCTGCGAGCAGATATCCGGAACAACGTCGAGCGGCACAACGCGCCGCGCCTGGATGTGAACAGCATCGTCAGCACTGCGCTGGTCTACGCGGGCGGGCTCCAGGAACTGATCGAGGCCGTGCGCAACTACGAAGGCGACTCGCTGCCGATGATAGAAGTGGACCGGGTGATCGCTTCGTTCGGGTAAGGCCATAGCGTCAGTTGCACAGGAGGGCCGGGGGGATGGACGTCGCCAAACAGCGGGAAATCGTGGAGGCTCTCACTGCCTGTCCCAGCATGGGCAGCGAGCCGCGCCGCGACGCGGTCGTGGAAGAACTGCGCGAGAGCATCCGGTCTGCGATCGACCGCAGCGCGTCAGGCCGCGATGATGTGACGGCGATTGTCCGCGCCTGTCTCCAGTTCTTCAACGGGCTGGAGGAACTGGTGGCCGCGGTGCGCGTACGCGACGGGGACTCGCTTCCGATGCAGAACCTCGACCGGGTGATTCTGCGGGTGTTCGGCTTCGACCTGGCGGAGGAGGAGATGGGCCTGCGGTTGCTGACCGTGCTGGCGGGCATCCAGGCCGCACCGGACGACCTCCAGCGCACCTACCGGCGTCTCCTGCCGCCCGACGTGGCGCCCGCCCCGGATGCTCGCGGCCTGTTCAGCGTGTTGCCGCATCTCTGGCAGATATCGCGTGAACTGGCGACGCAGAGCCGCACCGGCAACGTACCGATCCTCGACTTCGTCGAACAACTGGCGCGCGATGCGCCGGGCAGCGTCGCGGGCCAGTTGCGCGGCTGGGCAACCGAGGTGACATCCCTGGTGCTCTCGACCGGACCCGCGGGACGGCCGGCGGACATGGTTATGCGCGGCACCGGAACCGGCGACGGCGGGGTCAGCGCGCTGGACCCGCGGCTGGCCATCCTCGCCAGCGTGCTCGCGGCCCTCTATCCTTCTATAGAGGCGTCGGGTGAGCTGGTGGCCGCAGCGCGCCTGAATCCGGTCGGCATCGAGTTTCGCGAACTGCCCTCGCTCAACTGGCACAACATCCTGACGGCTGCCGCGCGGCGCGACCGCGTTAGCCACCTGGTCGAAGCTGCGCTGGCAGACCAGCCAGACAACCCCTGGCTGAAGGTGGCGCTGGGCCAGCAGCAGTCGGCTTATGAGCCCGAGGTGCGGCCTTCCGATGAGCCCACAGCGGTAGCGCAACCATCGCCGGCCGCGGGAAGCCCGCTGCCGGCCTGGCCGCAGCACGTCAGCTTTCTGGAAGAAGCCCTGAATCGCGCCCAGGCGGTGCTGCTCATCCAGTTACCAAATGGGGGCAGTGGTACCGGCTTCCTCGTACAAGGTGATCTCCTGATTACCGGTGGATTCAACATCCGCAATGTTGCCGAGGCACGCGAGGCTGTCGTCCGCTGCAATTTCCAGCGTACGATGGGAGAACTGATGACGACTTCTGAGGAGCTCCGCCTGTTGCCGGATCAAGGCTTTGCAACCACAGAGGATCGGCTATGGACTGCGGTGCGGGTTGCCAGGAAGCCGACTGAACGCTACGGCTATCTGCACCTTGAGCCGGCCAGCCCCCAGGTCAAGGATCGGGTCAGCCTGATCCATCATACCGGAGGCGGGCCGAAGCAACTGGAACTTCTAAATCGGATTGTAATTGATGTGGACAAATCCAGTCTCCAGTATGACACGGAGAACCCCCTCCACAGCATCAAGCAGCCCGGGTCCGGGGGGGCGCCGATCTTCGATGTGAATTGGCGGGTCGTCGGGGTGCATCGTGCGCACGGCACGCTGAAGGCCCTTTCCGGTGGGGAGCGCCGTTGCAGCGAAGGGGTGCACATCAATGTCATCATCGAGGGGTTGAAGGCCGCCGGCCTGTATCTGGGCAAGGGGGAGGGTGAGACACCATGAAGTTTGAGGATATCGTGCGCCGGCTGGCGGATTTGTTGGCCGAGTTGTTCCCCGCAGCGGCCGCTGGGCCGCGCCTTGCCGAGGCAGCCGGCATCGAGTTGGAAGGCAGCCTGCTCGACGGGGGCCAGGATCGGGTAGCCTGGTGGCGCGCCGCGCTCAGCACAGTGACGGAGGAACAGGTGGGCAAGCTGCTGGCGCTGGCCCAGCAGGAGCGTGCCGGTTCCTTTGCCCTGTTGATCCTGCAGAGCGAATTCGAGCGGTGGTGGCGCGAACGCCACCAGGTCTACCGCGGGGCCAAATCCGGAGCCCGACCTGAACCGGTGTCCCCACCGGCACCCATTTCGAAGGACGTGGAGCCGCCCGAAACCACCGGGCCATCCGCTCCGCAATCCTCTTTCTCCGCTGGGGTTGCGGCAGTGACTACCCTGCGGCTGGACGCTGCCGTGCCGGAGCGCGTCGTAGTAGGCCGGCCCTTCACGATTGCCGTGGCCGTCCGCCAACTGGCCTCCCCGCGGCTGAGCGAGGCGGATATGCCTGTGATGCGCTCCAGCGATGCGCAGGTGTTCTGGCCCGCGGGGCAGCCGTTCGTGCGGCTGCGCCTCGAGGTCTCGTCGGCATACTGCACGGTGAACAATGAGTCATCGCGCGCCTTCAGGCTCTACCAGGCCCACGACTCGCCCACATTCTACTTCTCCCTGACGCCCACCGTTACCGGCCAGATCGATGTCCATATCGAGCTGTACCAGGAAGATGACCTCATCGGCAGCACGCGCATCAACACCACGGCGGATGAGCAGGTGCAGCGGCTGGCCGGCACGGTCGAGATCGTGATGCACAGCCAGACCGTCGAGGCTGCGCGGATGACGGCCGCGGCGAAGATGAAATTGGCGAAGACGCTGCTGCGCTGCCCGACCGTCCTCGACCGGGAGAATCGGGATGCGATCGTCACCGATCTGCCCGAGGAGATTCGGCTTGGAGTGAGCCGCAGCGATTCAGCCCTGCTCGACGTCCAGAACATCATCGGGCTGGCTTTGAACTATGAGGGAGGGCTGAACGCCTTCATCGAGGGGGTGCGCCTGTTCGAAGGCAATTCGCTCCCCATGGCGAAGGTGGATCGCGTCCTGGGCGAGATTGGTTGGGTCGGTCTGGCGGACTGATCGCGATCAGCCGATGAGCACCTGCGCTTCGGGGTAGGACACGGGCTGGGGTGGCGCGGTCTGGGCGAGCGCGGCGACGACGGTCAGCGCGCCCAAACGTCCCCAGAACATCACAAACATGATGACGAACTGGCCGAAGAGGTTGAGCTGGTCGGTGAAGGCCAGCGACAGGCCGGTCGTCGCGAAGGCCGAGACCACCTCGAACAGCGCCGTGTCAAGCGTGACGCGGTGGGTCATCAGGATCAGCCAGGTCGCGATGCCGACCACAAACAGAGAGATCGTCAGCACTGCGCCGGCGCGGCGCACGGTGTCCGCCCCGATGGACCTGCCGCCAATCTGCGCGACCGGCTGCCCCTGGGCATAGGCCCACAGCGAAAGTGTCAGGACGGCGAACGTGCCGGTCGTGATGCCCCCACCCATGGAGGCAGGCGCGGAGCCAATCAGCATCAGGGCCATGACGAGCCATTGGCTCGCCGGCGTCAGTTGCTCGAAGCCTGACAGGGCCGCAAACCCCGCAGTCCGGGCTGAGATTGACTGGAACAGCGACATGCTGAGGCGCTCGAACCAGGCCATCTGCGTCATCGTGCCGTTCACCCTGGATTCAGCCAACAGGATGCCCAGCCACCCCACTGCTATCAACCCCGCGTAGACCGCAAAGGTGATCTTCGTGTGCAGGGTCAGCTTACCCCGCTGCCAGAACAGGTCTGAGAGCACGGGGATCCCCAGCCCGCCGAAGATAATCAGCCCCGCGAAGACGCCGAGCGTAAACGGATCGGTCGGGATCCCGCCTGTGTGGCCCGGCGTGCCCGTGAACAGCTCGAAGCCCGCGTTGCAGAAGGCCGATGTGGCATGGAAGATGGCATAGAACAGCGCGCGTCCATTGCCCAGCATGTGTCGCCAGCTCAGCCATAACAAGGCCGCGCCTGTCCCCTGAATCGCCAGCGAGGTCAGGAAGACCCGGCCCGCAATGTTCAGAACCGCGCGTGGCTCGAGCAGACCCAGGGAATCGCGTAGCGCCAGCCGGTCCGCCAGCGAGATTTTACGGCCCAGCAGCCGCAGAATGACGACCGCCGCCGACATGAACCCGACGCCGCCAATTTGCACGAGCAGCAGGAGAATCACCTGGCCCGCCAGGCTGAGGTCTTGCGCCGGCACGATGATCGAGAGACCCGTCACCGCCAGCGCGGAAGTCGCGGTGAAAAGGGCTTCGTTGGCTGCAAGCGGCCGCGTGGCAACCCCCGGCAGAAGCAACAGCAGCGTGCCGAGCAGGATCAGCAGCCCCAGGCCGCCTACCAGCCGGACGGCCGTCCGGATGCGGTGACGCTGTACATTCCGGGCGGCGACCGGGCGCCTCATGGCGGGCATGCGCTAGGATACCCTGGCGAGCCGGTCGAGATTGGCGTTGGAACCGATGACCACAAGCAGGTCGTCCGCCTGCATGATTACATCTGCAGACGGCGAGATCAGGAATTCCTCGTTGCGCTTGATCGCCAGCAATGTGATGGCGAACCGGCCGCGCAGGTCTACCTGGCGCAGGCTCCGGCCTACGAAGGAACTGGGCGTGCGGAACTCGGTGATCGTGTGGTCCGCATCCAGGGTGAGGTGATCGAGGAGCAAGGGCATGGTCAGGCTGTAGGCGAGCCGCTGGCCGGCCTCATATTCGGGCAGAACTACCCGATCCGCGCCGACCTTGAGCAGGATGGTTTTCTGTCGCTCGCTGAGAGCCTTGCACACGATCCGGCGCACCCCCAGGCTTTTCAAAGCGACGGTCGCCATGAGATTACTCTCGAAGTCCGCGCCGATGGCCACCACGACCGTGTCAAACGACGCGATATCGATCGCCCGCAGGGCGTCCTCGTCGCTCGCATCCAGGGCCACGGTCTGTGTCAGCTCGTCCGCGAACTGCTGCACCAGGGCGCGGTCGCGATCGATGCCGATGACCGTGTATCCGCGTGCGACCAGTGTCAGCGCGAGGCTGCTGCCGAAACGGCCCAGCCCGATGACGGCAAATTCAGGTTGGTTGTTCTTCGCCATAGGTGTGGGTTCCTCTAGCGGTCAAACTGGGGTGCTGCACACAGTCTACTCTTGTCCCGCGTCTTGCGCAAGCGGCAAAAGTCGCCAATCGTATTTCCGGCCCCTGTCCCTGGTAAGCTTTTGTGCTAGCTTTGTCAACAGGCTTGCGCGCCATGGCCGCGGCATCGCGCGCCGGAATTGTCAACATTCGACAACGGCTATACAATGACTCTTGCAACAGACATGCCTGACGATTACGACTGACCAGGATAAGGACAACATCATGCCAAAAATCGCCATTACCGGAAAAGGCGGCGTCGGGAAGACGACGTTGACCGCGCTGCTCTCGTACGTTTATGCCCAGCAGGGCCACGATGTGATTGCCATTGACGCGGACCCCGCGGGCAACCTGGGGATGGCCTTCGGGCTCAGTGCGGCGCTGGATGCTGAGCTCAAGCCCATCGCGGAGATGGAAGCCTTGATCTACGAGCGCACCGGCGCCCAGCCCGGCACGGTCGGCGGCTGGTTCAAGCTCAACCCTAAGGTGGACGACATCCCTGACAATTTCAGCATCCACCACCGGGGCGTGCGGCTCCTGCGCCTGGGCACGGTGCGCGGGGGCGGGACGGGTTGCCTGTGTCCTGAAAATGCGCTGCTCAAAGCCCTGGTCACGCACCTGTTGTTGCGCAAGAACCAGACGCTTATCCTGGATATGGAAGCGGGCGTGGAGCACCTGGGCCGGGGCACAGCCGGCTCCGTCGATGCATTCGTGATTGTAGTGGAGCCGGGCCTGCGCAGCCTGGGCACTGCGGAGCAGATCCGCGGGCTGGCTGCAGAAATCGGCATCCATCAGGTGTACCTGGTCGCAAACAAGACCCGTCATGCGGACGATGAGGCCTTTATCCGGGCCCATGCGGATGGGATGCCCGTGTTGGGCAGCCTGCCGTATACCGCCGATGCAGTGGCCGCGGATCAGGGAGGGCTGGCCGTTTTCGACCAGGCGCCTGAGCTGCTGGCGGCCGCAGAGCGGATCGCGGATGCCCTGGCAGAACTTGCAGTGACGTGAGGCGAGGTGGCTATGACTGAGGAAGCGCGCTTGAGTGCCTACGACGATGCACCCGTCTACACCATCAAGACGGTCGTGCAGGAGACGGGCATCCCGCCGGCCACGTTGCGGGCCTGGGAACGGCGTTACGGGGTATTGTCGCCCGGCCGCAGCGACGGCGGCTATCGGCTCTATTCGGAGCGCGATATCGCCATCCTGCGCTGGCTGAAAACGCAGGTGGATACAGGCGTCTCCATCAGCCGGGCTGTGGCGCTCCTGGAACTGCGGCACCAGGCCGGGGAGCAGCCGGAACGCAAGACCGCCCGATCCGGGCCGGATCAGGCGCTACTGGCCCCGGCGGGAGCGCGCAGCGCCGATGCCATCGGTGATGAACTGGTGGATGCTCTGTTAGCATTCCAGGAAGCGCGCGTGGAAACCCTCCTGAACGAGGCCTTCGCGCTGTATCCGGTGGAAGCGGTGGCCGAGGACATCATCACGCCGGTCCTCGTTGAAATCGGTGAGATGTGGCACCGAGGCGAGGCGAGCGTCGTGCAGGAGCACTTCGCCACGGCAATCCTGCGCCGCCGGCTGACCGCCCTGTTCCACGCCTACGCGCAGCCCGCCGCGGGGCCGCTGGCCATGACCGGCTCCGGCCCGTCGGAATGGCATGATGTGGGCATTTTGCTCGTCAGTCTGGTGCTGCGCCGGATGGGTTGGCGGGTCATCTATCTGGGCCAGAATGTGCCTGCAGACCACTTGGGGCAGGAGATCGCCCGGCTGCGGCCCGCGCTGGTTTGCCTCTCCGCCAGTACCCGCGAAAGCGGAGACGCGCTGGCAGATGTATACGAGTTAGTGCGCGCTCTGCCGGAGCCCCGGCCGCGCCTGGTCTTCGGCGGCCGCGCGTTCAATATTCACCCGGAACTGCGGAGCCGCTTTGCCGGCACCTACATCGCAGGCAGCGCTCGCGAACTCGCAAACGAATTAAGCCTCGGCTGATCTTACCCCTTGTAGAGACGTTCCGCGGAACGTCTCTACAATCCACCAAACAAACTATAAACAAACTATTGACATCTGTCTGCTTCTGTGCTATAGTGCTGAGGATTGTGCAGGTAATCTACCGTGCGGAGATGTTCCGCCGGAATGTCCCTGCAAGCGTAGCCAGGAGTGAGCATCAACGTGAACGAGCAGCGAGGCGAGACAGATACGCAGCCCGTGTATAACATCAAGGCGGTGGTGGAGGCCACGGGTCTGCCCGCGGCCACCTTGCGCGCCTGGGAACGGCGCTATGGCGCCCTTGTGCCCGGCCGCACCGACAGCGGCTACCGGCTCTATTCGGCTCAGGACATCAAGGTGCTGCGCTGGCTCAAGGCGCGCGTGGAAGAAGGTCTCACGATTAGCCAGGCGATTGCCCTCCACCGCCATCGCAGGCTGGGCGAGCCCGGCGCAGCGGCCGACGAGCCTCGCGCTGAGAGCCGCCAGGGCCTGACCGGCGCGCGGGATATGCTGCTGGCTGCGCTGATAGATTTTGAGGAGGCGCAGGCTGACCGGCTTCTGGAAGAGGCCTTTGCCGTGTACGGCCTCGAAGCGGTGACCGAGCATGTCATCGGCCCCACGATGGTGCAGATCGGTGACCGTTGGCATCGCGGGGAAGTGACCACCGCGGTCGAACATTTCGCGAGCAACTATCTGCGCCGCAAGATAGACGCCATCATCAACGCCGCGCCGCGCAGCGCCGCCGGCCCCCTGGTTGTCTTGGGATGTGCGCCGAACGATTGGCATGAGCTTGGGCTGCTCCTCATCTACCTGTTACTGCGCCGCCGCGGCCTGCGCACCCTTTACCTGGGCCAGAATGTGCCGGTGCTGCAGTTTGTCGAAGAAATGGAACGTCTGCGCCCCGCCATCGTCGTTATTGCTGCTACCACTGCTGAGACCGCTGGCGGCGTTGGGGAGCTGGCTGCAGCCCTACAGAGCCTGCCCGAACCGCGGCCGGTGTTTGCCTTTGGAGGTCGGGCCTTTAACGTTCAGCCTGAATTGCGCAGGGAGATTCCGGGCATCTTTCTGGGCGAGAACGCACGTTCCGCCGTCGAGTACCTCGTAGCCTTACTCGATGACATTAAAACAGTTAGTCCGTAGCCTGCCTTACAGCAAAGTGTGCGTCTACCTAAAGGCAAGATTAAGAGTTAATTAACAGCTTTGACAAACTATTGACATATCGCTGATTTTCACTTATACTCTTGAGAGTAATTGGAGGAAGGCTGACAGATCAGTGTTGGATACGAAGTGCAAAGGGGAGGTGTTCTGATGGTGCATCGAGGGAAACAACGATCGGTACCGGAGATTCTGATTGAACTCCGCGAAGATGATCCCGAATTCAAGCAAGCAATCACGGCACAGTCAATTCGCTCGGGCCAGACCCTCGCTGAACCGGATGTGCTGGGTCGTAATCTCTTTACCCTGATGAAGGGTCGGGTGCAGTTGATTCGTGAAGGGCCCAACGGGCGGCGGCTGGCCATTGCCACGTTGGGGCCGGGCTCGATGTTCGGGGAAGGCGCGCTGTTGGGCGCCGTAGATCCGTGTGTGAAGGCCGTGGCCTTGACGGATTGTGTGGTCTGGATGGTTCCACAGCCCCAGGCACAAACACTGGCGCTGCGCTACCCGGTCCTGAGCTGGGGCCTGCTGCAAACCGTGGGGCAGCGTCTCGCCCAGGTCGAAAACCGGATGGAAGAAGTCGCGTACAAGCGGCTGCCGGAACGGCTGGCCGGTCTGCTGCTGGAGCTGGCGAACGGCGGCAAGGCGATCCGCGGGACGAGCCACCAGGCGCTTGCGGACATGTTGGGCACGTATCGTGAGACAATCAGCGCCATCCTGCGCGGGTTCAAGGATGATGGCCTGGTTGAACTGGGTTATCGCAAGATCGAGTTGCGGGATTTGCGCGGCCTGCGCATGGCGGCCGGCAGCATCGAATAAGAGTAACAGTTTCAGGTTGTCTACGGGAGCAGTGTACTGGCGCTGCTCCCGTATTGTTTAAGCCCTCGAAACAGTGTATGATACGAATCGTGAACGCAAAAGATGGAGCGTGCCATGCTCACAGGTAAGGTGGCCTGGGTCACCGGGGCAACGGGCGGTGTAGGGCCAGCAGTCGTCAAGGATCTGGCGGATGCGGGCGCAATCGTACTGGCGAGCGCGCGGGATGCGGCTGCGGTTGCGGCGTTGGCCGCGAAGCACGGTATCCCTGCAGACCGGTTCCTGGCACTGCCCGTGGACCTGACGGACGAGTCTGCCGTTCAGACGGCTGTCGCGGCAGGCGTGGCCCGGTTTGGCCGGATCGACATCCTGGCGGCTGTTGCGGGCACATGGCGCGGCGGTGCAACCGTGGCCGAGACCGAACCGGAAACCCTCGATCTCCTGTGGCGCGTGAATGTGCAGACGGCCTTCAACGCCTGTCGGGCCGTCCTACCCCATATGACCTCACAGGGGTGGGGTCGCATCGTCACCTTTGGCGCCCGTGCAGCCACGACCGGCCAGGCCAAGAGCGGCGCCTATGCGGCGAGCAAGGCGGCCGTGCTGGCGCTGACCCAGTCCATTGCGGCTGAGGTGCGCGCCGACGGTGTTACGGCGAATACACTGCTCATGAGCACCGTGGACACGCCGGATAACCGGGCCGCAATGCCTGAGGCGGACTGGAGCAAGTGGGTACAGCCGGAACAAATTGCTGCAGCAGTGCGTTTCCTGTGCAGCGATGCCGCTGCTGCGCTCAGCGGCGCGGCTGTTCCGTTGTACGGGCGCGCATGACGGGTGGACAGCCACGCAGGTGGAGCGAGGTAATCGGAGGGTAGCCTGAGGTAGCCTTATGGACGAAGCAACCGAAACAACCGAACTGGCCCTGTTTCCACTCAACACAGTGCTGTTTCCCGGCCAGGTGTTGCCGCTGCACATCTTCGAAGATCGCTATCGTTTGATGGTTCGGCGGTGTCTGGCCGATGAGTTGCCGTTCGGCGTCGTGCTCATCAAGCAGGGCGAGGAAGTGGGCATGCCTGCGGAACCGTATGGCGTCGGCACACTGGCGCGCATCATCGAGAGCACGCATCTGCCCAATGGGACAATGAATATCATCACGGTCGGGGTCGAACGCTTCCGCATACGCCGGTTCATTCACGACCAGCCCTACCTGCGCGGTGAGGTGGAAACGCTGCCCCTGGACGAGCAGGGCGACGCGGGGGCCTTGGAAGGACTGGCAGACAGCGTGCGCGAGCGGGTGGCACTTTACATCAAGCTGATTGCGGAGGCTGCCGGGTTGGAAATCAAGGTTGACCAGATGCCTGACTTGCCCGCACAGATCGGCTATCTCGCGGCCATAACCATGCAGATCGACAACCGCGAAAAGCAAGAGTTGCTGGCCAGCCGGTCGCTGACTGTGATTCTGAGCCAAGCGCGCACGCTGCTGAATCGTGAGAATGCCCTGCTGACCTGGATGGTCGGCAGCAAAGCCTGGCCGGAGCAAGTGCAGTTTGGACCGAGCGGCACACTCTTGCCCAACTGACCGATTGTCTCACGCATTTGACACGGACCCCCTGACATGGTAAAATCCTATTCGTTGTGATCGTTACAACAATGGCCAGGGAGTAGGACAGTCACCAGCCACCGGTGCTGCAGTCTAGCCCGGTGGTTTTTGTGTTTTGTCGGCTGTGCGGGCAGCGAACTGGCTGTACAGCAACTCCAGTGCCCGGCCAGGCGTGGACGATCACAGGACTATTAGCAGGAGGCACTACCAAATGGAGAGCACGGGTGTAGTTAAGTGGTTTAGCCGGAGCAAGGGTTATGGATTCATTTCGCCGGATGGCGGAGACAAGGACGTATTCGTTCACTACTCCAACATCCTCGGCGAAGGCTTTCGCAACCTGGACGCTGGAGAGCGGGTGAGCTTTGTCATCGAAGATACGCCCAAAGGCCCGCAGGCAGTTAATGTAACCCCGGTCTAAGAGGTTACTGAGCGCCACATCCGGCCCCCGGCTCTCCGCTGGGGGCTTCTGTTTTAAGTCGACCATCTAAGGTTTGGCCCAACGTTGTGGCAACCCTGTAAACAGAATCACTTGCCAATGCCCCTGAACCGGTGTAGAATGCCGGACAACTGGTCAGGAGCAGGATTGTCGGTGATTCGTCCGTTCGGTCTGAACGATATCGGGTTGGTGCGCCGGCTACAACGTGACGGAATGGCGCTGGCAATGGAGCCTATGCTGGCCCACCCGCACCAACCATTGTGGACTGCGCTGACCGCGCCGTGGCCATGGGCGGGAGCGGGCGTGGCCTCTTTCGTGTTGGATGAGAGGGTCGATGGCCGGCGGCTGATGGGCTTCGTGCAGTTGATGAAACGGGCCGCGCGACCTGAGGCCGATCTGCTGCATCTCGCACCGGTGGTGACCGCGGTGGATGACACGGCGGAAGCTGCACCGTCAGATCAGGCACCGGCCGCTTGCAGCGGGGACGGCGCAGTCATCTGGAGCAAGTTGCTGGCTTACTGCCAGCGGGCGGCGGCCGGTCACGGGCTCCAGCGTATCTATGCCAGCACGCCGGACGGGTGTGCCGAGCAGCAATGCTTGCGTGCAGCGACCTTCAGCCCGTACACGCGGGAGACCATCTATCGGCTGGCATCGCTGCCTCCGGCTGGCGGGGCACTGGTGGGGTTTCGGCCGCAGACGCCGCAAGATAGTTGGGCGTTGCAGCGGCTCTACACCCGCAATACGCCGCTGCTGGTGCAGCAGGCCGAAGGCGCCCTGACCGGCGAGGTCGGCTCGCCGCCGCTATCCTGGTGGGAACCGGATAGCTGGCGCGGCACCGTGTGGGAGCCGGCAGGTGAAGTGCGCGCCGCCGTGCAGGTGCACATCGGGCGGGCGGGCCACTGGCTGCGGCTGTGGGGGGCGAATGAGATTTCGCCGCGTGAATTGCGGTCACTCGTCGAACAGGGTCTCCGCCAGATTGACCTGCTGCGGCGGTCGCGGCGCACCGTGCCGGTGTATACGACCGTCCGCGAGTATGAGAGCGGACTGCGCGGCGCCCTGACCGGGTTCGGCTTTGCACCCTATCTGGAACGGGTGCGTTTCGTCAAACACACTGTTGCAATGGTCCGGCATCCGGCAGCAGTGTCTGCGGTGGGCCGTGAGGTGCGCCAGGAAATGCCAGTGCGCAGTCAGGCGGGTCGCCCATAGTGCGACCACATTGACACATGACCTGTTCTGATGACAGGCAAAAGGTTGTATTCAGAACGTATGCAACAACGAAGAATTACGGACGACCTGGATGCCCTGCTCCAGGTCCTGCCGCCACCCGTCGAACAAGCGTTGCGGGAATCCAATCAGGGCGATAGCCTGCTGGAAGTCATCCTGGACCTGGGAAGGCTGCCAGAGGCCCGTTTTGTGGACCGCGAGCTGGTGTTGAGCCAGCGCGAGGTCAGCGAAGATGACCTGAAGTTTGTCATCGATCGCATCGGCATGTTCACCGGCGACAACCGGGCCGGCATCGAGCGCACGCTCCACCGCATCTCGTGTATCCGCAACCGGCAGGGCCGCATCATCGGCCTGACCTGTCGTGTCGGCCGCGCGGTGTACGGCGTGATCGATATCATCGAGGATATCGTCAAGTCCGGCCAGAGCATCCTGCTGCTGGGCCGGCCGGGCGTCGGCAAGACGACCTTGCTGCGCGAGGCCGCGCGCATTCTGAGCGAGAAGGCGCGCGTCGTCGTCGTGGATACGTCCAACGAAATCGGCGGCGACGGCGACATCCCGCACCCGGCCATCGGCCGCGCGCGGCGCATGCAGGTGGCCGCGCCCGAGTTGCAGCACGAGGTCATGATCGAGGCCGTCGAGAATCACATGCCGCAGATCATCGTCATCGACGAGATCGGTCGCGAGCAGGAAGCCGCGGCAGCCCGCACCATCGCGGAGCGCGGCGTGCAACTGGTCGGCACTGCGCACGGCAACAGCCTCGAAAATCTGCTCATCAACCCGACTCTGTCAGACCTGGTGGGCGGCATCGAGAGCGTCACGTTGAGCGACGAAGAAGCGCGCCGCCGCGGCACGCAGAAGTCTGTGCTGGAACGCCGCGCGCCGCCCACGTTCGATGTGCTGATCGAGCTGCAGGATCGCCAGCGCATGGCCGTGCATCACAGCGTGGCCGCAGCCGTGGATGCCATCCTGCGGGGCCGGTCGCTGCAGCCGGAGATTCGTTTCCGTGACGAGAGCGGCCAGGTGCGCATTGAGAAGGCGCCCGCGCCGCTGCCCGAATCGCGCACCATGGGCGCGGGGCCGGGGATGAACCGTTTGCCTTTCGAGAAGCGCGGCAATGGCCGCTCCAATGATGTGGAGCGCGGCGGTCCTATGCGCGGCAGCCAGCCGCAGTATCAGGCGACCCCGGATGAAGCGCCGCAGCCCGCGCGCCAACAGGCTCAGACCCTGCGGGTCTATCCCTATGGGGTGGGCCGCGGCCGGCTCATTCAGGCCGCACAGAACCTCGGTGTGCCGATTGCGTTGGTGGACAGCCTCGAGCAGGCCAACGCGGTCGTGACGCTGAAGAATTACTATCGCAAGCACCCGCAGCCCATCTCGGATGCGGAGCGCCGCCGGATTCCGGTGTATGTGCTGCGCGCCAATACCATGAATCAGGTCGAGTCGTTCCTGGGCGATGTGTTCGGCCTGCCGGTGGTGATGGAGGATCCGGTGGAGCAGGCCGTGGCCGAGACCCAGGAGGCCATTCGCCGCGTACTGGGAGGATCGAACTCGGAGGAACTGCGGCCCGCAGGGGCGGACGTCCGGCGGATGCAGCACGAGATGGCGCGGGCCGCGAATCTCGTGTCGCACAGCTACGGCAATGAACCGCGGCGCCGCGTACGTATCTTTCCGGGCTAGGTGATGGGCCTGTTCATCACGTTCGAGGGGCCGGAGGGCGGCGGCAAGACGACGCAGATTCCGTTGCTCGCCGCCTGGCTCCGCGAACAGGGCCGCGATGTGCTGACGACGCGTGAGCCGGGCGGCACGCGCATCGGTGACGCGGTGCGAGCCGTCCTGCTGGAACCGACGCACACGGAGATGCGCGCGCAGACGGAGATTCTGCTGTTCTCTGCCGCCCGTGCGCAGCTCGTCGGTGAGGTCATCCAGCCGCATCTTGCGCAAGGTGGCGTGGTGCTGTGTGACCGCTTTGCGGATTCGACGTTGGCCTACCAGGGCTACGGTCGCGGGTTGGACCTGGACGTGCTGCGGCAGATTACCGATTTCGCGATCGGCCCCGTGCGCCCGCACCTGACCGTTTGTCTGGACCTGCCGGTGCTGGAGGGGTTGCGCCGAAAACGGGGTGGAGGCGCAGCCGAATGGAACCGCATGGAGCGTGAGGAACTGGCCTTCCACGAAGCCGTGCGAAGGGGCTATCTGACGTTGGCCGTTGCAGAGCCGGCACGCTGGTTAGTCCTGGACGCCCTGCAGCCCAGCGCAGTCATCCAGGCGCATATCCGTGAGCGGGTGGCGAATCTGCTGGCACCGAGCCAGCAGGCAACGGGCCAGCAGGCAACGGGCCAACAGGCAACGGGCCAGCAGGCTTCAAGCTAATAGACGATGGGCCGGTTAGCAACCGGGCGATGAACCAGTCGTTCTGCCAAAACCATATACACCCAGGGTCAGGAGGATCTCTATGAAGCTAATCATGGCTATTGTGAGCAGCGATGATTCACGCGATGTGCTCGACCGACTGACCAAGTCAGGGTTCCGGGCCACGGTAATCAGCACGACCGGCGGCTTCCTCCGCGAGGGCAACAGCACCATCTTCCTGGGGACCGAGGATCAGAAGGTGGCGCAGGCTATCGACATTCTGCGGCAGGCCTGCCGCCGGCGAACGCAGTGGGTATCACCGCTGCCCACGCTGGAGGGGCCGGGCCTGGAAATGGCCGAGCCGATCGAGGTGAGCGTGGGTGGAGCGGTGGTTTTCGTGCTGAACGTGGAGCAATTCGTCCAGGTCTGAGCCGCGGAGCTTCAGACGCCCGCCGCAGTCACATGACCCCGAAATCCTCGCCGCCGCCGCCGGGCGCGGCGAGGTCGGGCATGGACTTTTCGATGTCTTCGGGGTCCTCGCCGGCCTCCAGCCGGCCGACGACTTCTTCAAACTCGGCCCCGAGGTCCTCGCCGGTTTCGTTCGCCATCTTGCGCATGAAACGGGCCAGTGACTTGGGGTCGTTTTCGTCCAGGTCGCCCATGCTCGACGGATCGGCCAGGTCATCCAGGCGGCTATCCTCAGAGCGGAGGACGGCGACGCGCGAAATCAGGCGCGTGAGGTTGTGGCCGCCGCAGCGCGGGCAAACCGGCGCGCGGGCTTGGGCATCTTCGAATGAGCGCCATAGCAAGCTGACTCGGCGACGGCAGTCGTGACACGTATATTCGTAGATCGGCATGCTTCTCCTCGTCATCTGATACTGACGAGATTATACGCGAAAGCGGAACCGGAAACAAGCATCCGGCATCTGCGGTGAGCGCTCTTGCAGGCTGAGAGGGTTATGAGCCACACGGACTCCACCGATATTCAGACGTCACAGGCGCACCGGGCTGACTGGTATGCGTCTCTGCACGAACCCCGGCCATTGCTGGTTGTCATCTCCGGGCCTTCGGGCGTCGGCAAGGACGCGACCATCCAGCGCATGAAGGACAGAGGCTTCCCCTGCCACTTTGTGGTCACCGCTACCACGCGCCCCCGGCGCGCCAACGAGCTCGATGGTGTGGACTACCACTTCGTCACGGAAGTAGCCTTCAAGGAAATGATCGAGCGCGGGGAACTGCTCGAGTATGCCCTGGTGTATGAACAATATAAGGGCATTCCGAAGGCCGGTATCCGTGCGGCGCTGGCGAGCGGGCAGGATGTGGTCATGCGGGTGGATGTGCAGGGCGCCGCAACCGTGCGCGCGCTGGTGCCCCAGGTCGTGACGATCTTCCTCACCGCAGAGTCGGAGGATGAGCTGGTCGAGCGTCTGCGTCGCCGCCGCACGGAGGATGAGGCCCAGTTACAGCGCCGCCTGGAGATGGCCCGTGCGGAGCTGGCGCGCGCAAGTGAATTCAAGTATCGGGTCATCAACTGCGAATGCGCGCTCGATGACACGGTCGACAAGGTCATAGCGATCATCGAGGCCGAGAAGAGTCGGGTGGACTGGCAGCCGGTGGCGCTATGAGCGCGCCCCAGGCCAACGACATGAGCCCAGCCGCTGCGGGCGAGCAAGGGCATGTCAACGTGCGATTGCCCCTGCACAAGCCGCGCGTGGTGTATGTTTTCCTCGCGTTGATCGGCTTGGTGTTCGTGGCGGAATTGGCGTTGGGCGGCTCGCAGAACCACGAGACGCTCCGCCGGCTGGGCGCCCAGGTCAACCCGCTGGTTGCGGTGGGCGAGCTCTGGCGGCTGGTCGCCGCGATGTTCCTGCACATCGGGCTGCAGCACATCCTGTTCAACGGGTGGGCGCTGTTCAGCGTGGGCCGCGAGGTCGAAGCCATGTATGGCTCCCTCTGGTTCACGGTCATCTACCTCGCGGCCGGGCTGGCCGGCAACATCGGCTACTACTGGCTGGGCGATTCGGTCCTGTCCGCCGGCGCATCGGGCGCGGTATTCGGCCTGATTGGTGCGGAGGCCGCTTTCTTCCTCACCAACCGCTCGCTGTTCGGCAAGCTGGGTAGCCAGCGGCTGGGGAATCTCGGCGTGCTCATCGCCATCAACCTCGTCTTCGGCTTCACCGTGCCCGGCATCAACAACATAGCACACCTGGGGGGCCTGATCATGGGGTTTGCGCTCGGCCTGCTGCTGGCCCCGCGCTTCGCGGTCGAGTGGCGTTGGGATATCGCCGGTGCGCAGGGCCATGTCGCAGACCGGCAGCGTGCGGTTGTGCGGCTGGCGGGCACGTTGGCGGCCGTGGTGCTGCTGTTTAGCGGCTGGCAGCTCGGCAACGCGCGCTGGCAGAACAGTGCGGAGACGTTCCGCACGCAGGCCTATGAAGCCCTGTCCGCGGGGAGCCGTGACGAGGCACGCCAGCTTTTCGAGCAGGCCGTCGCCGCCGACCCGCAGGACGCAGTCAGCCTTGCCAATCTGGGCCTCATGTTTCTGCAGGATGACCAGCTTGCGCAGGGCGTGACGCTGCTGGAGCGCGCCTACGCATTGATGCCGGACAATCCGGATGTGCAGTTCTTCCTGGCCGCGGGCTATGTGGAAACCGGCCGGCTGGCCGAGGCCAAGCTGTTGATGGAGCGGTTCCTCCAATCCGAAGATGCCGGCGAGCGCGCCGATTATGCACGCCAGGTCCTGGCACGCTAGGAAACACGGAGACAGATTATGGCGCTCGGTGAAAAATATACAGTCCGGCCGTCGGCCATCGCGGGTACGTGGTATCCCGGCAGCGCGCCGGCCTTGCGCCGTACCGTCGAGGAACACCTGGCTCAGGCACCGCGTACGGATCTGCCCGGTGACGTGCTGGTTCTCGTCAGTCCTCATGCGGGCTACGCATACTCCGGCCCCACGGCCGGGCACGCCTTCACCCAGGTGCGCGGGGCAGCGATCAAGCGCGTCATCGTGCTCGGTCCGCTGCATCGGCCCATCTGGGGCAGTGACGTAGGCTCATTCATGGTTCCCGTCGAAGACGCTTATCGGACTCCCCTGGG
The DNA here is from genome assembly GCA_964614645.1 of uncultured Anaerolineales bacterium. Taxonomy (GTDB): domain Bacteria; phylum Chloroflexota; class Anaerolineae; order CG2-30-64-16; family CG2-30-64-16; genus MWBF01. The sequence goes on from CAZTMA010000001.1 coordinate 63,816, forward strand.
CGATGTGCTGCTGGATCGCGAGTTCATTGCGCGTCTGGGACAGCAGGTCGAGCTGACTCCGGTGCGCCGCGACGAAGAACATGCACTGGAAATCGAGCTACCCTTCCTGCAGGTGGTGCTCGGCAGCTTTCAGCTTGTGCCGGTGATGCTGGGCGACTACATCGGGACGCGCGGGGCAGTCGAGCGGCTGGACGGGCTGGCGCAGGCGCTGGCTGCGCTGTGGGAGACAGGCACGCTCATCGTCGTCTCGACCGACCTCAGCCACCTCGACAACTATACCGATGTGGTGCGCACCGACCGCAAGCTGGTCGATCTCGTGCAAGCCCTCGATGTGCCCGGGCTGACTGCCGCGCTCATTCACGAGCAGGTGCAGGCGTGCGGGGCCAGCAGCCTCGTGGCTGCTCTGCGAGCTGCACAGCAGTTGGGCGCAACCGCTGCCCAAGTCCTCCACTACACCAACTCCGGCGATGTCACCGGCAACCGCACGCCCGGCACCTACACCGTCGGTTACATGGCCGCGGCCGTATGCCGGTAGCGGGCCGCGGGTGAGCCTTCATGCTTTACGCTGATGTCTGCGTCAACACGCCGCTCGGCGCGCGGCTGACTGCGCCCGGTGCGGAAGATGATCCCCTGCTGCGCACATTTACCTATGAGGTCCCCGATCGGCTTATCGGACGCATCGAGCCGGGCCATCTGGTCTGGGTCACCTTCCGCGGCCGCCGGCTGCAGGCCGTCGTGCTGCGGCTCTTCGATGCGGCACCCGACTTCAAGACGCGCGAGATTCTCTCCCTGGTGTGGGCCCAGCCCGTACTGACGCCGGTCCAGCTGACGCTCGCCGCGTGGATCAGCGAGACCTACCTGGCCCCCCTGATCGAAGCCTTGCGGCTGATGCTGCCCGTGGGCCTGGCTCAGCGCGGGCGCAACGTCTTCGCCCGCACGCGTGCGGCCGCGCCCTCCGGTCTGCCCGCCAATCAACAGGCATTACTCGATCGCATCACGGCCGCGCCCGGTGAGTGGTCCGAAATCAGCGCGGGACTCAAGCGCGTAACGCAGCGGGACGACCTGGAGCCGCTGATTGCGCTCGGCCTGGTGACGCGCGAGGTGGCATTCCCTGCGCCCCCGCCGCGCGCCAAGACCGACCGCCAGGTTCGGCTGCTCGTGCCGCCCGGCGAGCTGCCGCGCGTGCTGCCGTCCTTGGGCCGCACTTCGAAGCAGGCGGATGCGCTCGCGCGTGTCGCGGCGGCCCCTGAGGGCCTGCCGCTCGGAGAGCTGTGTGCGGCCGCGGGCTGCACCCCCGGCCCCGTGCGCGAACTCCAGAAGCGCGGCTGGGTAGTGATCACCGGCAGCGGGTCTGCTGCGCAGGTGACGCTGGCGCTGCCGCCGGAAGCCATCACCGACACCCTGGTCGAACTGCGCGGGGGGCAGAAACAGCGTGCGGTGCTGGAGGCGCTGGCCCGTCACGATGGCCCCGCGTGGATCGGGTGGGTGTATGCCAATACGGGCGCAACGCTGGACACCCTGCGCGACCTGGAGGCGGCGGGCCTGGTCTCCATTGCAGAGGAGATGGTCTGGCGCGACCCTATGGCGAGCTACGATATCCAGCTCGACCAGGCGCTCACGCTCACCGATGACCAGCAGTCCGTGTGGGAGGAAATTGCCGGGCAGATCCGGCAGGATGAGCAGAAGGCCACGCTGCTCTATGGCGTGACCGGCTCCGGCAAGACAGAGGTTTACCTGCGCGCGCTGGCGGAGACGCTCCAACTGGGCAAACAGGCCATCGTGCTCGTCCCTGAAATCGCTCTGACGCCGCAGACCATCCGCCGCTTCGCGGCGCGCTTCCCCGGCAAGGTGACGGTGTGGCACAGCGAGCTAGGCGAAGGCGAGCGGTTCGACGTCTGGCGTCGTGTGCAGACGAACCATCCCGCAGCCCAGGTGGTTGTCGGTTCGCGCTCAGCCCTGTTCCTGCCCTTTGTGCGGCCTGGCCTGATTGTCGTGGACGAGGAGCACGAGCCGTCCTACAAGCAGGAACGCACCCCGCGGTATCATGCCCGGTCGGTCGCGCTGGAGCTGGGCCGGCTCAGCGGCGCGGCGGTCATCCTGGGCAGCGCGACCCCCGCGCTGGAGAGTTATTATGCCGCGCGGCGCGCGGAGATTGCGCTGCTCACGCTACCGGAGCGCATTCGCGGCGAGCTGCCGCCCGTGCGCATCGTCGATATGCGCCAGGAGCTGCGCGTGGGCAACCGTAGCATGTTCAGCCGCGCGCTGGCGACCGGGCTGCGCCACATCCTCAATGCGGGCCAGCAGGCCATCCTCTATCTGAACCGTCGCGGAAGCGCCTCGGCCGTGCTGTGCCGCGACTGCGGGCACGTCGAGACGTGCGTCCGCTGCAGCATCCCGCTCACCTATCATGGCGAAGGGCAGATGCTGATCTGCCATCACTGCAACCGGCGTTACCCGCAGCCGGCGGTCTGCCCGGAGTGCGGCGGCAGGCGCATCCGCTATTTCGGCGTCGGCACCGAGCGCGTGGAAGAGGCCGTCCACCTGGAGTTCCCCCAGGCGCGCACGCTGCGCTGGGACCGCGATGTGACGGGCGCGAAGGGCAGCCACGATGCCATCCTCGCCAAATTCGTCGCTCATCAGGCCGACGTCCTCATCGGGACGCAGATGATCGCTAAGGGGCTGGACCTGCCCCTGGTAACGCTGGTGGGCGTGGTCGCGGCCGACACCGGGCTGTTCCTGCCCGACTTCCGCGCGGCCGAGCGCACCTTCCAACTGCTGACCCAGGTGGCGGGCCGCGCGGGGCGCAGCGACCTGGGCGGCGAGGTCGTGGTGCAGACCTACGAACCGGAACATTACGCGATTTTGGCTGCCAGCAACCACGACTACGAGGGCTTCTACCGGCAGGAGATGGCCTTTCGCCGCGAGCAGGGCTATCCGCCCATCCGCCGGCTAGCGCGGCTGGTGTACTACCATGGCCAGCGGGCGAAGGCGGAGGCGGAGGCTGGCCGGCTGGCGACCGAGCTGCAGGCTGTCATCAAGCGCGAAGACCTGCCCGACACGGACCTGATCGGCCCCGCGCCCTGCTTTTTTGCGCGTGAGCGGAGCGAATACCGCTGGCAAATTGTCATCCGCGGCCCGGAACCCGCGGCGCTCCTGCGCCAGGTGGCCGTCCCTCCCGGCTGGCGGCTCGATGTAGACCCGGTAGACCTGCTGTGAATTACGAATTATGAATGATGGCGCAGGCATCCTGAGCGGGTGGACGGCGCAATACAGATGACAAAGAGCCGCCAGTCGAAGGATGCAGGGTAGCACGGTAGGCTGTGGCGATGGATAATCAACGAAGCACGCAAAACGAAGGAAGCGCGACCATGTCACGTATACACTGGAATGTCCTGCTCGTGCTGCTGACCCTGGTCGGCGCAGCGTGGATTTGGGCCAACCGGCTGCCGGTCGGCGAGGCTGCTGCGGGCAGCGCAGCCGGGCTACCACCTGCGCCCGCGATCGGCCACCCCGCGCCGGACTTCACCTTGACCGCGGTCACGGGAGAACCGGTGACGCTGGCCGCGCTCCGCGGGCAGCCGGTCGTGCTTAACTTCTGGGCCACGTGGTGCCCACCGTGCCGCGCTGAGCTGCCCGAGTTGCAGGCCGCGAGCGAGCGGCTGCAGGGCGAGGTGGCGATCTGGGGAGTTAATCAGGCCGAAGATGCTGAGCGAGTACGCACCTTCGTCACCGACTTGGGCCTGACGTTCACCATGCCGCTCGACGAACGCGGACAGGTCAGCCGCGCGTACAACGTGCGCAGCCTGCCCACGACCTTCTTCATCGACCGCAACGGTGTCATCCGGCGCATCCAGTCGGGTGCGCTCACAGAGGCAACGCTGGCGCAGGCGTTGGAAAGCGTGTATCCCTGATGCTGCCTGTACTGCAAATTGGGCCGCTCGCCATTCAGACCTTCCCGCTGGCGCTTCTGCTGGCGGGGTGGGCCGCGCTTGCCATCGGCTCCTGGGGTGCGCAGCGGCAGGGTGTGGACGGCGATCATATGTATAACCTGGGGCTTTACGGCTTTCTCGCGGGACTGGTCGCCGCGCGCGCCGGTCACGTGGCCGCCTACTGGTCCAGCTATCGCGGCCAGCCGCTCGAAATCGTCGGCTTCAACACGCAGGCGTTCCTGGTGTGGCCGGGGCTGCTGGCGGGGCTGCTCGTCGCCGCCTGGTACATTCACCGCCACAAGCTGCCCGTAGTGCGCGTGCTCGATGCGGCCGCGCCGGGCATCCTGACCGGCATCGCCATCGCCGCAGTCGGCGCGCTGCTGGTCGGGCGGTTCCCCGGCGCACCGGCGGACCTGCCCTGGTCTGTGGACCTTTGGGGCGTGCGCCGTCATCCGAGCCAGCTATACGAGGCGGTGGCCGCGTTGGTCGCGGCGGCCGTGGCCGCACACGCACTGCGCGGCGGCGCGCGGCCCGGTGCAACCGCGCTGGTCGCGCTGCTCGGCTACGGGCTGAGCCGCTGGCTGCTGGAACCGTTCCGCGCAGAGAGTGCAGCGATCCTCGGCGGCTTGCGGCTGGCGCAGGTGTGGGGGTTGGCGGTGAGCCTGGCGGCGCTGTGGGGGTTGGCGCGTCTGGTCGCCCGGCCCAGCAGCACGGCAACGGATAAAAGCGACCTTGCGGGCCTCACCGGATAAACGGATCAAGAATGTGGATGCCCTCTGCTCATCCGTTTATCCGGTCACATCCGTTGCCCCGTCACGCCCGCGCCACGATAATGATGCGGCGCTCGTCCCATAACGCTGCCGGCGTGTGAGGGTAGGCGGGCAGCAGTTCCTCGACCGTGAACCCGGCTGTCTCCAGCGCGGCAGTGTACTCTGCGACTGCCCGGATGCGCAGTGCGTGTCCGATGTCGAACTGCTCCACGCGGCCCGCCCGCTCCACCCGAAACGCCTGCTGCATGTGCCAGATGCGGCCCCGCGCATCATAGTGATGCGCCTCACTCACCTCAATGCTGCCCCACGATGTCGTGAACCTCGTCACGGCAGGAAGCAAGGGCCTCTCTCCCAACGTGGCGACATAGTCAAAGACATCCACGATCAGCTGTCCCCGGGGCTTGAGCGTGCGGTGCAGGCTGCACAGCGCGGCAGATAGCCCGGCATCCTCGTGCAGGTAGGCCAGCGGCGATTCCAGGCACAGCGCGGCATCGAAACACTGGGCGAACGGCAGGCTGCGCAGGTCCGCGCGCACCAGGTGTGCCGCCGCGCCGCGCTCGCGCAACGCCTGCTCTGCCATCAGGAGCATCGGCCGCGATAGGTCCACGCCCACCATGCGATACCCTATCTGCGCGAGCGGCAGGTGACGGCCCGTGCCGCAACCCGCATCCAGCACGCGGCCGGGCGGCGGGGGCAGGTGGTCGCGCAGGTAAGCGACCTGGGCGGCGAGGAACGCGGCGTTGTGCGCGGCAGCCACGGGGTCCGGGGACAGGTCGCCATACAGCACGTCATAGACCGCGGCCCAGGCAGCCTCCGGGTCAGGAGCAGGCTGCACGGCGTGACGCTCGCGCTCCGGCTCCTTCACGGTCTTTGTGCCTGCCTGATGTTCACGCGCGGTAGTCCTCAGGCGTGTCGATGTCCTGCAGCACGTCCGGCGTCGGCCAGTCCACCCACGCGATATCGTCCCGGTGCGCAGCGATGACGGGCCGCGCGCCGATGTCGCCGCTCAACCGGGCGAACTCCGGCCAGGTGGCACGGTCGAAGAGGACGGGGTTGCCCCGCTGCCCGGCATAGCGCGGGGCCACGACCGGCGCCAGCGTGGTCCGGTGGCGTTCCACCAATGTCGAGAGCAGTTCCGGCGTGATGCCCGGCTGGTCAGCCAGCAGGAATACGACCGCAGAGGGCTGGCCGCCGGTCGTCGCGGTCGTCGCCTCCAGCCCGGCGCGCACGCTCCGGCTCTGTCCCTGAGCCCAGTCCTCCACCGTTACAATGTCCAGTTGGGCGCCGGGCAGGCTCTCTCGCAGCGCGGCCTGCACGCGGCCCGCCTCCGCGCCCACAACGACGATCACCCGGTCGATGTCCGGACAGGCGAGGGCCTGCGCGGCAACGTGCGCAACGAGGGGCCGCCCGCGCCATGGCTGCACCTGTTTGAGCGCGCCGAAGCGCTGCGCGCCGCCTGCGGCCAGCACGACGGCCGTCACCCGCCCCCAGACCTCGTGCACGGGATCGTCGGCTTGCGCAGAGCCGATGACGATGGAGTCAGTCTCAAGAGTTGCCAACAGCCGCCGCGCAATCGCCCGCGCAGCCTGCCGCCGGGGTTCGTCGTCCGCCTGGTTGAGGAAGGGCACGAGTCGTGCCGCAGCGGGCGCGCCCTTCGCGCCGCCTGAGGGATGCGCGAGCACGGTGGCAACCATCTCCGGCGTTACGGGATCCCCCAGCTGTGCCCCGGTCAGAGCGGCAACGAGCTCGGGCCGGTGCACATGGGCGGCGGTGAGCGGCCGGCCGAGGACAGCCAGCCCGACAACCGGCACGACGACGGTCGCGGCAGGAGGGACGACCGGTTCGTGCGTGGCCGGGGTCTTGAACGGCAGCCGCCGTGAGCCATCCGCCTCCACGATTACGACGTCCACCGCGTGATGGTTGGCGACACGCTGGATGAGGCTCGGCGGGATGCCCTCGACCTTGTCCTGTTCGACGACCGTGGCTCCTGCGATGAGGACGTGGCGGTGCTCGGCCAGCGCGGCGGGCAACTGCGCCAGGAGCGCGCCTGCGCCACTCAGCACCAGGCGGCCCGGGGCGCGGGCCATTTGGCCGACGAAGATGTGCGTCGTCATGGTGGTGACGACGGAGCGCCCGGCTGCGACCAGCTCATCGGCCAGCCGGAACATGAGCGTGGTCTTGCCGCCTCCGCCCGTCAGGGCGACGACATCCTTTGCGCGAATGCGGAGGGCTTCGTGGAGCAGCATATCAGGCCTGCCGCGGGAAGAAGGTGAGGATGGCTTCGAGCACGCCCCCACCGACTGCCAATGACTTGTCGGAGACGGTGAAGCAGTGGCTGCGCTCAGCGCGCGGGTCGATATCCCCGATCTTCACCCCGGCGGCCACGTAGACGCCCGGCCGGATAAGCCCGCGAAGTATGCCGTTGCAAGTCGCGGTGAGCGGCGTCTCATCGACCGCACCGAGCAACTGCCCTGTCTCCACGCTGTCGCCGATAGTGGCCCGGCTCGTGAAGATGCCGCCGGCCGGCGTGCGCAGGACGCGCCGCGCGGCCTCGCCGCCGATTTCACCGGGCACACCCGTGTCGGGCAGCGCCGCGCCCTGCCAATACACCCGCCCCAGCCAGTGGCCCCGGTGCGTCTCGATGACTGCGTGGCAGTCGGTGCTCGCGGTAAAACCCGGCCCCAGCGCGACGACGAGCGGCGCGTCGGTGATGGCCGTGCCGGTGTTGCGCTTTGCCATGATGGCGTCCACCACGACCCCCGGCGCAAGCTCGGTGCGGCAGAGGCCCGCCGGGTCCACGAGGACAGGGATCTGCCGGGCCGCCAGGGCGCTGTAGGCTGCGGACAGGTCCGCGACGTGCACCGCTGTAATGTCCTCGACCGTGACCGCGCCCTCCCAGACCGCCTCACCGAAGCAGACGGCGCGGCGCACCATCAGCGGCTCGGATAACTCGGTCATGACGATGTCGAAGCCCGCGCGGTGCAGCCGCATGGCAACGCCGCTGGCGAGGTCGCCTGCCCCGCGCACCAATACCACGTGGTTCCTCGGATCGCTCATCCCACCTGCCTCAGTCCCTTGGGGTAATGGCTCTTGAGCCGGTCATCCACCCGCTTGCCCCAGCCGAGCGGGTAACCGTCCACCGTCACAAGGGTCCAGCCGTTCTCGCCCGGGCTGGCGAGCGTCTCCCCGCGCAGGTAGCCCATCACCTGCGGCCCATCCGCCGAGAAATCGGCCACGCGGCGAGCCTGGTGAACCTGTAGTCCCAGCGCCAGCGCATGAGACGGCTCGAACCGGTCCTTCTTGAATACGCCCAGCCACCAGCCCCCATGCAGAAAGCGCAGCCCGGCCAGGTCGGGCAGGCCGGGCAGGAGCGCGTACAGGTAGGAACCTGTGAGCGCGACGGCGTCAGCCGGCGGCTCGGTCAGGGCCTCCGCGACGAAGGTCCTGTACGCGGCCTCCATCGCTCGCGGGAGGCGCTCCACGCGCGCGAGCCGCGGACCGGCTTCGCGCTCTGCGTTTGCCCGGCGCACCAGCCGCGCCGCGAAATGCCCCTCCCCGTCGACCCGGTGCGGCCACAGGCGCACGGCATGGGCCAGCCGCGCATCCCGCTCACCCACGGGCAGCCAGTCGGGCCGGCCCGGCTCGAACTCCGGCCGTCGCGGCGGCTCAGGCAGGTCGAAGTCGGGGTGTGCGGCCAGGAAGCGGGCGACGGTGCCCTCGTTCTCCTCGGGCGCAAAGGTGCAGGTGGAATAGACCAGCCGCCCGCCCGGCCGCACGAGCTGCGCGGCGTGCGCGAGGATGCCGGTCTGCCGCGTTGCGCAGCCCGTCACCAGTTCAGGCGCCCACTCCTGCCGCGCCGCCGCGCTCTTGCGCAGCATCCCCTCGCCGGAACAGGGTGCATCCACCAGCACCGCATCGAACCAGGCCCCGAACCGCTCAGCCAGGCGTTCCGGCCTCTCGTTGGTGATGGCCGCGTTGCGAACGCCGCAGCGTTCCAGGTTCTCGGCCAGGTCCCAGGCGCGGCGCCCGTGAATTTCATTGGCGACCAGCAACCCCTCGCCCTGCAGGCGGGCTGCGATGTGCGTCGCCTTGCCGCCCGGCGCAGCCGATAGGTCCAGCACGCGCTCGCCGGGCTGCGGATCGAGGAGTTCGACCGGTACCAGTGCGGACGGCTCCTGCAGGTAGTACAGCCCGGCTGCATGATACGGGTGCTTGCCCGGCCGTCCCGCCGGTGATTCGTCCGTGTCTTGCAGGATGAACCCGTCCGCTGACCACGGCACGGGCGCCAGCGCAAACGGCAGCCGCGCGGCCAGCTCTGCCGGCGACAGCTTGAGCGTGTTGGCGCGCAGCCCCGCGACGGGCGGGCGGTCGTAGCCGGCGGCGAACGCGCGGTACTCGACGCTCTCCGGCCCGCCCAGCAGCGCGGCCATGCGGTCCAGGAACAGCGGCGGCAGCAGGTCGCGCATGCCGGCTACAGGCACATCGCGCAGCCGTCCGCACGCGGATCGCTGCCCGCGCAGAGGACGCCGGTGTCGGTATCGCGCCGGATGATCTGTCCGCGGCCGAAGGTAGCGCGGTCGTACCCGGTCACCAGGGACACACGATGCCCCATGGCCGCAAGCCGGTCGAGCGTCGCGGCCGGGATGCCTTCCTCCAGCGCAACATGGCCGCCTGCCGTGCCATCGGTGATGCAGAAGCGCGGCCGGTCGAGTGCGGCCTGTGGGTTGAGGCCGTCCTCCGCCAGCCCGACCACCACCTGCATGTGGCCCTGCGGCTGCATGAAGCCGCCCATCACGCCAAACGCGGCGTACAGGCTGCCGTCAGCCTCGCGCGTTGCCATTGCCGGAATGATGGTGTGGTAGGGCCGCTTGCGGGACGCGAGCGCATTGGGATGGCGCGCATCCAGGCTGAAGTTATGGCCGCGGTTCTGGAGCGTGAAGCCCCAGCCCGCCGGGACGATGCCCGTGCCGAACCCCATGTAGTTACTGTTGATGAACGAGCAGGCGTTGCCTGCCCCGTCCACGACGCAGAAGTAGACCGTGTCCGATCCCGCGACCGGCGCGCCGTGCTGTTGATCGACCGTCGCCCGACGCGGGTCGATGAGCTTGCGCCGCGTCTCTGCATACGTCTTGGCGAGCAGCCCCGCCAGCGGTGCAGGGTTGAAGGCCGGATCGGCAACGTACCAGCGCACATCGGCAAAGGCCAGGCGCATGGCCTCGATGGTCAGGTGGAGGCGTTCCGGCGCGAGGGGGTCGAGCGCGGCCAGGTCATACCCTTCGAGGATGTTGAGCGCCAGCAGCGCGGCCAGCCCCTGCCCGTTGGGCGGGCACTCCCATATCCGCAGGCCCCGGTACGTGGTGCTGATGGGCTGCTCCCACGTGCTCGTGTGTGTGGCCAGATCCTCTGCGGTCATGCAGCCGCCCGCGGCCTGGAGCACTGCGGCGATGGCCTCTGCAATCGGGCCCTCGTAGTAGGCGCGCTTGCCGCCCTCTGCGACGGCGCGCAGCGTGCGGGCCAGGCCCGGGTTGCGGAAGAGCTCGCCCGCGCGCGGCCCGCGGCCGTCCAGCGTCAGCTCCAGCCCGCCCGGCGCGGTGCGCAACTGCCGTTCTGCGCCGCGCTGCCAGAAGTACGCGGTGAGCGGCGCGACGGGGAACCCCTCCTCGGCCAGCCGGATGGCCGGCGCGAGGATACGGGCGAGCGGCAGACGCCCGTATCGCTCGATGAGGTCGCACCAGCCCGCGCAGGCGCCCGGCACGGTCACGGTGTGCGCGTGATACGGCGGCAGCTCGTGCGCGAAACCTTCTTTGGCCAGCCGTTCGAGCGTCAGGCCCGCGGGCGCGCGGCCCGACCCATTGAGCGCGCTGATGTGGCCGGTCTGCGCGTCATAGAAGAGCGCAAAGCAGTCGCCGCCGATGCCCGTGGAGGTCGGTTCGGTGACGTTGAGCGCGGCCGCGGTTGCGACCGCCGCATCCGCTGCGTTGCCACCCGCGGCCAGTATTTCCAGCCCGGCGGCGACGGCGAGCGGCTGCGACGCCGCGACCATGCCGCGGCGCCCGTAGACCGGCGAGCGGCGGGAGTTGAATTCAGGCAAGGTATCAGACATCAGGGCACCCCGTGTATGCGCACTTCGTAGCCGCCATCGGTGAAGACCATGACCGGCTCGAACGCGCTGAATAAGGCCTCGTACTGGGCCAAGGCCGCGGCCGTGTTCACCGGATCGGCGTAGAACCGCCGGAACATGCGCTGGCTGAAGACGAGATAGTCATAGCCCTCAGCCGCATACCACTCCGGCGGATGGTCGTTCAGCTTGTAGAAACCCTGAATCGAAAACTTCTGCGGGTCGATCCAGGGCGAGTATGACTCGACGCCGATGCGCGCGCCCGGCGGCAGATTCGCGTCGATCCAGATGCGGGCGGTGTCCAGGCCGTCGGGGGTCGTCAGGCGGAGCGCCTCGCGCACCGTCCCGACGAGCGGCACGGCGAGGATGACGACGACCAGCGCCGCGACCGCAGCCCACTGCATGCGCATAGCGCCCGAACCATCCTGAGCCGGCAGGCGGCTTAACCCCACTGGCGGCGCAGCGCGAGTCCAGGGATGCTTCCCGGCCGGCGTCAGCGCCGCGATGAGTGCGCCCGCGAGCAGCGCAAACAGCGGCGCCAGCGGCACGGCAGTGCGCTCGAAATGCACGGTGAACGCGCCGATGAACAGGAGATAGGCGAGCGCCGTCGCAGCGACCATGATGACGCCCCGCTGCCGGCGATAGAGGCCCCACAGCGCGCCCGCAGCGGCCAGCGCCAGCACCGGCCCATCGGTCTGCCAGAAGTAGGCTACATACCAGGCCAGCGAGCCGCCGGTCACCCCGGCATGGCCGCCCGTGTAGTGGCGCACGTCGATGAGTGCGCCGTCCAGGAAGGTTTGCGTGTCCAGGAGGGCATACGGGGTGGTGAGCAGGAAGGTGAGCACGGAGATCGCTCCGGCGGCAATCCAGCGCCAGTCTCGCAGCCCCCAGCGGCCCTTGCGCAGGAAGTGCGCCAGGACGATGACCAGCGCGAAGATGGCCGTGTTGTATTTCATCCCGGCGGCCAGCCCCAGCGCCACGCCGGACAGGACGTAGTCGCGCCACCGGCCGCGTTCGTAGATGAGCCACGCACCGGCCACGGTGAGGGTCGTGAAGAACGTCATCGGCCCATCCGGGGCCATGAAGCGGTCGTGCATGACCAGGATGGGCGAGACCGCCGTCAGGAGGGCTGCTGCGGTTGCAGCGGACAGGCGTCGGGTCATCCGCCGTGCGATGAAGAACGTCAGCGCCACGGTCCCGCAGCCGGCCGCGACTGAGAAGAGTCGCCCTCCCAGCAGCAGCCCGCTCAGCGCCAGCTTGCCGGAGCCGCCGATCAGCAGGACGGGCTCGGCCAGGTCCGCCAGGCTCTGGAAGGCGCCCAACACCCGCCCCACCGCATAATAAGCCAGGTAGATGACCGCGTTGATGTAGTAGTAGAGCGACGGGTAGATGAAGTCGTGCGGATTAGGGTCGCCGGTCTTGACCATCTTCAGGACTGCGAAGATCCAGAAGGGTTCGTCAGGGTGTTCGAGGTAGGGCAGGCCGAACGTGATGGCCCAGAGGCGCAGCCCCAGCGCGACGGCCAGCGTGCCCGCGAGCAGCCACAGGCTGCGCGGTGCGCGGCGTGCTGCGACGGAGCCGCCGACGTTCAAGTGGGCCTCGCGATGAGGATGGCCGACTGCCGTCCTATGTTGTGGGTTGCCACAATCCGGCAGGCCTCGTCGGGCGTGCAGTTCAGCAGGAGCTTGAGTTCTGTGTCGCGCTTGACCAGGTCAACGTTGACCACGATGGCAGTCACGCGCACGTCGTCCTCCGCGGCCAGGCTGCCGCGCCATACGTCGATGCCGCCGCCATCCGCCGCGCGGGTCTCCGACAGGTAGCCATAATCGAGCGGGTACATGAATTCAGGATAGCGCGGATGGCGGCTGCCCGCCGGCCGGTCGATCACAACCGTGCTGGTGCGCACAAGCTCGTCCAGGCGCTCCCAGAACTCAGGCGAGACCATCGGCCGGCTTCCGTGCGACGAAGATCAGCTCACCCGGATATCTTGCGCCATACGGGCTCCCGTCGTGTCCGCCATACAGGGCTTCGACCTCAAAGCCACAGCGTACGAGCAGGTGTTCAGCCTCAAAGCGAAACAGATAGCGCAGTGGAAAGTTGCGAACCAGGCGCTCCTGGTGACCGTCGGGATGGGTAACGTAGAAGATTTCTTCGATGTGCTGCGACTGGTTGAAGTGATCACGCAGGGTGATTCTGTGGCGGCGTATGACACGGCGCCCATCAGCCATCGTGAACTCGGGTTCATCCCCGAATTCCTCCAGCCGCTCAGGCGCGGCGAGAACAGGGATAGATGGATTGAAGAGGTCCAGCACCATGCGTCCACCGGGACGCAGGTGCCGGTGGATGGCGCCCAGGCAGGCCATCTGCTGCTCGACAGTCATCAAGTGTTGGAAGGGGCGGAATGGCAGGGTGATGAGCGCGAAAGATTGCCCCAGGTCAAAATCGCGCATGTCACCCTGCACCAGCCGGACGCGCGCCTGCACTTCGGGCGTTTCCTGTGTCATGCGTGCAGCACACACAGCCAGCATTGCCGGCGAGAGATCCAGCCCGGTAATCTCACAGCCAGCACGTGCGGTAGGAATCAGCACGCGCCCCGTTCCACAAGCTAGTTCCAACACCGGCCCGTCCGCCCCGCGCGCCATCTGCACGAAAAACGCGACATCCTGGCGCTCTGCGTATGGCCGGATGTGGTCGTAGAACTCGGCTACAAAGTCCGCTCCATAGTAGTCGGCTGCGTCGTCCATCGAATCTATCCCTGCTCACCGATGATGATATCGGCCAGCCGCCGCTTCGGTACATGATGGATGCTCTGTGCGTCGCGCCAGTACTTGATGTCGCCGTCGGGTCCGATGTCCTCCAGGACGACGGTCTCCGCGGGCACGCCGAGCGCGACAACGTGGAGGATGTCGTAGTTCTCCGGGATGCCCAGGATGGCGCGCACCTTGCCGCGCTCCACCGAGCCGAGGATGCAGCCGCCCAGACCGCGCTCCACGGCACCGAGCAGGAGGCTCTGCAGCGCCAGTCCCTCGTCCACTGCTGCGGCCTGGCCGTGGCCCTTCTCGGTCAGGACGACGACATATGCGCTGGGCCGCTCGCCCTCGTCGGGGCCGGGCCAATCGGTGAGGTATCCTGCCCAGGCGAGGCAGGGGTAGATGGCTGCGTTCGTGGTGGGGTCGCAGCAGAGGACGTAGCGCAAGGGCTGCCCGTTGCGCGCGGACCCTGACAAGCGTGCCAGGTCCACCAGCTCGCGCAGGGTGTCGAGGCTGACAGGCTCCGACTCGCGGAAGCGACGATAACTGCGGTTACGACGAACAAGTTCTGCGATCACGGTTTCCTCCTTAGAGTGCAACGAGTTCGGCGGGCAGCGGAGCGCCGGTGATCCAGGCGCGCAGAGTGCGGGCATACAGCTCAGGCGCGGCAACCGGCCAGTTGTGCCCGGCGCCTCGGACGATATAGCCCTGGCCGCGCGGGAGCCTGGCTACGAGGTCGCGCGCTGATCGCTGCATGATACCATATTCGCGCTGGCCCACAGTGACCAGCGTTCGCGGAACACTCAAAGTGCTCCGGATATTGTTCAATTCCGCCGGCAGTCCGAAGCTCATGTTGGCGCTCAGAATGCTGGCCAGCGCATCTGTCGTGGCGCCGCGCGTGTCTGCTGCGAACTCTGCGTAATACTCCATTGGAATGCCGAGGCTCCGCATATTGGCGCGAATGAGCGCGGGGAGGTTCTTGAGCGGCGCGTAGAGCCACAGCATGGGCCGGGCGAGTCCCGCCCCCGGCAGCCGGCGGACGAGCGTGCCGCTGGCGAACGCGCTGAGCAGCGTGTCCGGCGCATCGGCAAGCAGTTGGACGAGCGTCTGAGCGCCGAGCGATAGGCCGGCCACGTGCGCCTTGCCGTCGTGCGCCCGGTCACGGATCAGCCCGGCGACCAGCGTCACTGCGCGGTCGAACGTGAACGGCCCTTCAGTCACGCTGCGTCCCTGGCCGGGCAGGTCGGGGATGAGCAGGTGATAGTCGTCCAGGCGCTCAGCCACAGGCCGCCAGGACCAGCCGCCGACCCCGCCGCCGTGCAGGAGCACAATTGTCGGAGCGGCAGAGGAAGCCGCGCCGGACTCTTGAACGTACATCTCTCTATCCCGCCGGTTCGTGCAGTCCCCGCCACACGCGTTCGGGCGTCAGCGGGAACTCGGTAAAGCGCACGCGCGTCGCGTCGTAGACGGCCGCGCAGACGGCCGCCGCGACCGGCAGGTAAGGCATCTCGGCCATGCCCCGCGCGCCCCACGGCCCGTTTGGGTCCGGCACTTCGACGATGATTGAGTCGAGCCGGGCGGGCACGTCCAGCACAGTCGGGATGAGGTAGGTGCTGAGCCGGTTGGTGAGCACCTGCCCGTCGCGTGTCCGCCAGTCTTCCAGGAGCGCGTAGCCGAGCGCCTGCACCACTGCGCCCTCAATCTGTCCGGTCACCTGCTGCGGATTGAGCGCCCGGCCCACGTCGTCCGCGCTGATGAAGCGCTCCACGCGCACTTCTCCGGTGTCCATATCTACGGCGACCTGGCAGGCCTGCGCCACGTAGCCGTAGGCGAAGTTCGGCTGGCCCTGGCCGGTGTCGTGGTCCAGCCGGGTCGTCTTGGGCGCGAGAAAGACATATTCCGCCACCGCGGGCCGGTCCTCGTTGTGCCACTTCGCCAGCGCCGCCGCCGCGGCGCCGCGCACCGCGTTGCCCGCCATGTAGGTCAGCCGCGAGGCCGACGCGCTACCCGAGTCGCCCATGTGCGCGGTGTCGGATGTGACCATGCGCACCCGCTCGAACGGGATGCCGAGCACCTCCGCCGCGGCCTGGGCCATGACGGTGTGATGCCCCTGGCCCACGTCCGCGCCTGCGATGAAGAGGGTGGCCTCCTCGATCTCGGTACCCCCGCGCAGCTCCACACGCGCGTAGGAGTTCTCCTGGTAGCCGAAGCTGAAGCCCACGTTCTTGAACCCCGCCGCGAAGCCGATCCCGCGCCGGATGTTAGCCACAGAGGTCGCAGAGGGCGAAGAGATTATTTGAGATTGCGATAACAGTCCGCTCTGCAGGTTGAGGCTCCCACAATCGTCTCTCGAGACCTCAGTGTCCTCTGTGTTCTCTGTGGCTATTCGGGTTGGCCGTCGCCAGTGGCCGGCCGTATCCTGCGTCCAGCCTGCCGCGGTTGCCGCGGCGATGATCGTCTCGGTCAGCCCGACGCCGCCGGGGATGGGTCTGCCGGTCGACAGCAGCTTCTCGTCCGTCAGCACATTGCGCAGCCGCAGCTCGACCGGGTCCATGCCGAGCGCCTCGGCCAGCCGGTCCATCTGGCTCTCCGCGGCAAAGTGGCCCTGGGGCCCGCCGAACCCGCGGAACGCGGCGCCCGGCACGTTGTTCGTATACACGGCGCAGGTATCCACCGCAACGTTCGGTATCTCGTACGGCCCCGTGCAGGTAAGTGTCGTGTTGCCCAGCACCTTGTTGCTGGTATACATATACGCGCCGCCGTCGGCCACGACACGCACTTCTACTGCGGTCAGCTTGCCGTCGCGCCGAGCGCCCCAGCGGGTGTAGATGGTCATCGCGTGGCGCTTGCCGTGGCCGATAATGGATTCCTCGCGTGTCCAGATGGTCTTGACGGGCCGGCGGATACCGCGCTGCGCCAGCCGCCAGACGACGAGCGCGAGGGTGATCTGCACGGACATGTCTTCGCGGCCGCCGAACGCGCCGCCGATGGCCGGGTAGATGACGCGCACCTGCTCGACGGGGAGGTCAAGTGCATGGGCAATCGCCTCGCGGTCGGCATGGGTCCACTGGCCTGCGACCTCCACGGTGACGCGGCCGGCCTCATCGAGGTATGCGACGCCCGCCTCCGGCTGGAGATAGGCATGCTCCTGCACCGGCGTCTGGTAGACGTCCTGGACTATGACATCCGCCGCGCGGAACCCTGCGTCGAGATCGCCCTTGCGGATGCGGTAGCTGTATGCGATGTTATCGACGCAATGCGGGTGAAGCTGCGGCGCGCCGGGCTGCACGGCTTGCTCCGGGTCCAGCAGCAGGGGCAGGTCCTCCCATTCGACGCGGATGAGCTTGAGCGCGGCGCGCGCCTGCATCTCCGTCTCCGCGACGACAAGCGCAATCTGGTCGCCGACGAAGCGCACGATATCTGCGCCGGCCTTGCCCGACCCCGGCCCATTCGGCCCTGGGCCGACCAGCACGGGCTGGTCCTTGATTTGCAGGCCATACTCGTTCACCGGCACGTCTGTAGCGGTAAACACCGCGACGACGCCCGGCGCGGCCTCTGCGGCCGTGACGTCCAGGCCGACGACGCGGGCATGCGGCCGGCCTGCGAACAGCGTAGCCATGTGCAGCATGTCCGGCTGGCTGATGTCGCCCGGATAGAGCGTGCGGCCCGTGACTTTGCCGGCCGCGTCGCTCCGCGGGAGGCTCTGGCCGATGGAGGGTTGGTTCATAGACAGCACCGTCCGTTTCGGGTGGTTGAAACCGCTGCCACTCTTACCAAGTCTCCCTGCGGAGACTGTGCGTCAGCGAAGCTGACGCCTTTAGTCTGCGAAGGCAGACTTCGTAAGGGTCGCCGTGACTTCAGTCGCCGGGGAACGTCTTCCGTGGTTAACTCTGCGTCGCCGCGGCCCGATCCACTGCTTCCAGGATCTTGTAATAGCCGGTGCAGCGGCATAGGTTGCCGGTCAGCGCTTCCTTGATTTGGCCGGGCGTCGGATGCGCGACCTCCGCCAGCAGCATCCCCGCAGACATGATCAAGCCCGGCGTGCAGTAGCCGCACTGCACCGCGCCCGCATCGACAAACGCCTGTTGCACCGGGTGCAGCGCGCCGTCCGGCGCCACTCCTTCGACCGTGACCACCTCGCAGCCGGCCGCGCGTTCCGCGGGCACGAGACAGCTCATCACCGCGACGCCGTCCAGCCAGACGGTGCAGGCGCCGCACTCGCCTTCAGCGCAGCCTTCCTTCGTGCCGGTCAGCCCCGCATCCTCGCGCAGCGCGCGCAGGAGGGTCTTGCCGTGCGCATGGGGCAGCGTGACCGGGCGGCCGTTCAGGTTACAAGTTACAGGTTGCAGGTTGTTCGGTAGCGGTCGTTGTTCATGGGGTGGGGCGATGCGCAGGAGGACGGGCTGCTCCGGCCAGCCGGCCCGCTCGGTTCCGTCGGCCAACTGCTGCAGCGCACGGCTCACCAGCACGCGCACCATGTCGCGACGGTATTCCGCGCTCCCACGGATGTCCGAGATGGGGCGGGCGGCAGTGGCGGCCAGCTCCGCGGCACGGTTGATGGTCTCCGCGTGCAGTTCCCGGCCGGCGAGGTAGGTTTCCGCTTCGGCGGCACGCAGGATGGTCGGCGCGACCGCGCCCAGCGCAATCCTGGCGCGACGCACGGTTGAGCCGGCGAAGTCCACGACCACCGCGGTATTTACGATGCTGATGGCCTGTGCCTGCCGCAGCCCAAGCTTGAGGAAAGTGCCGCGCTCCGTTGGCTGCAGCGCGGGCACATTGATGCGCACAAGCAGCTCGTCCGGGTGGAGTGCGGTGCGGCGCACGCCCTGGAAGAAGGCGTCGAAGGGCAGTGTGCGCTCCCCGCGCGCCTGGCTGGCCAGCGTCACCGTCGCGTCCATCGCCCAAAGCGGTGCAATTGTGTCATTCGCCGGGCTGGCCGTCACCAGGTTGCCCGCGACCGTGCCCCGGTTGCGAATCTGCGGTGCGCCGACGAGCCAGCACGCGCGCGCCAGTGGAAAGGCCCGCGCAACGGCATCCGGCGACGCCACGATGCGGTTATGGGACGCGAGCGCGCCGAGCGTGAGGATGTCGGGGCCGCTATGGATGGTGTCCAGTGCCTCAATCCGGGAGATGTCGACCAGAACCTGCTGCGTGCGGACACCGCGCTCCAGTTCCAGGATCAGGTCGGTGCCGCCCGCGATGACACGGCAGGCGTCGCCGTAGTGCGCAAGGAGCGCCAGCGCCTCGTCGACGCTCCCCGGCGCATGATAACTATGCCACATGCGTGCTCCGTGGATGTAGCTTGTGTCAAGGCCGGCCGAAGCACTTCGACCGGCCTTGACAGAGCCTATTACTAATACGCCTGCGGGCCGGGCTCACTGCCGGCCTGGTGCGTCGTCTCAAAGTCCAGCCGCCGGGCTGCATCCAGCAGGCTGTCGGCTTCGTCGTTGTCGACCATCGCCTGCAAGCTTTCCATCTGCATCGTCGTCAACGTGCCCTGTTCATACGCCTGGACCCAGGAGAAAGTAGGTTCTTTCATGTTGAACTCCTTTCTGTTAGGCATGCTGTCTGCTTGCCCAACTTACCCTGTCCCTGCTGACAGTGCCGTAGCCGCGGGTACACTACCCGATTCTGCGCCAGACCGCGACTGCGTGTTCGCGGGCCTGGGCCATGATGGCCGCCTCGTCCAGCGTCGTCAACCGGCGATCCTGCATCAAGACCTTGCCCGATGCGATGGTGTGTGTGATGTGCGTCCCGTCCGCGCCGAAGATGAGATGCCAGGGCAGGTTGCCCGGCGTCAACGGGGTGGGCGGCGCGTAGTCCAGGAAGACGAGGTCGGCGTTGGCGCCCGGCTCGATGACGCCGACCGGCTGCGGGAAGAAGTGGCTGGCCAGCCGCGCGTTGGTCGGGTAGGCCATCTGCAGCACTACGTCGCCCGGCAACGTGCGCGGGTCGCCGGTGTTGTGCTTGTGCGCCAGGTAGGCCGTCTTCATCTCGGCCAGCATGTTGTTCGAGAAGCCGTCGTTGCCCAGCGCAACCGGCACCCCGCGTGAGAGCAGCCCCGGCACATCCGGCAGCCCGACCGCGTTGTTCATGTTCGAGCGCGGCTGGTGGGTGACGAACGTCCCGGTCTCGCGCAGGATGTCCTTCTCATACGCATCCAGGTGGACGCAGTGGACCGCGATGGTCTGCGGGCTGAGGATGCCGAAGCGGTTGAGCCGCTCCACCACCCGCACGCCGTATCTGCGCAGGCTCTCTTCCTGATCCGCGATGCCTTCTGCGACGTGGATATGGAAGCCGGTGTCGAGATCCTTTGCCGCGGCCACGCAGGCCTCCAGCGTCTCGTCGGACAGGGTTAGCGCGGCGTGCAGCCCGAAGGATGCGCCGAGCTGCGGGTTGCGCTCGCGCTGGCAGCGTTTGATGAAGCGCACGTTCTCCGCGATGCCGGCCCGTGTGCCGTCCTGCCCATTGCGGTCCGTGACCTCATAGCACAGGCTGGCGCGCAGCCCCGTCTCCAGCACGGCATCCGCGATGATGTCCAGACTGCCGTCAATGGCGTTGGGGCTGGCGTGGTGGTCGATCAGCGTCGTGCAGCCGTGGCGCACCGCGTCCACCAGGCAGATGAGCGCGGAGTAGCGAATGTCGTCCCACAGCAGCGCCCGGTCGAGCTTCCACCACAGCCGGTCGAGGATTTCGACGAAGTTGGTCGCGGGCGCGCCCGGAATCGCCATGCCGCGCGCAAACGCGCCGTAGAAGTGCGTGTGTCCGCAGAGGAAGCCGGGCAGGACGAGCTTGCCGCCCGCATCCAGCGTCTCCTCGCCCGGCCGCGGGGTCAACTCCGCTGACACGCCGACATCGCGGATGAGCGCGCCCTCCGTGCGAATCGCGCCGTTGTCGATCCGCTGGTTCGCCGCGCCCAAGGTGAAGATGGTCGCGTTGGTTATGAGCATGATGTCTCCGCTT
>CAZTMA010000001.1:84445-125303 GCA_964614645.1 uncultured Anaerolineales bacterium
CGCCGCGCCCAAGGTGAAGATGGTCGCGTTGGTTATGAGCATGATGTCTCCGCTTTATACTGTTGACGACCTCACCCCCCGACCCCCTCTCCTGAAGGACAAGAAGTTCAGGAGAGGGGGAGTGATAACCCTCGCACCTCCCCCTCTCCTGAGAATGTGCGAACCGTAGGTTGCCACATTCTCAGGAGAGGGGGTCGGGGGGTGAGGATGAGCTTACCCGCTAAAGCACCAGCCCCGGCAGCGACTCGCTCACGCCTTCCAACACGATGAGCATTTCCGCCGCGTCGCGCAGGGAGTGTGCGCCTGCGAAGGGCTGCTTCAGCCGCATCTCGCGGACCTGGAAGTCGCGCGCCAGCATGACCTGCACCGCCTCGTCCTCGTACAACAGGTGGCCGTTCTGCCGGGTGAGCTGGGCCGCGCGGCCCTCGTGCCGCCGGTAGACGGTGTCCCCGATGATGCGGTAGGCGTTATGGTCGGCCAGCAGGAAGTCCGGCTCGTCCAGGAAGAGACGCGGCTTGTCGAACCAGGGCTGGCCCTCGTGGACGCAGAAGATGGTGCAGTCGCCGCACGCATTGCAGAAGTCGTTCACGTTCAGAATCTGCCGGTCCTGCACGACCTCGAAGGCCTCGCTGCCCGCGACGATCAATTCGCCGTCCTGGACCGCCAGCGCCGGCACCTGCCAGCGCACTGGCCGGATCTTGAACGTCCAGTTGGCCCGGTTGGGACACACCTCGACGCACTTATCGCAATAGCTCGTACACTGGAGGCAGCGTGCACCCTCGGCGCGGGCCTGCTCGTCGGTGAAGGCCAGCTCGATCAGGTCGAAGTCCTCACGAAGCTCGATGGGCAACATGGGCGGCTGCTGCTGGGGCAGCTTGCGCACGCGCATCTGTTTGTTCGCCAGGATGTCATCCTCGGACAGCTTCGGCATGTGCGCGGGCGGCTGGGCGAAATTGATCCCGAACTGGCGGCAGATGGCCTCGGCCGCGCGGCGCCCGTCCGCGCAGGCCGCGATGATGCTCTCCGGCCCGGCTTGGGCCACATCGCCGCCCGCATAGATGCCCGCCGCCGCGGTCTGGCCGCTCGCCGGGTCGATGCCGATGCCGCCCTCGTCGCACAGCGTGACGACGCTGCCGTCAAGGAAGCTGACATCCGGGCTCTGGCCAACTGCGACGATGACCGCGTCGCAGGGGATGATGAAGTCGCTGCCGCGGATGGGCACGGGCCGGCGCCGGCCATCCGGCCCCGGCTCGCCCAGCGCGTTGCGCACGCACTGGAGGCCCGTGACCTGGCCGTCCTTGCGCACCACGCTGACCGGCGACACCAGTTCTTCGAGGATGTTGCCCTCTTCCAGCGCGCCTTCCAGCTCTTCCGGGCTGGCGGGCATCTCCGCGCGCGTGCGGCGGTAGACGATGGTCGTGGGGTTGCCGGTCAGCCGGCGGGAAGTGCGCACCGCGTCCATGGCCGTGTCGCCGCCGCCGATGACGAGCGCCCTGCGGCCCAGGTCCACCCGCTCCCCGCGACGCGTGCGGTCGAGCAGCGTGAGCGCGGCATGGACGCCCGGCCCCGCGATGTCTGGGATGTCCAGCGGGGTGTCCCGCTCGAACCCGGTTGCCACGTACACGGCGTCGTAGCCCTCGGATAGCAGGGCCTCGGGCCGGTTCGCAATGCGCCGGTTCAGCTCCAGCTCCACGCCGAGGTCGAGGATGCGATCCACGTCGCGCTGGATGACCTCCCAGGGCAGGCGGAAGACCGGCACGAGCCGCATCATGCCGCCAATGACGTCGCGCGCCTCGTACATATGGACCTTGACGCCATTGAGTGCCAGGTAGAATGCGGCGGAGAAGCCGGACGGCCCGCTGCCGATGACCGCGACCTGCTTGCCGATCGGTGTGGCGGGGACGAGTGGTGCAACCTGGCCGTGTTCCTCCGCATAGCGCTTGAGCGCGCGGATGGCGATCGTCTGCTCGTAGTCGTTGCGCGTGCAGCGGGTCTGGCACAGGTGGTTGCAGACGTAGCCCGTCACGCCGGGCAGCGGGTTGCGCGCCAGGATGACCTCAAGGGCCTGGTCGTAGTTACCCTCGCTGATGGCCCACGCGTACTCCGGCACGTCCTGGCAGACCGCGCAGTGGGCGATGCAGGGCGCAACCACGCAGTCGAAGAAGCCCAACCCGTCGTTGACCTTCGGCAGGCCATAGGGGAAGGCCTCTTTCTTGTATCGGTGGTCGGCCAGGGCGTCTGCCGCGGCAGCAGTCAGGTTCGCCAGCTTGTTCCGGCTGAACTCCGCCGGGCTGGTCGCGCCGGCCTCGTTCATCGCGGCTTCGAGATTCTCCAGCCACTGGCCGAGCCGCGCATAGCCGCCCGGCTTGAGCAGGTCCGAGCACGCGGTGATGGGCAGCGCGCCGCATGACAGGGTGGTCGCGACGTTCAGTGCATCTGCGCCCGCGGAATAGGACACCTGCAAATCGCCGTCAAACTCGTGCGCCAGCTTTGCGAACAGGTTCATCGTGACCGGATAGAGCGCGCGACCCGACATGTACATCTCATCGCCGGGCATCCATCCCTTGTGATTGTGCATCGCCAGCGTGTTGCTTAGTTTGACGCCGAACACGACTCCCTGCGCGCGGCCCACATCCTGCAGCGTGCGAATCAGTTCCAGCGCCTTCGGGTACTTCAGGTCATGCTCGAACACGCTGTCCGGGATGTGAATCTCGGTGAAGCCCAAGCTGCGATGCAGGATGTCGAGCACCTGCTCCTTGCCCAGGAGCGTCGGGTTCAGCTTGACGATGGTGTGCAGCCCGCGCTCGGTCATCAGGTAGCGCGCGATGCGCTCGATCTCGTCCGGCGGGCAGCCGTGCATCGTGGACAGGGTGACGCTGTTGGTCACGCGCGCAGGGATGTCGATGTCTGCGAACTGCGGAAAGTCGCGGCGCAGCGTGTCCCGGATCTCCGCAAGCGGCCCGGAAGCGTCTGACAGGGCGTCCATGAACGCGGTCATACGCGGGCTCTGGATGCCCTCCAGGTTGTACCCGATGCTCATGTCGAAGATGGCGCCTTGGGGCGCATGTTCCCAGCCCAGCAGCCGCGGCAGGATGTGGACGAACGCCCACGCGTTGATGTACTCCTGCGCCGATTCCTCGAGCTTGAGCTCCTGCGACCACTCGACGTTATACCCTTCGTCCGTCATGTCGATGCAGGGGCGCGGAATCTCCAGCTCATCGAGGATCTGGACCGTCTTCAGCTCCATGAACCGGCCGCCGCAGAGCCATGCCGTGACGATGTTCTGGCTGAGCTGGGTGTGCGGCCCGGCAGACGGGCCGATGGGGGTGAGCAGCAGCTTGCCGTACAGGTCGCGCGTCACGTAGGGCGCGTCGGGCTTCGGCGTGTAGAAGAAGGAGCGGTGAATTCCGAAGATGGACTGCGTCGTCTCGTATTCCTTCAGGATACGCTTGAGCAACAGGCCAAACGGCTGTGGCCGCAAGATATCAGACATTGTGGAAACTCCAACGATCTAATAGGACGCTGATGACGCTGATTGAACTGACTATTTTGATCTATAAAGACATCATGCAAATCCGTTTCATCAGCGTGATCAGCGTTCTATTGTGGTATGTGTGCGTCCAGCCAGGCGATGTTGTAGCACAGCACGTCGGTCTTTTCCGGCTCGTTGTGCGTTTCGTGGTACAGGCCTGACCAGAGCCTGACCGTGACGTCACCTCTGAGGTGGCTGGCAAATTCCTCGGTGGCAGTGGCAGAGGTGATACGGTCGTCAGTGCCGTGGACCAGCAGCAGCGGCACCTGCGGGAACTCGGCCGCGTGTGCGAGCAGCCATGCGCCGGTTTCAATGCCGCCGATGCCGAGCCGGGCGGAAACCCTGTCATGCACCAGAGGATCGGCCCCGTACGCCGTAACGACCTGAGGATCGCGCGACAATGCTGACCGCTCGAGACCGTTCGCCATGACCATGTTGGGTGCGAGCCGGCCGACCACCTTGCCGAACGCCATTTTTGCGCGTTGCGGGTTGCCTCCCAGCCGCAGGGCCGGACTGGTCGAGACAACGCCCGCGATCTGCGGCTTCCGGCGCATGGTGTAGTGCAGCACGATGGTGCCCCCGAGGCTGTGACCATAGAGAAAACGGGGCTTGCCAGGATAGCGTTGCTCGGCTTCTGCAAGGAGCCCGGCACAGCTATCGCTCAACTGGTCGAAAGGCGGGGTCACCCCGCGCGGCCCTGCAGTCTTGCCATGGCCCGGCAAGTCACACGCTAAAACCGCGTACCCCGCGTGGTTGAATTCTGCGGCGACATGGGTATAGCGTCCGCTGTGTTCGCCCAGGCCATGAATCAAGGCGACAACGGCCTTGGGCCGGGCGGGTGACCACACACGGCCATACAACTGCTGGCCGTCCGGCGCGGTCAGGGTAAAGTTGCTCTCCGCCATTGGATGCACCTCTCCGTGAAACTGGATTCATTTTAATCGAGAAACCCGGTTTCTGCCAGAAACCCGGTTTCTGGCGCGGCTTATATAAACCGAGAGACGGGGCTTCCCCGGCCCCTACAAGAGCCCCACCTCCGCGTTGAACTCCTCGATGAGCGCGTCGATCGCGTCCGACTGGCCCTGCACGCCCGCCCAGTAATCGCGCTGGTACCACTGCGCCTGGATTTCGGCGTAGGTCTTGCCCTGCTGCTCGACCCAGGTGTAGTACTTCAGGTTGTGCACTCGCTTGCGTGCCGGATAGGAGAGTTCCTCCATTGCATCAGTTGTCGCGCCCATCAGGTACTGGTGGTAGCTCACCGCGGCGTCGCGCGGCGTGTATTCCCCGCGCTCCGCGGTCAGCTCGTCCAGACGGCTCGTATACAGCTCCATCGAGTCGGTCAGGACCGTCAGTACGACATCGCCCTCGCCCCACTCGTACCACTTTGCCATCTTGATGGCCGAAAGGATGTTGGCTGCACCGGAGATGCCGACCAGGTCCAGTTGTGCGATCAGGTCAGGCGCGACACCCATCTGCGCCAGGTACTGGCGACCTGCAGGCTCGTTAAACAGGCGGATAAGCTGGATGGGGGCCTCGTCATCGATCGCCATGACCATATCGGTATTCCTGAGGTTGTGGATCCACGGCACGTGCTTGTCCCCGATGCCCTCGATGCGGTGGCTGCCGAACCCGTTGAGCAGCAGAGTCGGGCACTGCAGCGCCTCGCTGGCGCCGACCTTGCTCTGTGGGAACAGCTTCTTCAGGTAGTCGCCTGCTCCGATGGTGCCCGCGGAGCCGGTCGTGAACACAGACCCGGCCAGAGTGTCACCGGGGCCGAGCGCGGCCTGCAGCACCTCTTCCATCGCGTGTCCCGTGATGTCGTAGTGCCACAGGTGGTTGCCGAACTCGTCAAACTGGTTGAAGATGACGAGGTCCTGGCCCGACCGCCGCAGCTCCCAGCACTTATCGAAGATTTCCTTGACATTGCTCTCGCTGCCCGGCGTCGCGATGACCTCGCCCGCAACCTGCGACAGCCATTCGAACCGCTCGCGGCTCATACCTTCCGGCAGGATGGCGACGGACTCGCAGCCGAGCAGCGCGGAGTCATATGCGCCCCCGCGACAGTAGTTGCCGGTGGAGGGCCAGACGGCCTTCTGCGTCGTCGGGTCGAACTGCCCGGTGACCAGCCTGGGGACGAGGCAGCCGAAGGCTGCGCCGACCTTGTGTGCGCCGGTGGGGAACCACTTGCCGACGAGGACAAGGATGCGCGCGTCGACGCCGGTCAGCGCCCTCGGCAATTCCAGGTAGTTCGCCGGGCCGAAACCGCCGCCGTGCGCGACCGGCTCATTCTTCCACGTGATGCGGAAGAGGTTGCGCGGGTTGATGTCCCACAGGCCGATGCTGCGCAGTTCCGTCTTGATGCTGTTGGGAATCAGCGCCGGGTTCCGCATCTGGCGGAAGGTCGGGATGATGATATTGCGTTCTCGCGCACGCTGCACTGCGCGTGCGAGACGGTCGGGATGGATGGTCAGGTCAATCATATCTCACCTCAGAAAGACGGAAGTCAGGCGCACGAACGCGGCCCCTAGCAGTGTGCCCAGCGTATTCAGAATCACATCGTCGATATCGGTGGCGCGCGATGCCAGGAAAAGCTGGGCGGTCTCGATGCTAAGACTGAGCAGGAAACCGATCAGCAGCACCCGGCTCCACCAGCGGACACCGAAGTGCCGGCCGCGCTGCCCGTGCACCCGCGTTGGGAATGTGGCGACGGCCAGCGCCGCGCCAAACGGCACAAAGACCGCGATGTTGCCCAGAAAGTCCACAAACAGGAACGCGGCCGCGGCATTGCGCTCGCCGGGGAACTCGCACCCGCCGAGCAGGCACGCCAGCGCGGGCAGCTTCCGGCTGAACGGGAGCAGGTTGACGCTGCCCGGCTGGCTGCGCTCCACGAGCGTCATGCTCAGTATCCATGCTGCCACTACGAGAGCCGCGACCCACGCCAGTCCCCGCAGCCAGGCCCCGCGGGGCACCGAAGACCTTCGAGGTCGTGCCAGCCTTCGGCTGGCCTGAGACCTCGAAGGTCTCATGCCGCTCTCCGCCCGAGCGCCTGCTCCACCGCGGGGAGGTTCGGGTCCACGACGAATGGCTCCCCGACCGACCGCCGCGCCGATGCGACATCCTTCAGGCCGCTGCCGGTGCACAGCACGACGATGCGCTCATCCGGCTCGACCAGGCCCTCCGCGGCCGCCTGCGCCAGCCCTGCGTACGCGGCGGCTGCAGCCGGCTCCGCGAAGACGCCGGTCGCCTGTGCCAAGGCCGGGATGGCCGCCAGGATTTGATCGTCCGTCACCCTGACATACGCGCCGCCCGTCTCCCGCACCGCGGCCAGGGCTTTGATGCGGTCGCGCGGCAGACCCGCGGAGATGCTGTCCGCGACGGTCTGCGCGACGATGGGTCGCATGTCCAGCGCGGCCGTGCCCTTGCGCCATGCGTCGTACAGTGCGGCGGAGCCTGCTGCCTGGACGCCCATGAGCTTCGGCATCCGGTCGATCCAGCCGAGCGCCAGCAGGTCCTTCAGCCCCTTGTGGATGCCGCCGATGATGCACCCGTCGCCCGCGGGCACGAAGATGCGGTCGGGCGCATCCCAGCCGAGCTGCTCGCAGATTTCCAAGCTGGCCGTCTTCTTGCCCTCGCTCATGTAGGGGTTGTAGCCCGTGTTGCGGTTGTACCAGCCGAACGCGTGCGCCGCCTCCAGGCACAGCTCGAATGCATCGTCATACGTCCCGCGGACGAGCAGCACGGTGCTGCCGTAGACGAGCAACTGCGCAATCTTCGCCGGCGGCGCGCTCTGCGGGACAAAGATGACGTTACGCTGTCCCACGCTGGCGCACAGGCCGGCCAGGGCGGCTGCCGCATTGCCGGTGCTGGCAGTGGTGATGACCTCCGCGCCGCGCTCGCGCCCCTTGACGACTGCGATGGCGCTGGCCCGATCCTTGAACGATGCGGTCGGCAGCCGCCCGTCGTCCTTCACCCATACATGGCGCAGCCCCAACCCCTCTGCCAGCCGGTCGGTTCGATAGAGGGGTGTGCCGCCCACGGTTAGCGGCGGGACGGGGCTGCCGGCCCGGATGGGCAGGAGCGGCCGGTAGCGCCAGATGGTCGGGTCCGGGTCACGGGCCAGCCGGTCGGGGCTGAGACGCCGTGCGATCAGCCCGTAGTCGTACTGGACATCAAGGATGCCCTCGTTGCCGTGGTGCGGGCAGACATAATCCACCTCGTCCGGCGCATACGTCCGCCCGCAGACAAGACATCTGAGCGACTTTATGTGATCCAAGGTCTTCTTTCCTGGCACAACGGTGAGTCTCACGCAAAGGCGCAAAGAACGCCAAGGGTTATCCTCTTAGCGGTCTTGGCGTCTTTGCGTGAGCTTTACCTCAGTCCGGCACAATATGGGTTCCGGTTTCCCCGCGCAGCGCGCGGCCGATGTTCTCCGGGTTGGTGATGATGGCGTGTTTGCCGCCTGCTTCCATGTACCAGATGATGGCCTGGATCTTCGGCCCCATCGAGCCTTTGGCGAAGTGGGTGCCCTCGGCCAGGTAACGCTTCGCCTCGCTCAGCGTCAGCCGGTCCAGCCATTCCTGCTCCGGCTTGCCGAAATTCAGCGCGACCTTCTCGACCGCAGTAGAGATCAGGAACAGGTCGGCCTGGATGGCACGGGCGAGCAGGCTCGATGCGAAGTCCTTGTCGATGACCGCCGCCGTGCCGATGTAATCGCCGTTGCCCTTGTCTATGACCGGGATCCCGCCGCCGCCGACGGTGATCGCGATGATGCCCGCGTTGACGATCGCCTTCACCGTGTCCAGCTCGACAATCTCCTGGGGCAGCGGTGAGGCGACCACGCGGCGCCAGCCCCGGCCCGCGTCTTCGACCACGCTCCAGTCCATTTCATCCCGCCGGCGCAGCGCCTCGGCCTCGTCCATGAAACCGCCGATAGGTTTGGTCGGGTTCTGGAAGGCCGGATCATTGCGATCCACCAGCACTTGCGTGATGATGGTCGCGACGTTTTTCTTGATGCCGCGCTGGAACAGAATGTTCTGGAGGTTCTGCTGCAGCGCATAGCCGATGGCGCCCTGGCTGTCCGCGCCGCACACATCGAGCGGCACCTCGTGCATGCCCTCGACCTTGGCCGCAATCTCCGAGCGGCGCAGGATGAAGCCGACCTGCGGCCCGTTGCCGTGGCCGATGGCAACTTCCCAGCCCGCCTCGATCATATCCGCGATATGGAAGGTCGTCTCTTTTGCCGCCTCGTATTGGTCTTCGACGCGAACGTGCTTGGCATCCTTGATCAGTGAATTGCCGCCAATGGCAACGACCGCGACTTTACGGGGGGTGGACATTCGCATTCTCCTGTCAACGTCTCAGTTGAACAGAGGAGTCCGCACCCTCAGGTGCGGACGGGCTTGTCGCCACAAAGGGCCGTTCCGCATCTGAGGATGCTTCACTCCATGCCCTTACAGATAGTCTCTGGCGGGCTACGACATCGTCAACGCCATGACAGCCTTCTGGACATGCAGGCGGTTCTCAGCTTCGTCGTAGACGACCGAGTGCGGGCCGTCGATGACCTCGTCGGTCACTTCCAGGCCGCGGTCCGCGGGCAGGCAGTGCATGTAAATGGAGTCTTCCGCGGTCAGGTCCATGCGGCGCTGGTCCGTGATCCAACTGCGGTACTTGTCGATGAGGGCCTTACCATCCTCCTTGCCGGTCGTGGTCAGCAGGGGTCCCCACGACTTCGGATAGACGACATCCGCGTCGCGGAACGCCTCGTCCATGTCATGCACCACATCGAAGCCGACGCGGTACTTGCGGGCGTTGTCGCGCGCCTGGTCCATGATGTCCGGCATCAGCTTGAACTCCGGCGGATGGGCCAGCACCACATCGCAGCCGAAACGCGTCAGCTGCAGGATGAGCGACTGCGGGACCGAGATGGGCTTGCTGTACGAGGCCGCATAAGCCCACGAGACGACGACCTTCTTGCGGCGCAGGTCGCGGCCCTTCTTCTCGATGATCGTGAGCAGGTCCGCGAGGCACTGGAACGGGTGATAGACATCGCACTGCATGTTGAGCACCGGCACGCGGCTGGCCTGCGCGACTTCGTTGATGTATTGGTTGCCGAACTGCCAGTCGCACTGCCGGATGGCGATGCCGTCGAAGTAGCGCCCGAAGATTTCACCGATTTCCTTCGCGGTGTCGCCGTGGGAAATCTGCGTCGTCTCCGAGTCGATGAACGCGGCATGTCCGCCGAGCTGCGCCATGCCTGCCTCGAAGGAGCCGCGGGTGCGCGTGCTGGTGAAGAAGAAGAGCATCGCCAGCACCTTGTCGCGCAGGTAAGCATGCGGCACGCCCATCGCGCGTGCCCGTTTGAGCTCCATTGCAACGTCCAGGACGGTCTCGACCTCGTCCTTGCTGAAGTCGAGGTCGCTGATAAAGTCGCGGCCACGAAGATACGTCTGCATGAGGGTCTCCTTCGGAAATACAGATTGAAGATTGCAGATTGAAGACGATGCTCAATCGGCAATCCTTTATCGTCACGGTATCAGAGCGGGCAGGAGCGCGTAGAACGCGGCCGCCTGGACGACATCCGCCAGCGGCACGGAGTCGCGGACGGTGTGAGCGGTTTCCTCGTCGCCTGGCCCGAAGCCGATCGCCGGAATGCCTGCCTTGCCCATCCAGTAGATGCCGTTGGTGGAGAAGTTCCACTTGCCGCTCGGCGTATCCGGCAGGCCGGCCAACTGCCGTGCCGTCTGCCCCGCCAGCACCAGCGGGTGCGCCTCGTCCAGCGCCCATGCGGGGAAGTATTTGTCCACCGGAAAGACGAAGCCGGTGTAGGACGGTTCGTCGTAGAACAGTTCCTCCAGCGTGATGCTGCCATGCTGGTCCTCAGGGATGAGCGCGGCGACCTGCGCGAGGACCTGCTCTTTGGTCTCTCCAAAGGTCATGCGCCGATCGATGTAGATGATGGCCTCGTCCGGCACGGCATTGATGGAGGGCGTCTGCACATGCATGTCGCTGACCGTGATCTTGCCGTGCCCCAGGAAGGGGTGATCGCCTAACTGCGGCTCCAGGTCGCGGATGCCCGCGATGACTGGCAGCAGCTTGTAGATGGCGTTGTCGCCCAGGTGGTTCGACGCAGCATGGGCTGAACGCCCCTTCGCCACGACGCGCATTTCCAGCCGTCCCTTATGGCCGCGGTAGACGTTCATCTTCGTCGGTTCACCGATGACCACGAAGTCGGGGCGGACGCCGGGGTCCACTTCGACGAAGGTGTTGGGCGCGATGCCGTCGCACCATTCTTCCATGTTGCCGAAATAGTAGGCCGTGAACCCGTCCAGCAGGCCCAGGTCGCGGGCAATCGCCAGGCCGTACACCATGCCGGGCGTGGAGCCCTTCTCGTCGCAGGCCCCGCGCGCGAAGAGACAGCCATCCTCGATCTTGCCCTGGAAGGGGTCCCACTCCCATTGGGCCGGGTCCCCGATGCCTACCGTGTCGATGTGCGAATCGAAGACGATGACCCGGGGCCCATCCCCGATGCGCCCGAGGGTGTTGCCCATCCGGTCGAACCGCACCTCGTCATAGGCCAGCTTGCGCATCTCGGCCTGGATGCGCTCCCCGACCGGCCCAATCTGGGATTCCATGGACGGAATGGCGCAGATATCGCGCAGGAAGCCGGTGATGGCCTCCCCCTGCGCGGCCACCTGTTCGACCACTGCGGCGGCGCGGGCCGACATATCCTTAACTGGCATAGCATACCTCCATGAAGCGCTGCCGCCGGTCATCCGATCCGGCGGACGACGTGAAAGCGAAAGAAGCCGGGTACAAAGTAGCTGGTCGAGTAGTCCACGATGCGACCGTCGGACGCATAGAGTTGGGCTTCGAGTTTGAGCAGCGGCTCGCCACTCTTGATGTGCAGTTCCCGCGCGACCGTCGCCTCGGCTGCGCAGGCTGCCAGCTCGGTGCGCGAATGCGACAGTGCGGGCCAACCCCGTCCCAGCAGATGATCCAGCACCGACCCCTGGAACTCCGCGTCCAGTTCGTTCCCGCGCAGATACTCCTGGGGCAATATGTCGGTCAGGAAGGCGATGCGTCGCCCGTCGGCCAAAATGACCCGGGTCACATCGATGATGTTTGTGCCTTCAGCGATGCCCAGATGCGCGGCCATCTGGGCGGGCGCGGGAAATTCGCGGTGAGTGAGCGCGCCCATCTGCGTCTGCAGCCCGGCGCGCTCGGCCATCCGCTCGATGCTCTCCAGGAGTTCCAGTCCGGCGTCAATCCGGGGGCGGGGGGCAGCCACGAACGTGCCGACGCCATGTCGCCGGACGATCACACCCTCATCCTCCAGCAGACGCAGCGCCTCACGCAGCGTGGGTCGCGAGATGCCGAGCCGCTGGGCGAGCGCGGGTTCAGACGGCAGCCGGTCGCCCAGCGCATAGGCGCCGTCCTCGATCAGCCGGCGCAGCGCCTGGCTGGTTTGCGCGTACAGCGGGCGGCCATCGGCCCTGCTGCGGACTTCGGATGCGGCTGGCATGTTCTTGGTCTTGTTGGAAGATGTAAGATGTCTGACAACCAGTATTATACAACGAAGCCCTGCAGGTGCAAGTCACCGGACGGCTTCAGTGGGAGATTCAGCGCGGCCGCCATGGATGGGTTTGGAGTCGAGGCTTCAGCCGGTTAGGCCGCCCAAATGCGTGCGCAACCAATCCGGCTAAAGCCTCGACTCCAGCTGCCTCTGGAATTCCCGGTTCCCTACGCGCGCAGGCCCAGTTTGCAAGCGCGGTCCGATCCCGCCTGGCGCAGGTCGTGGCCGAGCAGCACGCGTTCCAGGTTGGCGGGCAGGTCGTACACCCGCCGGCCCGTGGCATGGAAGATGGCGTTGAGGATAGCGGCTGCGGTCGGCACCATGCCCGGCTCTCCGATGTTCTTGGCGCCAAACGGCCCGGGGGCAAACGGCTTTTGGACGAACCGGCCCACCATGTCGGGCACGTCGAGCGCGGTCGGAATCAGATAGGCGTCGAAGTTCGTCCCCTGGATGTAGCCCTGGTCGTAGTCCACCCGCTCCATCAGTGCGTAGCCCAGCCCCTGCGTGATGCCGCCGTAGAGCTGGCCGAGGATGCCCTGGGGGAACAGGACGGTGCCCGTGTTGTGGCTGGCCCAGATGCCGGTTACATCCACCTTGCCGGTGCCCATATCAACCGTCACCTCCGCGACCTGCGCGCCGAAGTGATAGGCGAAGTACGGCTTGCCGCGGCCCGTTACAAAGTCCCAGTGGTTTTCGGGCGCATGCCACTCCCCGCGCACGGTGAGTTCCAGCCCCAGATTCCGCGCGTGGGCCGTGACCGCTTCGAAGTGCACCGGCTCCTCGTCCGGTCCGATGTACTGCTCCCCGTCGCGCAGCACCTGCGCCGGGCTGCAGTGGAGCAGGTCGGCCGCGGCAACGGTGAGCACGCTTGCCAGTCGCTCCGCTGCAACCCGCGTCGCATTGCCGCCGACCACGGTGGCACGCGACGCGACCGTCGGCCCGCTGGCAACCGCGGTGGCCGTGTCCGGCCGGAGCATGTGGATGCGCTCCGGCTGCACCCCGAGGACCTCGGCGGCAATCAGCGTGAACACCGTGCGCGATCCGTTCCCGTAGTCCGTCAGGCCGGAGGTCAGGGTCAGCGTGTCGTTGGCGTTGACCGCCAACGTACTGACGGCCTGATCCTCGCCCTCTGCGCCGAGCGACAGCCCGTGGAAGAAGCAGGCGACACCGATGCCCTTGCGTAGGGGCGAGGTTTCCTCGCCCAGGCGCGAGAAGGCCAAACCTAAGGGCGAGGACATCTCGCCTAAGGGCGAGGACATCTCGCCTAAGGGCGAGGATACCTCGCCTAAGGGCGAGGATACCTCGCCTAAGGGCGAGGATACCTCGCCCCTACGGATATACGCGCGGCGTTTGTGATCCCAATCCGAGTCGCGCCGTACCTGCTGGAGGCATTCGATCAGCGCCACATCGTCCCCGAGCGGCTGGCCGTGGACCGTCTCGTCGCCGGGCCGCAGGCAGTTGGCGAGGCGCAGGTCGATCGGGTCAACGCCGAGCCGGGCTGCCAGGTCGTCCATCGCCTGTTCGATGCAGGTCGTAACCTCCGTGTTGCCGAACCCGCGAAATGCGCCGGTATAGCCGTTGTTCGTGTACGCGACGCGCGTGTCCACATGGCACGCCTGGTAGCGGTACGGGCCCATCGCATGAATGGTGCCGCGCCAGGCGACGAAGGGCGTGATGGCCGCGTATGCGCCGCTGTCCACCAACAGGTCGATCTTGCTGGCGACCAGTGTGCCATCCCCGCCGGCGCCCAGGCGAATGTGGACGCGCATCGGATTGCGCTTGTACGACGCAATCATGGACTCTTCGCGCGAGAACGTCATGCGGACGGGCCGGCCGGTCAGCAGGGCAAGCTTGGCCACCTGGCCGGAGGTCTGGTAGAGCAGGTCGTCCTTGCCGCCGAACGCGCCGCCGACGGGAGGCTGAATCACGCGGACGTGCTGAGGATCAAGTCCGAGCGTCCGGCACAGGGTATCGCGGTTGATGAACGGGCTCTGGTTGGAGGAATGCACCGTGACGCCCGTTCCGTCGGGCCACGGCTCGGCCAGCGCGGCCTCCGTCTCCAGGTAGGCGTGCTCCTGGTGCGCGGTGCTGAAGTGTTCGTCCAGCACGACCTCGCAGGCTGCGAGCAGCGCGTCGGGGTCGCCCAGGCGCACGATGTCGGTCGCGAGCAGGTTCCCGCGCGGTTCGGCTGCAGACTCCCACGGCTCTTCACCGACGAGCGGTGCGGACGCGTCGAGCGCGGCCTCGGGGTCAAATACCGCGGGCAGCGGCTCCAGCTCGCAGATAATTGCGGCCAGCCCCGCAGCCAGCGCAGCTTCGCTCTCCGCCGCGACTGCCGCAATGGCATCGCCCACGTAACGTACCCGATCATGCGCCAGCATGTACATATCGGCCACGGGGAAGCCAAACCGGCCGTGATTGACGAAGTCAGCGCCGGTAATCGCGGCGTGCACGCCGGGCACCTGCAGTGCGGGCGTCACATCTAGCCGGACGATGCGCGCGTGCGGCAGCGTGCTCCGCAAGCAGCGCGCGTATAACATGCCCGGCGGGTGCAGGTCGCCCGCGTACTGTGCGGTGCCCAGCACCTTCTCCAGCGCGTCTACCCGTGTCGCGGGCTTGCCGATGTATCGTGTGTCAATCACCATCGCCTCCGAAGTCGTTACGGTTGCAGGTTGGAAAGTGACAGGTTGCATGTTGACGAGATGCCGGTTTGTTCGCTGAAACCGTCGTCAACTTTGCAGCTTTCTAACCTGCAACTTGTAACCCGTCAACCTGCAACCTTCCAACCTGCAATCGTTCCGCCGCGGTCGCCTCAATGGCATCCACAATCTGCTGGTAACCGGTGCAGCGGCACAGGTTGCCTGCAATGGCCTCGCGGATGTCCGAGCGGGTCGGGGTGAGCGTCTGCGCCAACAGTGCCTCACCCGCCAGCACCATGCCCGGGATGCAGTAGCCGCATTGCACCGCGCCGTAGTCGATGAACGCCTGCTGCAAGTCGTTCGGCCCGCCATCCGGCCCGCGGATGCCCTCGATGGTCACGACCTGGCGGCCATCGGCCTGTGCGGCCAGCACCAGGCAGGAGTTGACCAGCCGGCCGTCGAGCAGCACGGAACACGCGCCGCATTCGCCCACGCTGCAACCTTCCTTTGTGCCGGTCAGGCCCAGGACGTCGCGCAGGAAGTGGAGCAGCGTCAGATCTGCGGGCGCCTCCGCGCTGACCGTCCGGCCGTTCAGTGTTAACGTGATGTTCATGCCGTCTCTCCTGTCGCCAGGCTGAAGACCTGGAGCAGCGCGCGCGTCACGAGCGCGGCCAGCGCCGGCTCCTTGTACTCGCTCGACCATCGCCGACCGGTGATACCGCTCATCTCCCGCACCGCCACCTGGCCGGCCTCGGTGCACAGCGCGACAGTGGGCGCCTGGCCGAGCAGCATACGTTCCGTCTCCGAAAAGCGGAGAATCTGCGGTGTTGCAGAGCCTGGCACGACGCGCGCCTCCGCGATGCAGCCATCTGCCACGCGGCCCAGCGCCGCGACGGTCAGCCGCGAGATGGCCAGCGCATTGCGCCGCCCCAGCTTGAGGAACGCGCTCCGGCTGTCCGGCGGCGGCACGCGGTAGCTCAGCGCGGTCAGCAGCGCGCCTGGCGGCAGTTGCGTGCGGTTCGGACGGGTGACAAACTCGCTGACGGGCCAGCGCAGCTCGCCGTCCGCGGCCTCCGCGTGGGCCACGGCGTCGAGGCACACCAGCGCGGGCAGCGAGTCCGCACACGCGGCCGCGTTGGCGACGTTGCCGC
The DNA here is from genome assembly GCA_964614645.1 of uncultured Anaerolineales bacterium. GTDB lineage: Bacteria > Chloroflexota > Anaerolineae > CG2-30-64-16 > CG2-30-64-16 > MWBF01. The sequence goes on from CAZTMA010000001.1 coordinate 100,340, forward strand.
CGAGCGTGCCCATGTTGCGAATCTGCGGAGCGCCGACCGTTCGGCACGCAGTCACGAGCAGCGGCGCGGTTGCGTTGACCACGTCCGACTCGATGATCTCGCTGAAGGTAGCCGCCGCGCCGATGATGACGCAGTCGTCCTGGCTGCGAATCCGGTGCAGCTCCGCAACCTGGGTGATGTCCACAACACGGTCACACGGGGCCTGTTCCTCGCGCAGGAGCAGCAGGAGGTCCGTGCCGCCCGCCAGTACGCGGCTGCGCACGCCAGGTTCGTTCAGCAGCGCCACAGCGTGCGGGATACCTTCTGCCCGCACGTAGCCAAACCTTTGCATGTCACACACCTCCGCCGGCTGCCGGCGTGCTCCTGGCTTTCGCCGGAGACAGGGCTTCATCCATGGATACACCGGCCATCATCAGACCGAGCTGTTCGACCGTCGCTTCATCGCGCTTTACCACGCCAACAATGTGCCCTTCGTAAATGACCGCAATGCGATCGGACAGCGCGAGGACTTCATCCAGGTCCTCGGAAATCAGGAGAATCGCCTTGCCTGCCGCGCGCTGCTGCAACAGGCGTTGATGGATGTACTCGGTAGCGCCGATATCAACGCCACGTGAAGGCTGGGCCGCGATCAGGACCTGTGGATTCCGCGAAAGCTCGCGCGCCATAATCGCCTTCTGGATGTTGCCGCCGGAAAGGTTTTTGATTGGCGTATCGAGTCCGGGCGTCTTGACAGAGAATTCACTGATCAATGACTTGGCATGCGCTGCCATGCGGCCGAAATCGAGGAAAATGCCGCGTGTAAATTGCGGCGCCCCATGGTCGAGCAGAAACAGGTTCTCCTGCACCGAGAAGTCCCTGATCGCGCCGTCACGCATGCGTTCCTCAGGGATGAATGCCTGGCCTGCCTGGAGACGCTGGTGGACCGAGGCGTGCGTCAAGTCCTTGCCCTTGACCGTGATAGAGCCGGCCGTAACCTTGCGTAATCCGCCCAGGCAGCCGGCCAGCTCACGTTGCCCGTTGCCCGAGACCCCTGCCAGCCCCACAATTTCACCCGCGCGAATATCCAGGTCAATCCCGCGCAGGATTTCGATGCCGCGATCGCCCATCGCGCGGAGCCCGCGAATCTGCAGCAGAGGTTCACCGGGCATCTGGGGCGGCGGTGCAATGCGCTTGATCTCGCGGCCCACCATCATCTTCGCCAACTCGTCGCGCGTCACATCTTTAGTCGCGCATTCCCCGCTAAACCTGCCGTCGCGCAGCACAGTGATCCGGTCGCTGATGGCGAGTACTTCGTAGAGCTTGTGTGAGATGAATACCAACCCGTGCCCTTCCTTGACCATCCGTTTGAAGGTCACAAACAGGTCGTTGACCTCTTGCGGGGTCAGCACAGCAGTCGGCTCGTCCAAGATGATAATGCCTGCCCCGCGGTACAGGGCCTTGAGAATCTCCACGCGTTGCTGCTCGCCCACGGAGAGCTGCCAGATGTAGGCGGCAGGGTCAATCTTCAGCCCATATTCCTCAGACAGCCTGCGCACGCGCGCTTCGACGCGGTCCAGGTCGAGCAGCGGCTCACGCGAGGATGGCAGGCCCAGGGCGATGTTCTCGGTAACGGTGAGGGTAGGCACCAGCATGAAGTGCTGGTGGATCATACCAATGCCGGCACGGATGGCGTCGGCCGGAGAATGGAAGGCGCACGGCTTCCCATCAATCAGGATCTCGCCTGCATCGGGCTTGTAGAGGCCGAAAAGCTGCCGCATCAGTGTGCTTTTGCCCGCGCCATTCTCGCCCAACAAGGCGTGCACTTCGCCGGCATTAATGTCGAAGCAGACCCGGTCATTGGCCAGAACGCCCGGGAAACGCTTGACGATGTTGCACATCTCGATACGCTGGATGCGTTTGGCCTGTGCAGGATGTGAATCTGTCGCCATCTTCCCTCCTGGGCCGCGATCACGAGTTGCATCTCGCAGGTTACAGGTTGAAGGATGGTTGGCGCCCTCAGCCTGTAACCTGCGACTTGCGACCGGTTTGCTCTACGGCTCGACAGTGATGCTGCCGTTCTTGATGCCCTCGATCGCGGCTTCAGCAGCCTGCTTGACATCGTCAGGGAGCGGGTAGGCAGGATTGAAGGCAACCTTCAGGCCATCGTTCTCGAGCTTCAGCGTGAAAGTCTCGCCGCCCAGCTTGCCGGCCTTGCGGTTCTCGATGATCTGCTTCAGGATGCTCGTCCAGTCATAGACCTGGCTGGCAACGACATTCTCGGGCGCCAGCGAGACCTGATCGGACTGCGTGCCCAACCACAGGACGTTGCCGGCTTCTTTGGCCGCGTTGACCGAACCCACCACCGATTGCGAGGAACCGGTCAGCACATCCGCGCCGGCGGCGATGTGCGTCTTGGCGGCCTCGGTCATCAGAGCCACATCGGAGAACGAGTTGGTCCAGGATTGATTGACTTTGATGCTCGGGTCAACCGAAGCCACGCCCTGAACGAAGCCATCAATATATGTCTTCGCATCGCCGACTTCCACAGGCCCGGTGACACCGATCGTCTTGCTCTTGGTCAGCCTGGCCGCGAGGACGCCGTTGACGTAGCCTCCCTGCTCCGCTGCAGGGGTGTAAGCATACACGTTATCCAGCCCGAAGGTGTTGACATCGGTGCCCCATGCAAAGACGGTGTCGGGGAAATCCGGCGCGACTTCCTGAATCAGCGACCCATACTGCGAGCCGTGGCCGAGAACGATATCGAAGCCCTGGCTGGCGTATTCCCGGAGGGCGGCGCCGGCGTCCGCGACCTTAAACATATTCTCCGAGTACTTCAGTTCCATGGCTGATTCGCCGCCCATTTCTGTCTGGACCGCCTTAAGAGCCTCCCACATGGATTGGCTGAATGCCAGGTCGTTTGTGGCGCTGGGCATGACGACGGCGATGCGCAGCGGCTCCGCAGCCGGTTGATCATCAGCGGCTGTCTGACCGCCGGTGGCCGGTGCAACAGTGGTGGCAGGTGCAACACCGGTGCAGCCCATCAGCACCGCAACGATCATGACAAGAACGAACAACGTGCGAATTCTCATGTCTTTCTCCTTAGGTGGAACGGATAAGGTTAGTTGGCTCCGCGCTCGAAGGGCTTATTCAACGCGGCCGGGCCGTGGACCCGGCTCACAGTGAACGCTAAGGCAATGATCGTCAGCAGGTACGGCAGCATCACGGCCACATCGGAAGAGATGTTGACCCCCAGGACCTGCATCCACAACTGGAAGGCGTTGACCGTGCTGAACAGCAACGCGCCGAGCATGATGCCCAGCGGTCGCCAGCCGCCGAAATACACCAGCGCGACGGCGATAAATCCCTGGCCTGCGGTCAGGTTCTCCTGGAACAGGTTGACCAACGCGAGGGAAAGCGACGCGCCGGCCAGCCCCGCGAGCATGGAACCGATGCAAACCGCCACGTAGCGCACCCGGTCGACGTGCACGCCGAGCGAATCGGCTGCGGCAGGGGTCTGGCCGACGGCCTTCAGCCGCAGGCCCCAGGTGGTCTTGTCCAGGATGAACCAGGCGATCGGAACCAACAGGAACGCGCCATACACCGGGATGCTTTGGCTGAACAGCGCCTCGCCTAAGATAGGGATATCGCCCAGCAGCGGGATCTTCACAGGCTGAAAGCCGGTAATAGTCTTGACGGTGCCGATAGTAGTCTTGAAAAGCAGGCTGGAGAGACCCAGGCCGAACATATACAGGCCGATTCCGCTGATGCCCTGTTCGGCCTTCAGCGTCACACTGATGAAGGCCATGAGCAGGCCCATCAACAGCCCGATCAAGACGCCGGCCAGCAGGCCGAGCCACAGATTGCCCGTCTGCAAGGCCACATAGAACGACCCGAACGCGCTCAACAGCATGATACCGTCAACGCCCAGATTGAGCACGCCGGACATCTCCGAGATCGTCTCGCCGATGGCCGCGTACAGGTAGGGTGTCGCCAGCCGGATGGCCGAGGTAATGATCCCGATAATGACGGCACCTGTAACGATTTCGTTCATGCTTGAGCCTCTGCATTCTTCGTTGCCAGCGCGATCATCCGGCGCAGCGCGCTGCGCCGTGACAACATCTGCGAGCCGATGACGAGCAGCACAATCAGCCCCAACAGCGTATCGATGAGCGCGGAAGGTACTTGCACGCCCCGTTGCATGGAGTCTGCACCCACCAGGAGACTGCCGAAGAGCCACGAAGCGGGAATCAGGCCGAGCGGATGCAGGCCGCCGAACAGCGCCGCGACGATTCCTGAGAACCCATACCCGCTCGTCACGCCTTCCAGTAGCCGGTGCTGCACGCCAATCACCTCAATCACGCCAGCCAGCCCGGCAAACCCGCCTGCCAGCGTGAGCGACAGCGCCTGGTAGAACGGCACGTGGATGCCTGCATAGCGCGAGGCCTCGGGGCTCAGGCCCACAGCGCGGATGCGATAACCGATGGTGGTGCGCCACAGGAAGATGTAGACAACTACTGCTAATGCGACTGCGATGATGGCACCCGTATGGAGCAGGGTCTGTGGAACCAGGCGGGTCAGCCAGACTTGCTGAGGCAGGCGTTCTGATTGCGGCAGGAACGTGCCTGCCGCCACACCTGCCGGATCAATGAGCGGACCGCGAATCAACAGGTTCATCAGTTGCAGAGCGATGGCGTTCATCATCACAGTGCTCAGAATCTCGTTGACCTTAAGGCGGGCCTTGAGGATGCCAGGGATAAAGCCCCAGAATGCGCCCGCCAGGAACGCCATCATCATGGTCGTTGGGATCAGCAACCAGCCCGGCCAGGTGCGGAACTGCAGCGAGAACCACGTGCCCATCAGCGCGCCGGCAATAATCTGGCCCTCACCGCCGATGTTGATGACGCTGGCGCGAAATGCGATGCAGATGCCCAAGCCGACCAGAAGCAAGGGCGTGGCTTTGACGATCGACTGGGTGAACCCCGATACGCTTCCGAAGACACCCCGCACCATGGTGGCGTAGGCCGTGAGGGGGTTCACGCCCAACAGAAGCAACATTACTGCCCCCACCAGGAGCGCGACCAGAACAGCCAGGATCGGTGACGCAGCTCTGAGCAGGACTCCCTGCCAATCGACTGCAGGCTTGAGAGCCTGGCGCACCGTGTGAGTAGCTGAATCTGACGCCATGGCCTACCTCCAAGGGGCAAGAGAGCTCCCTTAGTCTGAAACGTTGGTGAAACTCAGAATCGGCCGGCGGATCTGCCGGAAGCTGATGGTATCGCCGCGAAAGCTGTGGATCAGCGATGCGCCACGATCGTTGTCTCGAGCAGTGGGTAGAGGGTAATCGTCGACAACCAGTGTGCAGGATATTACAGTGCGCGAGACATGTCAAGCGCCGGGTCCCTTGTTCCTTTGTGCCTGTGCCTCATCTTTAAGGCCGTTAGAAGAGTGCCTTATCTTCACCTTATGGATGCATGGCTTTGGAACCTTTCATACCCAACGGCCTTTGTTTAGGGCGTAATAATCATGCCAGTAAAGGCGAATGGAGTGAGGAACTGATGTCATGGAAACACTAACTACCACTTTCATGGGTGACCGCAGCACGTGGCGAGATGCAGTGCTGGTCCTGGATGACTTACGCGGGGCCTGGGGTGGCAAGCGCATCACCGTGCGCGGCAATGGCTCGACGGTCATCAAGGTGGTTGACCTTGCGGGCAACGAAGAGGTCTATGCGTTCGGGCTGACGTTGGAGCAAGTCGACGCCTTGTTCGAGCAATGCATCACGGCCGATGTGTTATCGGTGCGCGGTGGGCCAGGCGGGGAGCAACCAGACACCGAGGCCGCGACGACACTGAGCCTCACGAACGGTGCAAGGCAGCAGGCGAGTGTGACACATCGAGCGCGTGATGCGTTTGAGCCTCGGTTCGAGGCGGCACGCTCCGCGCTTGAAAGCCTGTACGATGCGATGGGTGAACTGGGTGCAACCGTTGTCTCGATGCAGCCTGTGCGGGCTCCCGGAGCGCGCCAGGTTCGTGCCACGGACAACAGCATTCAGCGTGACCCGACGCGCGTGCTTGAGGGGCTCATGGAGTTTTTTCGGGAAGACGAATGGGCCTTCGAGAAGCTGCCCGACCGGCCGCTGTTGCGCCTGCCCTTTCAAGGCCGTAACGGCAAATGGAGCTGTTATGCGCAGGTCCGGGTGACCAAAGACCTCGAGCAGGTGCTGTTCTATTCCGTGGCTCCGCTCGCCATTCCGGAAGAAAGCCGCCTGGCCGTGGCGGAGTTCATCACACGGGCCAACTATGCCATGGCGCTGGGCAACTTCGAGATGGACTTCTCCGATGGCGAGGTGCGCTTCAAGACCAGTATCGACGTCACGAACGTGAATATCGTGCCTGGCCTCATCCGGCCGGTGGTTTATACGAATTGTCTGATGATGGAAAAGTATCTGCCGGGCCTCATGTCGGTAATCTACACGCATGTTTCACCGGAGGAGGCGGTGCGACAGGTAGAGGGCGCGTAGTGTAACCACAGAATACACGGAATACGCTGAAGGACGATGAGCGGTTGTGGGGCTAGGTTGGCATAAGTCCCCGAAGCCTGCTGGCATGAGGCTTCGGAGACTTATGGACGATGGGGAAGGTAGCTCGTAAGGGCGAGGTCACCTCGCCCTTACAGCACCTGTTTTGTCAGGCGCCCTTAGTGCCAGCTGCCCAGCACCTTCATGTAGTTGGCGCGCTCGAAGGCTGCCGGTTCCGGGCACGCGCGCTGGCTCAGTGCGCCCTTCATCTGGCTCACCGACTCGTACTCGTGCATCTCCATCCACTGCTGCAGACCCGCAACCAGGTCACGGATCTTGTCCACGCCCTGCTCCAGCAGCACCGACGCTACATTCGCGACGTCCGCGCCGGCCATGACGGCCTTGACGACATCTTCCGGCGTGTGGATGCCGGTGGTCAGCGCCATGGAGGCGTTGATGTGGCCGTACAGGATGGCAATCCAGCGCAGCGGCAGGCGCATCTCAGCGGACCGGCTCAACACGAGATTGGGCACGACGGTCAGTTCTTCCAGGTCCAGGTCCGGCTGATAGAAGCGGTTGAACAGCACGAGGCCATCCGCGCCTGCCTGATCCAGCCGGTAAGCCATGTTGGGCAGCGAGCTGAAGAAGGGGCTGAGCTTCATCGCAACCGGCACCTTGACCGCAGCCTTGACCGCCTTGAGGACATCCAGGTAGACGCTCTCAATAGCTGCCGCATCCTGGTCGAGCCGGGTCGAGATGAGGTAGACGTTGCACTCGATCGCGTCCGCGCCCGCCTGTTCCATCATGTGTGCGTACTCGATCCAGCCACCGGGCGTGACACCGTTCAGGCTGGCAATGATCGGGATGTCTACTTCGGCCTTCGCCTGGCGAATCAGGTCCAGGTAGTCTTCCGGACCGCGGTAATACTCGATGGACTTGGGGAAGTAGGTCAGGGCCTCCGCGTAGCTGTAGGAACCTTGCTCCAGGAAGTGGTGCTGCGCCAGGGCCTCGATGTCGATCTGCTCCTCGAACAGCGAGGAGAGTGTCACCGCGGCCGCGCCGCTTTCAGCCATGCGCACGATGCCGTTGACCGATTTCGAGAGCGGCGACGCCGATGGCACAATCGGATTCTTCAGGGTCAGACCCATGTAAGTCGTGGTCAGGTCAGTCATGGGATATCTCCTATCAGGACGAAGTGCGATGGCAGGCTGCTTAGCGGCCTGCCATCGCCATCGTTTGAAGGTTACTTCTCAGGCGTCGTTGCGATGCCGGCCAACTGCTCGTACTGCTTCCAGCGCTTCTCTACATCGGCTTGCGCCAGCTTCAGCAGCATCTCGGCGCGCTCCTCATCGGACCGGGCCAGGGCGCTGTAGCGCGTCTCGTTGTAGATGTAATCCTTGAGCGGAATCTTCGGCGCCTTCGAATCGAGCGTCAAGGGATTCTGACCCTGTTCAGCCAGCAGCGGGTTGAAGCGGTAAAGCGGCCATGCGCCGCTGTCTACCGCCAGCTTCTGCTGGTTCAGGCCCTTGGTCATATTGATGCCGTGCGCGATGCAGTGGCTGTAGGCGATGATCAGGCTGGGGCCGGGGTAGGCCTCAGCTTCCAGGAATGCACGCACGGTCTGGGCATCATTCGCGCCCATGGCGATCTGTGCCACGTAGATTGAGCCATAGCTCATGGCGATGGCGCCCAAATCCTTCTTGGGCAGCGGCTTGCCGGCCGCCGCGAACCGGGCGACGGCCGCACGCGGGGTCGCCTTGGAGGACTGGCCGCCGGTGTTGGAGTACACCTGCGTGTCCAGCACCAGGACGTTGACCTTGCGGCCCGAGGCGAGGACATGGTCCAGGCCGCCGTAGCCGATGTCATACGCCCAGCCATCGCCGCCGACAATCCAGACGGACCGCTTGACGAGCGTGTCGGCCAGCGTCCGGAGTTGCTGCGCCCAAGGCTCGCCCACGTTCGCCAGGCGTTCCTTCACTGCGGCTACGCTGGCGCGCTGGTCGGCGATGCCGCGCTCGGTGGACTGGTCGGCGTTCAGCAGTGCGTCTGCGAGTTCGTCGCCCAGCACATCGCGGTGACTCTGCACCAGCTCGGCGGCGAATTCGGCCTGCTTATCGAGGGTCAGCCGGAAGCCCAGGCCGAACTCGGCGTTGTCCTCGAACAGGCTGTTGGACCAGGCCGGTCCGCGGCCTTCCTTGTTGACGCTCCACGGGGTTGTCGGCAGGTTGCCGCCGTAGATAGAAGAGCAGCCCGTCGCGTTGGCAACGATAGCCCGGTCACCGAACAACTGGCTCAGCAGTTTGACGTAAGGCGTCTCGCCGCAGCCGGAGCATGCGCCGGAGAACTCGAAGAGCGGCTGGAGCAGCTGCGAGTTCTTGACATTGTTGGGCGCCAGCAGCGTGCGGTCCAGCTCGGGCAGGTCCAGGAAGAACGCGAAGTTGTCGCGCTCGGTAAAGCGTATGGGCGGCTGCGGGGCCATGTTGATGGCCTTGAGCCGCGGCTCGCTCTTGTTCTTGGCCGGGCAGGCCTCGACGCACAGCCCACAGCCCGTGCAGTCTTCCGGCGCCACCTGGACGGTGTATTTCATGCCCGGGAGGTCGCGGCTCTTGTAGTCGACTGCCTTGTAGGTTTCCGGCGCGCCGGCCAGCGTCTCGGGCGGGTAGACCTTTGTGCGGATGGCCGCGTGCGGGCAGACGAAAGCGCACTTGCCGCACTGGATGCAGATGCTCGGATCCCAGACGGGGATTTCCAGCGCGATGTTACGCTTCTCCCACTGTGTCGTCGCAGTTGGCCAGGTGCCGTCCGCGGGCAGCATGGAGGAAGGCAACAACTCGCCCAGGCCCGCCATGATCGGCGCGGTCACGTTCTTAACGAACTCCGGCGCGTTTTCATTGACGATGGGCGGCATCTCGATCTTGCTGGTGACCTGGCGCGGGTAATGCACCTCGTACAGGTGGGCCAGCGTGTGATCGACGGCTGCAAAGTTCTGCTGCACGACGGCATCGCCGCGGCGGCCATACGTCTTGCGGATGGATTCCTTGATCTTATCGATCGCTTCATCGCGGGGCAGGACGCCGGAGATGGCAAAGAAGGCAGTCTGCATGATGGTGTTGATGCGCACGCCCATGCCGGTATCCTTGGCGACCTTGTACGCGTCGATGACGAAGAAGCGCAAGTTCTTGTCGATGATTTGCTGCTGCATCGAGCGGGGAAGCTGATCCCACACCTCATCCGTCCCGTAGGGGCTGTTGAGGAGGAACACGGCATTCTGCTCAGCCATCGGCAGCACGTTGTAGCGCTCCACGAAGACCCACTGGTGAATCGCGATGAAGTTGGCCGACTGGATCAGGTAGGGTGCGTGGATTTCTTGCGGGCCGAAGCGCAGGTGCGACGTGGTCGTCGAGCCGGACTTCTTGGAGTCGTACACGAAGAAGCCCTGCGCGCTGTTGGGCGTCTCGGTCCCGATGATGCGGATCGAGTTGTGGTTCGCGCCCACGGTGCCGTCGGCGCCCAGGCCGTAGAACAGGGCCCGCACCATGTTGGCCGGCTCGATATTGAACGTCGGGTCGACATCCAGGCTGGTGTGGGTGACGTCGTCCACGATGCCCACGGTGAAGTGGTTCTTGGGCGTCGCCTGGGCCATATTATCGTATACAGCCTTGCACATCGCCGGGGTGAATTCTTTGCTGGCGAGACCGTAACGGCCACCGATGACGCGGAAGGATGCGCCGGACTCGACGATGGCGGTTGCCACGTCCTGGTACAGCGGCTCGCCGGCGGAGCCGGGTTCCTTCGTCCGGTCGAGGGTCGCCACGATCTTGACGGTCGGGGGCAGGGATGCGATGAAGTGCTCGATGCTGAAGGGCCGGTAGAGGCGAACCTTGAGCAGGCCGACCTTCTCACCCTGTGCGATCAGCCAATCCACCGTAGCCTGTGCCGTTTCGGCTGCGGAGCCCATGATGATGATGACGCGCTCTGCGTCAGGCGCGCCATAGTAGTCGAACAGGCGATACTGCCGGCCCACGATGCCCGCGAACTTGTCCATCTGCGCCTGGACGATGCCGGGCACAGCCGAGTAGTACGGGTTGCTGGCTTCGCGCGTCTGGAAGAAGACGTCGGGGTTCTGCGCCGTGCCGCGGATGACCGGTTTTTCCGGGGTGAGGCCGCGAGCGCGGTGGGCCATGACCAGCTCGTCGTCGATCATTGCCCGGATGTCCTCGTCGGCCAGCTCCTCGATCTTGTTCAGCTCGTGGCTCGTGCGGAAGCCGTCGAAGAAGTGGACGAAGGGCACGCGGGCTTCGAGGGTGGAGGCCTGCGCGATGAGCGCCAGGTCCATGACCTCCTGGACGCTGTTGGAGCAGAGCATCGCCCAGCCGGTCGAGCGACAGGCCATCACATCACTGTGATCGCCGTAGATGGACAGTGCATGGGTGGCAACCGCGCGAGCCGAAACATGAAACACCGTCGAGGTCAGCTCGCCGGCTATCTTGAACATGTTCGGGATCATCAGCAGGAGACCCTGCGAAGCGGTAAACGTGGTCGTCAGCGAGCCGGTTTGCAGCGCGCCGTGGACTGCGCCAGCGGCGCCACCTTCCGACTGCATTTCTACAACCAGCGGCACCGTGCCCCAGAGATTCTTCCGGCCCTGGGCGCTCCAGGCGTCCGCCCATTCACCCATGTTCGAGGATGGGGTGATGGGGTAGATCGCGATGACCTCGTTGGTCTTGTGTGCGACGTGAGCGGCTGCTTCGTTGCCGTCAATCGTCACGATATGGCGTTCAGGCATTTTTTATCCTCCGAACGGTGAGAAAGGTGGTTCGGTCGTATACGTTGCGATAAGTCCTACGAACGTGGGATCGCACGTGGAGAGGCTCCCCGTTCGATACAGGGGGCTGATCCGCAGCGGTCCGGGGTATACTCCGCTTGCGCGAAAAACCGGACCCGACGGGGCCGGATCCGGTACTGGCTGATATAGGACCTGTCAAGCTAAGGATACGATAGCACTTAATGGGGCATGAGGGTATGATGGAAGTCATAGTGGGGGAACCCACGGCATCGCAGAGAAGCCCAATCAGAAATCGGTTTTTGACGCTGTGCGTTCGCGTGAGGCCGCTAAGAATTGATTGACACTAGCTCCCCTCTGTGCTATACTCCTTACATCTAAACAATTGTAAGGAGACGGTATGGATACAGGAACTTTGACGTCAAAAGGACAGATCACTATTCCTGCAGCCGTGCGTGCCGCATTGGACCTGAGCACTGGTGACAGGCTCATTTTTGTGGTTGAAGGCGAGCGGTTGATTGTGACCCCGGTGCGCCGGAGGCGACTGTCCGAATTGCGCGGTGCGTTTCCTGCGACCCGGCCTTTTCCTGGTGCCGGAGAAGTGCGGGAAGAGGTTGGTCAGCAGCTTGGTGCAGCCCTTGAACGGGGCGGTGACGAATGACAGTCGCATACGTCGATGCCAACGTCATTCTCCGTTTCCTGGTGGGGGACCCGCCGGACATGGCTGAGCGAGCCGCCACGCTGATGCAAGCGGTTGAGCAAGGCGAGGTGACCTTGCGCGTCGATGAGATCATCGTGGCAGAGGTAGTCTGGGTGTTGAGCTCCTTCTACAAATACAAGGCGCAGGAAATCGTGCCCAGATTGCTTGAGTTTCTGTCGCAGGATGGCGTTGAGGTAGAGAACAGCATCTTTTCGGCATTGGTGCTTTACGGGAGTAAAGGGATCGACTTCGTAGACGCGTTGCTCGCCGCACGCATGCAGCGCTCTGGCATACGTTACGTCTTTAGCTTTGACAGGCATTTTGATCGCGTTACGGGTCTTCAACGCCTGGAGCCTGGCGCCGCCCTTTGAACAGTCAGAAACTCGTATTCTGGGAGAAAACGGGTTTCTGAGTTCTCTGTGTCCTCTGTGGCAAACCCCGTCAGCTCTTCCTCTCCCCCCTGACGTACGGCAGGCCGAGCGCGGCCGGCGCGCCCACCCGCTTGCGCACAGACTCCAGCCAGGTAATCAGCACGAGGACGAAGATGGTGAACGCGTAGGGCAGCATCCCCAGGAACGCGGCAGGGATGGTCGTGCCCGCGGCCTGCATGCGGAACTGGATGGCGTTGATCCCGCCGAACACCAGCGCGCCGAGCACCGCGCGGCCCGGGTCCCAGGTGGCAAAGATGACCAGTGCTACGGCAATCCACCCGCGGCCGCCGGTCAGGTTTTCCGTCCAGCCGGGCGTGTAGCTCAGGCTCAGGTGCGCGCCGCCCAGCCCCACCAGCATCCCACCGATAATCGTGTAGAGGTAGCGCGTGCGGTAGACGTCGATGCCCTTGGCATCCGCGGTCTGCGGGCTCTCGCCCACCGCGCGCAGGTGCAGGCCGGGCCGCGTGCGGTAGAGGTAGAGCGCAGCCAGCGGCACGAACAGGAACATGATGTAGACGAGCAAATCCTGCTGGAACAGCGCCCGCCCCACCACCGGCAGGTCGCTCAAGCCGGGGATGGGCAGCCGCTCGAAGCGGGGGCCGACCAGGCCGACGAGCGGCTTGCTCTCCGGCCCCAGCCGCTGACCCAGGAAGCTGGACAGCCCGGTGCCGAAGATGGTGAGCGCCAGGCCGGACACAGTCTGGTCCGCGCGCAGCGACACGGTCAGCACGGCATGGATGAGGGCCATCAGCCCGCCGACGGCCATCGCGACGATCACGCCCCACCACAGGCTCCCCGTGTGATACGCGGCCGCGAACCCCGACATCGCGCCCATCAGCATCGTGCCTTCCAACCCCAGGTTGAGCACGCCCGAGCGCTCCGTATAGATTTCTCCGATCGTCGCGAAGACAAGCGAAGTTCCGGCGCGAATGGTGACGGCCAGGATGGAAGTAATGAGTGCTAAGTCCATGTTTGCGCTTTCAGGATGCCTTGATTGCCAATCCAGACTCGCCAGGGCCGATCAACGATCGGCCACTGCACGATCTGCTACGGCACCACCGGTCGAACGAGTGCGGATGAAGCGGATGCGGTACTGGGTCAGGATTTCGCCGCCGAGCACGAGAAACAGGATGATGCCTTGGAGCACGAGCGCAACCGATGCGGGCAGCCCCATCGTAATCTGAATCTGGTCGCCGCCGACGAGCAGCCCGGCCATCAGGATGGCCACCACCAGCACGGCCCAGGGGTTGAGCTTTGCCAGCCACGCGACGATGATGGCTGTGTAACCGTAGCCCACCGTCACGCCCTTCTGCAGGCGGTGCGAGATGCCCGCGACCTCGGCCATGCCTGCGAGCCCGGCCAGCCCGGCCGACAGGAGCATCACCAGGATGATGTTGCGTGCGGTGCTGATTCCTGCGTATCGGGCTGCAGTCGGGTTCTCGCCGATGACGCGAATCTCATACCCCCACTTAGTACGCGACAGGATCAGCCAGAGAAACACGGCGGCAACGATGGCGATGACCAGCCCCAGGTGCACGCGCGTATTTGCAAAGCGCGGCAGCCAGGAAACTTCGGGGAATTCCGCCGTCCCGGGGAAGCCGTAGCCCTGCGGGTCCTTCCATGGGCCATAAAACAGGTGCTCGATCCACAGGATGGCGATGTAGTTCATCATCAGCGTCGTGATGATCTCGTTGACGCCCACCCAGGCTTTGAGCACCGCCGGGATGATGCCCCAGGCCGCGCCCGCGATGAACCCCGCTACGATCACCAGGGGCAGCGCCAGCCCAGGCGGGAAGTGCGGCACGATGAACAGGGCCGTGCCCGCCGCGCCGAATGCGCCCATCGCGAGCTGCCCTTCCGCGCCGATGTTCCAGAACAACATGCGGAACGCAATGGATACGCCCAGCCCGGTCAGCATCAGGGGAATCGCCTTGACAAGGGTCTCGGAGACCGCGTAGCGCGTGCCGAATGCACCGACGAGCATGGCCCCGTAGGTCTCGAAAGGATTGGCCCCGGCCAGCGCCAGGAGGATGCCGCCGAGCACCAGCGCCAGGAACAGCGAGAGGATCGGGACCGCGAACGCGGCCGCACGGGAGCGTTCGAGCCGCTTTTCTAAACGTATCTTTGATACGTCGCGTAGGATCATACGTCCTTCCCTGCCATTCCCTTCCCTGCCATCATCAGCCCAATGTGGCTGATGTCGGCATTGTCAGCGGCGACCGTGCCCATCAGCCGGCCATCGTACATCACCGCAATCCTGTCGCTGATCGCGAGCAGCTCGTCCAGATCTTCGGAGATGAGCAGAATGGCTGCGCCCGCGTTGCGCTGGTCGATCAGCAGCTTGCGCACCGACTCGGTTGCGCCGACATCCAGCCCGCGCGTCGGATGCACCGCCACGAGCAGGGGCTCACGCTTACCCGCGCCGTTGCTGTGTCCGGCGCCCGCAGTAATCTCACGGGCCAGGATGACGCGCTGGAGGTTGCCGCCGGAGAGCAGGCGCACGGGGGTGCTCGCGCTCGGCGCGCTGATGCCGAAACGTTGAATCAGGTCACGCACGTACGAGCTGATGGCCGGCCGGCTGAGGAACGCACCGCGCGCCAGCGGCGCCTGCCGGTAATCCTTCAGGATGGTGTTGTCGGTGATCGACAGGTTGCCGGCCAGCCCCATGCCCAGTCGGTCCTCCGGCACATGGCTGACGCCGCCGTCGATCATGCGCCGTGGAGAGTTGTTGGTGACCGGCGCGCCGTGCAGCCGGATGCTGCCGCTGCGCGCCTTGCGCAGGCCCGTCACGACCTCCGCCAGCTCGCGTTGGCCGTTGCCCGCAACGCCTGCGATGCCCAGGATTTCGCTGGCACGAATCTCCAGCGCCAGGTCGCGCAGCGCAGGCAAGCCCTTGTCGTTCAGCGCGTTGAGGCCCTCCACTTCCAGCACCACATCACCCGGCGGACAGCACTCCTTTTCCGTCGTGAACAGCACCTCGCGGCCGACCATCAGGCGCGCCAGCTCCGCATCGTTGGTTTCGGCCGGCGCGAGCGACCCGACGACGTGTCCGCCGCGCAGGACGGTGACACGGTGCGCGGCGTTGAAGACCTCGCTCAGCTTGTGGGTGATGAAGATGACGGCCTTGCCCTCGGCGGCCAGGTGGCGGACGGTTTCGTAAAGCTGTTCCGCCTCTTGCGGGGTCAGGACGGCGGTCGGTTCATCGAGGATCAGGATATCCGCTCCGTGATAGAGCGCCTTGAGGATTTCGACGCGCTGCTGCTCACCGACAGAGAGTTGCCAGATTTGTGCGTTTGGGTCGACGGCCATGCCGTAACGTTCGGCCATCGCCGCGATTTTGCGTGCCACCCCGGTCATGTCCAGCCAGAAACGTGGCTCAGCCAGACCGAGGATAATGTTTTCCGCAACGGTCTGCGACTCGACCAGCATAAAGTGCTGGTGCACCATGCCGATGCCGTGAGCGATGGCGTCGCGCGGGGAGCGGAAGGTGACGGGCTTACCGTGTATGAGGATTTGCCCTTCATCGGCCCGGTATAACCCGGCCAGGATGTTCATCAGGGTGCTCTTGCCCGCGCCATTTTCGCCGAGCAAGGCATGGATTTCACCGCCCGCCACGCGCAGGTCAACCTGGTCATTTGCCAGCACGCCGGGGAAGCGTTTGACGATGCCGCGCATTTCGACGGCGGGCGGATTTTCGGCCACGGGGGGCTCCTGTTTGAATAGGTTAGCCACAGAGGTCACAGAGGCAACAGAGGAGTTTTGCTGTCACGGGTTTTCCAGGTTTGCACTGATAATCCCCAAAATGGTCTCCAATCAGCGCCGATCCGTGGCAGAGACTTAATCTCTGTTTGCTCTGTGCTCTCTGTGGCTATCTCCGTTGCCCGGTTATTGCGCGGGTATGCTGCCTTTGACGCCTTCGACCAGCCAGTTGAAGGCCAGCATCTCTTCGTCGGTCATCGAGACGCCCGCGGCCACCTTTTCCGTGCCGGCGTTGTCCTTCAACGGCCCGACAAAGACGTTGAACTCACCGGAGATGATGCGCGCCTTCTCCTGCTCAACGAG
This sequence comes from uncultured Anaerolineales bacterium, assembly GCA_964614645.1. Taxonomy (GTDB): domain Bacteria; phylum Chloroflexota; class Anaerolineae; order CG2-30-64-16; family CG2-30-64-16; genus MWBF01. The sequence goes on from CAZTMA010000001.1 coordinate 116,812, forward strand.
CGCCTGCACATCTTCAGGCACCATCTCGCCGTACGGCGCCAGCGCAAGCAGCCCTTCCTTCATGCCCCACCAGACGGGGGTTGGCTCCCACGTGCCGGCCGCGATGTCCTTCATGGCCTGGCTATAGTACACGCTCCAGTCCCAGATGGGGGCAGTCAACACGGCATTGGGGGCCACTTCCGCAGAGACGGCGTTGTAGCCGATGGCGAAGGCGCCTTCCTGCTCGGCCAGCTTATCCGGCTCCACCGAGTCCGACTCGCGTGCGATGACGTCCGCGCCCGCATCGAGCAGGGCTTGGGCCGCATCGCGTTCCTTCTGCACGTCGAACCAGGCGTTAATCCAGATGGGCGTGACGGTCGCTTCGGGGTTGACCGAGCGCGCACCCAGGGCGAACGCATTCATGTTGCGGATGACTTCGGGGATCGCGTACGGAGCCACATAGCCGAGGCTGTTCGTCTTGGTCATCTTGCCCGCGACGATGCCTGCCAGGTACCAGCCCTGATAGCCGCGGCCGTCATAGATGCCCACGTTGTCCGCGGTCTGGTAGCCCGTCGCGTGGAGGAAGGTCACATCCGGGAAATCCTTCGCGACGTTCATCACGGAGTCCATGTAGCCGAAGGAGGTCGCCACGATGACGTTGTAGCCCTTCTGGGCGTAGTCGCGGATGACGCGCTCTGCATCGGGCCCTTCGGGCACGGCCTCGCTGATCGCGGTCTCGATGCCCAGTTCCTCGGCCATCTTCAGGCGGCCTTGGTCATGAGCGTAGCTCCAGCCCAAGTCACCGACCGGGCCGACGTAGATGAAGGCGGCCTTGATTTCCTTGGCCTCACCGGCCGCAGCGACGGGTGCAGCCGCGCCCTCGGGTGCGGCCTCGCCTTCCAGCGCCTTGCCCTCGCTGGCAGCCTCACCCTTGACACCCTCGATGAAATAGTCCATGCTGAGCTTTTCGTCGAGGGTCATGCACTTGCCTTCGCCCAACAGCTCCACGCCGGAGGCCGACTTGATCGGGCCGCAGAAGACGGCGAACGTGCCATCTTCCAGTGCAGCCTTGCGCTCCTCGACGAGGGCTTTGACATCGTCGGGCACCTGCGCGCTGAGCGGCGCGAGGTCGAAGATGTCCGGGTCATCCTTGAACTGGCCGTAGTACGACTCGGTCGCATACGTGCCGTCCATGACGGCCTTTGTAATCTCTACGTACTTGGGGCCCCAGTTCCAGATGGGGCTGGTCAGGACCGAATCGCCCACGAACTGCGCCATGTCCGAGTCGTAGCCGACGGAAAGCGCACCGCGCTCCTGGGCGGCCTTCTGCGGCTCGGTCGTGTCCTGGTGCTGGGCAATGATGTCGGCATTCTGGTCGAGCAGCGCGTCGGCGGCTTCCTTTTCCTTGACCGGGTCGAACCAGGTCTGCGTCCAGACGACGCGCACCTCAGCGTCCGGGTTCACTTCGCGCACGCCCTGGGTGAAGCCGTTGATGCCGCGGATGACTTCCGGGATGGGGAACGCGGCCACGTAGCCGATGATGTTCGTCTTGGTCATCTTGCCGGCGACGAGGCCGCTCAGGTAGCGCGCTTCCTCGATGCCGCCGAAGACCGTGGAGACGTTCTCCGCTGTCTTGTAGCCGGAGATGTGGACGAACCAGGTCTCAGGGAATTCCTTCGCGACGGTGATCGTCGGGTCCATGAAGCCGAACGAAGTCGTGAAGATCAGGTCATAGCCCTTCTGCGCGAAATCGCGGATGACACGCTCGGCATCCGGCCCTTCGGGGACGTTTTCGATATATGTCGTCTCGACGCCCAGTTGCTCCTCAACATAGAGCCGGCCTTGGTCTTGCGCCCAGCTCCAGCCCAGGTCGCCGATGGGGGCGACATAAACGAACGCGACCTTGAAGTCGTCGCCTTCGGCTTCGGCTGCCGGGGCTGCGGTCGGCTCTGCTTCAGCAGCCGGCGCGGTGGTAGGTGCCGCAGGCTGGGCGGGGGCTGCGGGGCTGCAGGCCGCCAACGCCAGCGAAAGCAACACCAAAACGGCCAAGATGCTCCATAGCTGTTTACGCATGAGAATCTCCTCCTAGAATATGACCAACTCAGTAGGGACAGATAGACGGACGGAATCGGGGAACTGCATACGCCGCGGTGGGTATGCCGTATTTTAACGCAGGTGTACCGCGCGGCGCAAATCAACAGGGGGTATGATGTTGTAAAGGTGCGGCCTGACAACCCTAATCCACCCACAAGGGCACGAACTCGAACTTGTCCACATCCACCAGCCCCTGGTCGGTCAGTTTCAGATGTGGGATGACTTCCAGCGCGAGAAAGCTGAGTGCCATGAACGGGTCGTGCAGCTCGGAGCCCAGGCTGCGGGCCGCGCCGATGACCTCGTCCAGGTGTCGGCGCACTTCGGTGATAGGCCGGTTCGACATCAGCCCTGCAACAGGCAGCGGCAGCCGGCCCAGGATGCGGATGCCGTCCGCCACGGCGAGCCCGCCGCCCATGTCTGCCACGGCTGCTGCAGCTGTCGTGAGCGAGATGTTGTCCACGCCCGCGACGATCAGGTTGTGATGATCGTGCGCGATGGTGGAAGCGATGGCCCCCCGGCGCAGTCCGAGGCCCTGCACGAACCCCTTGCCCACCCGGCCACTCGCCATATGCCGCTCGATGACGGCCATCTTGATGATGTCCTGCTCTGAGTCGGGCACGGCGACGTCCGACACGCACGGAATCTCCAGGATACGCTTCTCGGTGATGAGCTGGTCTGGTAGGACGCCGATGACATGCGCGCGGCGGCCCTCCGCCGGAATGGTGAAGTTGACGGTATGCCAGTTGATGTTCATCGAGCCGCGCAGGTAGGACGGGCGCTCCGGCACGTCCAGCGGCACGATTTTGCCGTTCTCCGCCGCAGTCTGCCCACCGCGGATAACGAGGCGGACATCGAACTGCTTCGGGTCATCGAATACGATCATGTCGGCGCGGTTGCCGGGGCGGATGCCGCCGCGGTCGTACATGCGGAACCACTCTGCCGTGTTGAGGGTGGCCATGCGGATGGCGGTGACGAGGTCTACGCCACCCTGGATGGCGCTGCGCACCAGGTAGTCTACGCTGCCCTGGTCCATCAGGTCGCCGGGGTGTCGGTCATCCGTGCAGAAGCAGACCCGCCGTGCGTTGTCGGGCGTCAGCAGCGGCAGCAGGTTGTGCAGATCATGGGCGTTGGTCGCCTCGCGCATGAGGATGTACATGCCCAGCCGTAGCTTTTCCAGCGCCTCATCCACTGTGGTGCATTCGTGGTCCGAGCCGATGCCAGCTGCGACGTAGGCGCTGAGGCTTGGCCCGGTCAGGCCGGGCGCGTGGCCGTCCAGGACGCGCGTCTTAAACGCCTCGAGCTTGTCCATGACGCCCTGGTCTTCGTTGACGACGCCGTAGTAGTTCATCATCTCGCCCAGGCCGAGCACCCACGGGTCGCCCTGCAGCGACGCAATGTCTTTCGCTTCCAGGTATGCGCCTGCACTTGCCATGTGGGTCGCGGGGACGCACGAGGGCACCATGATGTACATGCTTAGCCGGCCGTATTTGGCCTGGTCGAACATATAGCGGATGCCATCCAGGCCGAGGACATTGGTGATTTCGTGGGGATCTGCGACAACTGCGGTGACGCCGCGCGGGACGACTGCGGCGGCGAACTGGCGTACGCTGACCATAGCGCTCTCGATGTGGACGTGAGCATCAATCAGGCCGGGCGCGAGGTAGCTGCCCTTCAGGTCGATTTCCTCTTTGCCCTGGTAGCCTGGCCCGATGCCTGCGATACGTGCGCTGCACACGGCGACATCGGTCGTGTAAACCTCACCGGAATACACATTGACCAGCCGGGCGTTGCGCAGCACGAGGTCTGCCGGCGCGGCGCCACGCGCCACCCGCACGAGGTTGTTCAGCTCCATTGCAGCATCCTCCTGAGCCCTTTAGTCCGCCATTATACCACAGCGTCGGCCTCGTCCGCGCGTATGAATCGCCCCGAGCCCGGCGCAGGGATGAACTTCCCCTCGCGCACGAGGCCGCGACCCCGCACGAACACATCGCGCACCGCACCCTGGACGCGCCAGCCCTGGTAGGGGGTGTAGCCGGCGAGGTTGTGCAGCCGTTCGGCGCGGATCGTCGTCTCCGGCCGCGTGTCGTAGATGACCACATCCGCGTCCAGCCCGACGGCCAGCTTGCCCTTCGTTGCCAGCCCAAAGATGCGGGCCGGGTTCGTGCTGGTCAGTGCGGCCAGCCGCGACCAGGTGAGCCGCCCCGCGGCCACCCCGTGCGTCGCGAGCAGCGGCAGCAGCGTCTCCAGCCCGGGGATGCCGCCGGGGGTCTTCGTGAACTCCGTGTGCTCGCGCTTCTGCCCGATCGTGTAGTCGCAGTGGTCGGTGCCGATGGTCGTGATTTCGCCGGCCATGAGCTGCGCCCAGAGCCGTTCGCGATCGGCGGCCGCGCGCAGGGGCGGCTGCATGATGCCCCACTCCGGGTGTTCTCCGCTGTAGACGGTCTCGTCCAGCGTGAGATACTGCACCGTCGTCTCTGCGATGGCGCGCTGGCCCTGCGCGGCGGCGCGTGTCACCTCGTCCACCGTGCCGCCCGCGGAGCAGTGGACGACATACAACTGCGGGTCGCCGGCCGCGCGCGCGAGGAAGAGCGCCCGGTGCGCGGCCTCGACCTCGGCCAGCGCTGGCCGCGCCTGTCCATGATAGGCCAGCCCGGTTTTGCCCGCGGCCACGAGCGAGCGGGTCGCCGCGTCGACGAGCGCGTCGTTCTCGCAGTGCACCATCACGATGACATCGTGCCGGGCCGCGGCGGCCAGGGCGCGCAGCAGCGCCGCATCGTCCTGATAGTAGTTGGGCCGATAGGTGGTATAGACCTTGACCGAGTTGATGCCCGCGGCCAGAAGGTCCGTCATCCAGCGATCCAGGATAGTCTCATCTTCGGGCAGCTCGGTCAGCATCATGTGCAGGCCGTAGTCGATCTGTGCGTGCTCGCCGATCTCCGTCTGCCGTGCGGCCAGCGCCGCGTGCATGTCCTGGCCGGGGAACTGGGTCGCGAAATCGATGACCGTGGTCACGCCGCCGCAGACTGCGGTGCGCGTGCCGATTTCCCAGTCATCCGGCGTGCGATACAGGCCCGTGTCGAGCTGGATGTGCGTGTGCGGGTCCACCAGCCCGGGCAGCACGATGCAGCCCTCCGCATCGATGACCGCGTAGGCGTCGTCGGATGCCAGGGCCGGGCCGATGGCTGCGATGCGCTCTCCGGCCAGCAGGATATCGCCCTGCCGTTCGCCGTCGGGCAGGATCAACGTGCCGTTGCGTATCAAGGTGGTCGTATGCATGTTTGCTCCTACAAGCAATACATCTTACGGATGCTCGGATCGTCTGGCAGTATTATAGCCGCATGATAGAGATTTATTCCAGCATCGAATGTCCCTTTGCCTATCTGGCGGTCTACCGGCTGCGCAGGTTGTGGCCCGAGTACGCGGGCCGAGTGGAGATTGCCTGGCGCGCACTCTCCCTGGAGTACATCAACGGTCGCGGGCCGAGCCGGCCCGTCATCGAGTTGGAACTCGACCTGTTTAGGCAGATGGAACCGGGACTGCCCGTGCACAGGTGGGGCCGCGCAGCCTGGGAGTGGCCGGTCACGATGTGGCCCGCGTTTGAGGCGCTGGCCTGTGCGCAAGCACAGGGTGCGGACGCGGGCATGGCAATGAGTTGGGCGCTGCGGCACGCCTTCTTCGCGGAGAGCCGCAATATCGCCTTGCGGGGTGAACTGCTGGCGATTGCGCAGGAGGTCGCGGCCGAGGCGCCGCTGGACCTGCAGAGGTTCGAGGCAGATTGGGACGGCGGCCGCTACAAGGGGACGGTGATCGCCGACAGTCGCCGCGGCTGGCATGACCTGAAGGTGAACGGCAGCCCAACCTGCGTCCTGCCCGACGGCCGGCAGGTCAGCGACCTGGCGACCGGCGAGATCGACATAGACGAAGAGCGTGCAGTGCTGCTGCACCACACGCCCTTCGAGGGTGATCCGCTGACCGTCTATCGCCGCCTGCTGGACAGCGCGGTTTGAGCGTCAGTCTCCGGCGGCTTGCTGCTACCCTGTCCAACTCAACCACAATATCCCCAGGAGCAGGCTGACCAGCGTAATGGGCACGCCCGCCTTCAGATACTCGCGGAAAGACAGCTCCACGCCGCGCCCCTGCGCGACCTCGGCGACGATGAGGTTGGCGACCGAGCCGAGCAGCGTCAGGTTGCCCGCGAACGTCGTGGCCATCGCCAACGTCAGCCAGGCCTGCTGCGGGTCTGGCAACTGGGGCACGAGGGGCCGGAACAGCAGGACGGCCGGCACGTTGGAGACCAGGTTGCTCAGGATCGCGGCGACAATCGACAGGGACGCCACGCCCTGCGTCGCGAGCGGACGCCCCACCGCGAAGAGCTTCTCGCTCAACCCGCTGTGCTCGATGGCGCCGGTGACGATGAACAGGCCGCCGAAGAACACCAGCAGCGTGAAGTCCACCTCGTTGAACACCCGCTGCGGCTTGATGCGCCGCGTGATGAGCAGCAGCGATGCCGCGACCAGCGCAGCCAGCGGAATCGGCGCGCCGGCAATGAACGCAACGAGCATCACCGCGGTTGCCAACATGCCCTTGTGCAGCAGTGGCCGGTAGATGGCCTCGCGCGGCAGGCCGATGTTCTGCGCCAGGGGCCGGGCGAACTCCGCCCGGTACACGAGCACGACCACCAGCCAGGCGATTGCCAGTCCCGCGATGGACACCGGCGCGAGCCGGCCCGTGAAGGCGGTGAAACTCAGGCCCGAATTGACGCCGATGATCATGTTCTGCGGGTTCCCGACGATCGTCGCAGCCGAGCCGATGTTCGCTGCGGTCACCAGGCCGATCAGGTAGGGGATCGGGTTACGGTCCAGGGCCAGCACGATATCGAGCACGAGCGGGGTGAACATGAGGACGATGGTGTCGTTGAGGAACAGGGCGGACAGTACGCCCGACACAACGACGATCAGCGCAAGGAGTTGGCGGGGGGTGTGCGCCAGCCGGATGACCTCGCTGGCGACCAGCCGGAAGAAGCCTGCCAGCCGCAGGTTGACGTTGAGTACCATCATGGCGAAAAGCAGCACGAGCGTGTTCATATCGAGCGCGGCGTAGGCATCCTCCAACGGGATGGCGCCGAGCGCGAGGAGCGCAGTCGCGCCGACGAGCGCGATCGTCGCGCGATTCATGTGGAGCCACGGGTAGCGGCCCACCGCCACGCCCACCAGCGTTACAAAGACCACCGCGGTTGCGAGCCACTGAAGCAAGGTCATCTGAACGGCTCTTTCATGTAACGCGCGAAACCGGGCCCTGGTGCGAATAGTCGCCTCGCCAGGAAACCCGGTTTCTACAGGATGTTGTGCTCAGAAGCGGTTTGAAGAGCCGTGGAGCGGGTCTGTCCGCATTTGAGAATGCGGACTCCTCTCTGCAAACGGCTTCTTAAGCTTGCTGCGCCGTGAAGTAGGTGTGGACCTGCTTCAGCCAGTCGATGATGTCGATCTCCTGCGGGCACTTGGTCTCGCACTCGCCGCATTCGATGCAGTTATCGGCGCGTTCTTCCTCGCGCACCCAGTGGGTGTATGCGAAGCGCATCGGGTCGCGTGCGTTGAACATGACAGCCTGGTTGTATAGCTCGAAGATGCGCGGGATCGCGACATCGTTCGGGCACGGCTGGCAGTATTTGCAGTTAGTGCACGGTATGGCCGACAGCGCGTCGTATTGTTCGCGTACCCGGTCTACCAGTGCGAGTTCCTCCGGCGTCATCGTGCCGGGGCCGCTGCGGCCCGCGCTGGCGAGGTTTTCCGCGACCTGCTGGAACGTGCTCATGCCGCTGAGCAGCAGGCTGACCTCCGGCTGGTTCCAGACCCATTGCAGGGCCCAGTCCGCGGGGGTGCGGTCGGTCCCTGCCGTATCCCAGAGCGCCTGCACCGGCTGCGGCGGCTTGTTCGCCAGCAGCCCGCCGCGCAGCGGCTCCATGACAACGACCGCCAGTCCCTTGTCCGCGGCATAGTGCAGCCCCGCGGTGCCCGCCTGGAGGTTCACGTCCATGATGTTGTACTGGATCTGCGCCAGCGTCCAGTTGTCGTAGGCGTCCACGATTTCCTTGAAGGCGTCCAGGCTGTCGTGGAACGAGAAGCCGAGATGCTGGAAGCGGCCCGCTGCCATCGCGCGTTCAGCCCAGGCCAGCACGCCGAAGTCGCGCACCTTGGCCCAGCTTTCCGCGCCCAGCGCGTGGATCAGGTAGAAGTCGGGCGGACCTTGCAGGCGTTCGGTCTGCTCGTCGAGCAGCGCATCGAAGTCTTCCGGCTTCTCGACCTTCCAGTGCGGCAGCTTGGTCGCGACCTTCACCCGCTGCCGGTAGCCGTCCTGCAGTGCGCGGCCGACAAACGGCTCGCTCTGCGAGCGGTGATAGCCGTATGCGGTATCCACGTAGT
>CAZTMA010000002.1:0-89121 GCA_964614645.1 uncultured Anaerolineales bacterium
CCACGGTACCCCATTCCGCGCGACTTTCTCCTGACCTTTTTGCAGGGCGTACACGGATCACGCACGAATACGCGAATATTCCCGCCACGACGCACACTATTCGCGTATTCGTTCTCAGCGCCGCAGCGCCATTCGCTTATTCGCGATGGCCGCTTCCAGCCACCGCCACCGCAATCTCCGCGCCCACGCGCACGTTGTTCTCCAGCAGCGCCAGGTTCGCCGCCAGGCTCGCCGCGCCGGTCAGCTCGCTGATGCGCGCCAGCAGGAACGGCGTCAGGGCCTTGCTCCGGATTCCCTCGGCCTGGGCCTCGTGCAGCGCCCGGGCAATCGCCGCTTCCATCTCATCCGCCGGCAGTTCGGCCTCCGCCGGGACCGGCACCGTAACCAGCAGGCCCGCGGGCAGCCCTAGCTCGCGCTGGCTGCGGTAGAGGGCCGCGACCTCTTCCGGCGTGTCCGCCCGCACGTCGACCGGCAGGCCGCTGTCCCGGTTGTAAAACGCCGGGAAATGGTCCGTGCCGTAGCCCACCACCGTCACCCCGTAGGTCTCCAGCCATTCGAGCGTCGCGGGCAGATCCAGGATCGCCTTCGCGCCCGCGCACACGACGACGATGGGCGTCTGCGCCAGCTCCGGCAGGTCCGCCGACACGTCTGCCGATAGCCAGCTGCCCGCTTCCTGTCGCAAGCCTCCGGTGCGGTGCACGCCGCCGGTGCGGTGCACGCCGCCGATGCCGCCGGTCGCAAAGACGCGGATGCCCGCGCGGTGCGCGGCCCAGGCAGTCGTGGCCACCGTCGTCGCGCCGTCCAGCCGGCGCGCGTGTACGACCGGCAGGTCGCGGCGGCTGACCTTGCGCACATCGGCCGCAGTCGCCAGGTGCTCGATCTCGCTGCGGTCCAGCCCGACCACGACCTGCCCGCCGAGGATGCCGACGGTCGCAGGCTGCGCGCCGGCCTCCCGCGCGATATCCTCCAGCCGCAGCGCGGTCTCGATATTCTGCGGATAGGGCAGTCCGTGGGAGATGACGGTCGATTCGAGCGCGAGCGCAGGCACGTCCGGCCCGCCCCGGACGCGCATCAGAAAGGGCTGTGGAGCTGTCTTCATGGCCCGGCATTCTACCATCGGCAGGGCCTGTGCTATAATCGAACGGCCGCCTGCAGCGCGCGTACCATGAGCGGCCCAGGTTAGAAAGCCACCGTGAAGCTCATCATCCAGATTCCCTGTTACAACGAGGAAGCGACCCTGCCTCTGACCGTGGCGGACTTGCCGCGCACGCTGCCGGGAATCGACGTGATCGAGTACCTGGTCGTCGACGACGGCAGCCGGGACAGGACCGTCGAGGTGGCCCGGAGCCTGGGCATCCACCACATCGTCAGCCACACGGGCAACCGCGGGCTGGCCGTCGCGTTCCAGACCGGGCTGGAGACGGCTGTCGCGGCCGGCGCGGATGTCATCGTCAACACGGATGCGGACAACCAGTACTGCGGGGAGGATATCGCGCGGCTGGTCGCGCCGATCGTGAGTCGCGAGGCCGACATCGTCGTGGGCGACCGCGGGGTGGCGGCATTGGAGCAGTTCTCCCCCGTCAAGCGTCTCCTGCAGCGGTTCGGCAGTTGGGTGGTGCAGCGCGCCGCGGGCATCCGCATCCCGGATGCCACCAGCGGCTTCCGCGCCTTCAGCCGGGAGGCCGCGCTCCATCTGAACATCCTCAGCGAGTACACCTACACGCTGGAGACGCTCATCCAGGCGGGCGCGCGGCGCATGACAGTCCTGTTCGTGCCCGTCCGCACCAACCCGCAGACCCGCAAATCACGGCTGATTCGCAGCGTCCCCTCCTTCCTCATGCTGCAGGCCATTACCATCCTGCGGTTCTACACCATGTACCGGCCCCTGCGCGTCTTCATGCGGGCGGGCGCGTTGCTCATCGCGGGCGGGCTGGCGCTGGGACTGCGCTTCCTGGTGTACTTCATCGGCGGCAGCGGCGCCGGCCACATCCAGTCGCTCATCCTCGCGGCCGTGCTCAGCATCGTCGGCTTCCAGGTCTGCCTGATCGGACTGTTGGCGGACTCGATCAGCATGAACCGGCGGATGCTGGAGGAGACGCTGTACCGGACGCGGCGACAAGCGAGTGACGACCGCACGAACATCACATGAAGATCTGTTTTGTTGCTTCTTCATATCCTCGCAATGCAGCCGATGGTTCCGCACGCTTTATCCGTTCCATGGCCGAAGCCCTGGTCGACTTGGGCCATGTCGTGGATGTCATCATCCCGCACCGTGCCGATCTCAGCCTGTCTCCGGGCAAGGCGCGCGTATTCCCCTTTCGCTACGTCTGGCCGTCGCGGTTAGCGATCATGGGTTATGCCGAGGCGATGGAGAGCGACCAAAAACTGCGCGGCCTGGCCTACGGCCTGGCGCCGGGCTTTGCCCTGGCAGAGGCCGCGCAGCTCGTCAGCCGGCACCGGCGCATGCAATATGATGTCATTCACGCCCATTGGGTCGTGCCAAACGGAGCGGTCGCTGCCCTTGTGGCTTCGTGGATCCACCGGCCGCTCGTTATCAGCCTGCACGGCTCGGATGTCTTTTTTGCGCGGAAGCATCGTCTCCTCGGCGCTGCGGCCGGCTGGACGTTTGCACGCGCTGCGGCGGTGACCGCGTGCAGCCCTGAGCTCTATGACGGTGCACGGGCCTTGGGTGCAGACCCGGCCCGGTTACACCTCTTGCCATGGGGCGCCGATCCGGATGTATTCGATGCGGCCTCACCCGAGCGCGATCGTGTCCGCAGCGAGCATGGCGTGCAGCCCGGCCAGGTCATCATCCTGAGCCTGGGCCGTCTGGTCGGCAAGAAAGGCCTTGCATCTCTCGTCACCGCGCTGCCGCTCATCGTGCGGGAGGCCCCGAACGCTGTCTGCTGGATCGCCGGCAGCGGCCCGGAGCGGACCCGGCTGGAACAGCTTGCCGGACAGCTGGGCGTGGCCAACCACATTCGCTTTCTCGGCAGTATTCCCTGGGTTCAGGTGCCCGCGCTGTTCGCCGCCGCCGACATCTTCGTCGCACCCTCCGTTCATGATGAGCAGGGGAATGTAGATGGGCTGCCGACAACGATCCTCGAAGCGATGGCTGCCGGCAAGCCGGTCGTTGCCAGCCGCGTCGGTGGGATTGAGCTTGCCGTGCTGGACAACACCCATGGTCTCCTGGTGGCCGAAGGCGATGTGCCGGCACTGGCCGCTGCCGTCTCTGCGCTGGTGAAGGACGGCGCGCTGCGGGCCAGGCTGGGCGGGAATGGACGGGAACGTGTGCGTCGTGAATTGAGCTGGGCGGCTGTGGCCCGGAAGCTGGTCGAATTTTACGCCATGGCTCTGACCGGCGCAGCAGCTAAGGACGCCTGACAATCGTTGTAGGGGCGAGGTCACCTCGCCCCTGAGCGAATGGTTTTGGCAGGCGTAGTAAGGGCCATCAGAATGAAACGCGTACGGGTGCTGCAAATCGTCTCAGGGTTATCGGTCGAGGGGCCTTTGGGCGGGGCCGGGCGCTTCGTCATCGAGCTGGCACGCGCGCTCGACCGCGCGGCGATTGAGCCGATGATAGCCGCTATCTGGGACTATCACACCGGCTTTGAGCAAAAATGGAGCGAGCAACTGACCGCAGAGGGGGTGCCCAACATCATCGCAGCCGCGTGGGACGAAGCGGCCCCCTATCGAAGTTGTGTGCGCAGCCTCCGGGCACTTCAGGCGCGGGGGGACTTTTCCGCCGACATCCTGCACAGCCATGGTGAATTCACGGATCTTGCCGCCATCTACCTTCGACGTCCGCTCCGCGCCAAACACATCATGCGGACGGTACACAACGCGCTCGAGTGGCCCAAGCGGCCCGTCTACGGGCGTTTCTTCTCGAACGTGCCCTACCCGCTCGCGTTCGACCAGGAAGCGGCCGTCTCTCAACAGGCCACACACAACCTGAACGCGCGCCCGTTGGCGCAGTTGCGCCGGCAGCAAGCCCGCTACATCCCTAACGCCATCAATTTTCGACGGTTCGACAACTTGCAGGTCGATCGGGTGAAGAAACGGCTCGAACTGGGCCTGCCGGCCACCAGCCCCGTGATCGGCACAGTCGGCCGGCTGGCAGCGACCAAGGGGTTTGAGTATCTGATCTCCGCAGCCCCGGCAGTGCTGGCCCAGCAGCCGGATGTCTCCTTCCTGATTGTCGGTGACGGCGTGGAGGCGGACCACCTGCGTGCGCAGGCCCAGGCCCTGGGCGTGGCGGAACGGGTACATTTTGCCGGCGCGCGCTCGGACATCGAGGAGATTCTCGCGACCATCGACCTGTTCGTATCGACCTCGTTGGTCGAAGGTCTGCCCACGGTCATACTTGAGAGCATGGCCGCGCAGGTTCCCGTCGTGGCATCGCGCGTACCGGGCAACGAGGAACTGGTCACCGATGGCGAAACCGGCCTGCTGGTTCCTGCCGCGAATCCATCCGAACTGGCATCTGCCATCACCGCCGCGCTGGCGAGGCCGGAGTACATGCGGCATCTGGCCGGCGAGGCCTATCGCATGGTCAGGGAGCGCTTCTCGATCGAAGCAGTGGCCCATCAATATGCCGATCTTTACGTGGAGTTGTTGCACAGCCATGAACATCCTGGTAACGAACGTCCATTCAGGGCGTAATGCCGGCGACCAGGTCCTGCTTTCTGCGACGCTGGCAGAACTGCGCGCCAACTTCCAGGACTGCGATATCACTGTTGCGATGAACGATCCCCGCAGTTGGTTGCCACACCCGCGCGTCAATGTCGTGGGATCGTTCACTTATTGGTTCCAGGGTGACGACGGCAGTTGGCGCAAGCCTGCGCTGCCGGCCGCACCTTGGCTGCTCCTGCAAGCCATTGCGGCCGCACTGCTCTACCGCTGGCTTGGGTGGACGCCACCCTTATTGCTGACCCGCCCGCAGCGTGCTCTTCTCTGCGCCTACCGGAACGCCGACCTGGTGCTGAGCTGTCCGGGCAACTTCTTTTTCAGCGGTTCTGGGATCGGCCTGCCCTTCTTCCTGGCGGTGCTGTCCCTGCTCTACGGCTGGCTGGTGGGCAAACCTTTATATATGATGCCCCAGACCATCGGCCCGTTGCGGCGGCGGCGCGAGCAGCGTACGATGCGCTGGTTGCTGGAGCATGTGCGGATCGTGCTGCTGCGCGATGAGGTCTCCCGTGCAGCGCTGGAGGCCATCGGGTTGCGGCATCCGCGCTGTCACGTAGTGCCTGATATCGCCTTCCTGTATCGCGACGATGGCGATCTGACCTTGCTCGACCAGGCGCAGGCCGGACTGGCTGCTTTGTCCCGCCCCCTGGTCGGTGTGACGGTGATCAACTGGCACGGCCATGACCCGCATCGTGCCCGGCCCGAGGTATACGAAGCGTCTGTCGCGGCGGGGTTGCGCACCCTCCTCCGGGCGCAGGGCGGCACGGCCATCCTCTTCCCTCAGGTGCGTGGACCCAGCGTGGCTGAAGATGACCGGCCGCCTGCGCAGCGCATCGCTCACCAACTGCGCAGCGAAGGATTGCCGGTCGTGGCACTGGATGGCGAGCCCACCCCTGCGCAGCTCCGGGCTGCCTATGGCCAGATGGATATCTTCCTGGGCACACGATTACATTCCAATATCTTTGCTCTGACGATGGGGACGCCGGTGCTGGCGATCGCTTACCAGTATAAGACGCGTGGCATCATGAGCATGCTCGGCCTGGAGGATTGGGTGATCGAGATCGGCCAGGTGACGCCTGACAGGCTGAGCGAAATGCTCGTCCGGCTGTGGGAGGAGCGCGCCCCGGTGCGAGAGCACATCCGGCTGGTGCTGCCTGAGATCCAATGCCGGGCACGCCAGGCCTGCACCTGGATCCGCGCCGATTTCGAGGCCATCACGCGATGATGCGGCCGCCGCGCGTGTTGCAGATTGTCAACAGCATTGCCATCGGAGGGCCGGTGGGCGGTGCTGAACGCTTCGGCGTCGCGTTGGCCCGGGCTTTGGACCGCACGCAGGTTCAGCCGCTCGTGGCCGCTTTGTGGAACTGGGAACCGGGGCTGGAAGCGTCCTGGCAGCGTCTGCTGACCGAAGAAGGCATTCCTACCGTTGTGGGGCCGGCCAAAGATGACCGGCAGCCGTTGCGCAACTTCATCGCTGCCATAGGAACCATCTCGCGTGCCGTGCCCGCGCCGGTTGATATCATCCACAGCCAGTGTGACTTCGGTGACATCGCAGCGTTGCTCCTGCGCCACCGGCTGGGCGCGCGCTATGTCGTGCGCACCGCGCACAACGAGCGGGAATGGGCCAGGCGTCCGTGGCGGCGTATCGTATTCACGAATGGCCTCTACCCCCTGAGCTTTGACGCCGAACTGGGTGTTTCTCGGAAGGTGGTCGACAATCTGGATCATCGCCCGCTGGCACGTCTGCTCCGGCGCAGGGGTATCGTCGCCCACAATGCCCTGGACTTCGGCCGCTTTGCGCACATCGAAGATGTGGATCGAGCGGTGTCGCGCCGCAACCTCGAGATCCCCCTGGATGCCTGCGTTGTCGGTACGGTCGGCCGGCTGGTCCCGCAAAAGGGACTTGATGTCTTGCTCCAGGCGGCCAGGACCGTGCTGGCACATCGCCCTGACATCTATTTCCTGATCGTCGGTGGGGGCGAGCTGGCGGACTCCCTGCGCGAGCAAGCGCAGCAGCTGGGGATCAGCGATCGCGTTCGGTTTGCCGGCATACGCCGGAATGTCGAAGAGATTCTGGCTGCCCTGGATCTTTTCGTCTCTTCGTCGTTGTGGGAGGGGCTGCCGACTGTGATTCTCGAGGCAATGGCAGCCCAGGTGCCCGTCATCGCGACCCGGGTGTCCGGCACCGTAGAACTGGTCCGGGATGGCGTTACGGGTGTATTGGTTGAGCCGGGAGATCCGGTGCAGCTGGCCGATGCCATCCTGGCGCAGGCCGCACTCCCGGAATCCTCCCGGGCGATGGCAACGCAAGCACGAGCATTCGTGTTGGCGCACTTCGATATCAATGGGGTCGCGCGCCAGCATGAGGCTATCTACCGGCAACTGATGTCAGTTCTCTGAGAACCTTTACTTCTTTCAAGATGGATATGCAAAAATGAAGCGGTTGAATATTCTGCTGATCGTTCTGGATGCTACCCGGGTGGATCATTGTTCCTGCTACAATCCCGTGCGTACGGTGACTCCTGCATTGGATGAGCTTGCAGCAGCGGGGACAATCTTCCGGCACGCGTTTTCGTGTGCCCCGTGGACCTTGCCGGCGGTATCCTCCATCCTGACGGGTCTCTATCCGGCGCAAACTGAGATCGAGGCGGAGCGTACCCTGGCCCCCGCGCATGAAACACTGGCCACCCGGCTGAAGGAGTCTGGCTACGCCACTTTTGCCATCAGCAAGAATAGCTGGTGGAGCTCGGGGTTTGGCCTGCTGCAGGGGTTCGATACCTTTCACAAACAGTGGCAGCTGCTTCAAACTGAGACCGACCTCAACGAAGTCAGCCTCACCCAGGCTTATCCGGGACAGAACCTGGTCATCAGCGCAGCCAAAGGGGCCATGCGCGGCAACTGGCTGAAGAACGCAGTGAACCTGGCCAGCCGCCGGATCAAGCTGCTCAATGACTCCGATTCCGGCGCCCGCCGGACCCTCCAGCCGGTGCAGCGCTGGATTTCGGCCCAGGCCGGCCCTTGGTTCGCCCTGGTTCACTACATGGAGGCGCATCTCGAATACAGGCCGCCTGTCCAGTGGGCGCGACGTTTCACCGATAACTGGCCGCTCGCGCAGAAGCTGCTGGCCTCAGACCAAGTGCGGCTCTGCTACCGGCACATTACGGGGGTGGAGACGCTCACTTTGGAAGAGTTACGGGTGTGGAGCCAGCTCTATGCTGCTGAAGTGGCCTATCAGGATCACGCCATGGGCAAACTATTGCAATGGCTCAAACAGACGGGCCGCGATCAGGATACGCTGGTCGTCGTTGTGGCCGATCATGGCGAGAGCCTGGGCGAGCATGGCCTGCTCAATCATCTCTATTCTCTGCACGACCCCTTGATTCATGTGCCCCTGGTCCTGCATGGACCCGGCGTCGAACGCGGAGGGGAGGTTCGGGGCCTGGTGCAGACCAATGACATATTCGGCACGGTACTGGCCGCCGCAGGTGCACCTCTGCCGGATCATGCGAGGAACCTGCTGGACACGGGAAGTATACGGCCCTATGTGGTGGCTGAGTATGGACGGCCGCGCACGCCACACGGGGACCTGCTTGCCCGATACTCGTTGCAGCCGGACGACTTTGCGCCATTCATGCGCAGTCTGACCTCCGTGCGCACGGAGCAGCACAAGCTCATCACCGGCTCGGATGGTGCCTTGGAGCTCTATGATCTTGTGAACGATCCGGCCGAGGCTGCAAACCGGGCAGCCGCTGAACCGCAAGTGCTGGCCGAGTTGCAGAACCTGATGCGGGAATGGCAGTCGACAGTGGGGCTGGCGCCGGTGGGCACTGCCACGCCGGAGGTGGCGCCTGAGGTTGCAGCGAGGCTTAGGGCACTCGGATATCTCGATTGACATGGCCCTTAATCAACTGCCGACGCGCAGGGAAATACTGACCAATTTCGCCACGCTGCTTTCCGGCATCACCTTTGCCCGCATGATCAGCGCGATCGCGTTGGTCCTGGTCGCGCGGCAGGTGGGGCCGAGCAGCTACGGGCAATACATAGCCTGCTTTTCATTGGCCAAACTGACCTCGGTTGCTTTCTCCTGGGGGCTCGACGGCTGGCTGCTATGGCGCGGCGGCAGTGCCAAGGACCGGCGCACAGTTGCCGTACAGAGCGGCATCGGCATCGCCTGGAAGCTGGTCCTCGGCATCCTCTGGTTTGCGCTGCTCAACCTGCTGGCGGGCCAGCTCAATCCCGAGGTCTTCCCGCGCTCCATACTGCTCATCACCGGCCTGATCGTCTGGTCTGACGATCTGATCAACACCGTGTGGAGTGTTTTCAAGAGCACGCTGCAAAATGCCATTTCCTTCAAGCTGATCGCGTCCGTTCAGGTGTTGTTGGTGCTCGCCACCGCGGCGTTGGTTTTTGCGGACTCGCGCGATGTGGTCGCGTTTCTGTGGGCGCGGCTGGGCGCGTCGGTCATCGGATGTATCGGCGCCATCTATCTGTTGCACCACCACATCGGCTTCGGCTTCGTTGCATCGGAAATGCTGCCCGTCTTCCGTGCCGCAGCGCCGTTTGCTGCTTCGCAGGTCTTCTCACTGATCTACGAGCGCGCGGATGTGGCGATTATCGGCCAGTTCCTGGGCAAGGAGCAGACCGGGATCTATGGGCCTGCGTCCACGATCGTCACCACCCTTTTCCTGATACCGGCTGCGGCTTACGCGGTCATGGTGCCCGTCTTTACCCGCATCTATGCGCTTCAGCCAACTGCAGTGACCAGGACACTCCGCCTCTTTCTGGCCGTGAACACTGCCTTGGGCATCTGCCTGGCCGGAGCCCTCGCCTTCTCGGCCAACTGGATCGTGAACCTGCTCTTCGGCAGCCAGTACGCAGGATCCGGCCCTGTGCTTCAAATCCTGGCGCTGGTCCTGGGCTTACGCTGTGTGACCTTTGCCTTGGGGGCCGCGGTCGTCGGCACCGGGCAGCAGACGCGCAGGTTGAGAGCGCAGGCCTTTGCTGCGGTGCTCAACGTGGTCATCAATCTGCTGGTTGTGGGCGTGTGGGGGATCCAGGGCGTGGCTTGGGTCTATGTCTTCACCGAAGGGGTGCTGCTCATCGGCTACTGGATGGTGTTGGCTCCGGTGCGTTCCCGCCCTATCTCCGGGGCCGCTCCATGAGCGACGGAGAACCCGCGGAAGCCTGGCCGGAATTGTGCCTGCGTTCGATGTGCAAGCGGGTTCGCATCACAAACCTGAACTCCTCATCGCGGCCGGCAAAGTATTCGTCCACCGCGCGTTTGCAGCCCGACCAGTCCCGGTAATCGTCGATGACCAGCACACCCCCCGGAACCAGGTGGGGCGTGATGCGTTCCAGGCAGAGCATCACTGACTCATACCAGTCGCAGTCGATGTGGGCCAGCGCCACCGGTTGGTCGATATGGAGCGTATCTTCGAACAATCCGGGCCAGATGTGCACAGAGGCTTGTTCCGGGTCGATGTCAAACTGCGCCAGGTTGCGCTTGACTTTTTCGAGCAGTCCGCCCTCATAGCCGTAGTATCTGTCGCCCTTGATCCCAACCGAACGCCCGTCTGTGATTTCGGCATAGCGGGCATGCGCGTCCGGCCCGTCGTTCTCGGACGGCGGTGGAATCATCCCGAAGACGTCATAGAGGTGGAGCGAGCGGGCTGGCAGCTTTGACTTGGCGAGGATGATGGCCGAACCGCCGAGGGCAACGCCTGCCTCGACGATCGCCCCGCCCACGTTCTGCTGCTCCAGCCGCCGGACCGTGTCGTAGAGATCGCTCAGCGCCAGGAGACTCAGGTAGGTGAGCTTTTGAGCTCGCACATGACGGATGGCACGGAGGATAGAGGGATTCGTGACAAGAAGCCGCAAGCTGCGTGCGACTCGTGCAAGGATGTTCATGGCGTGATTCATCAGCGGTCAACCGGCGGCAAACAGACAGACCTCACGTAGCAATCCGCAAGAGCGGACAGACTGCGTGAGGTCTCTTTGTGCCATGTCTGCCCATTGACCGGGCAGGCATGGCGTGAACTGCGCCGCTTGTTTGACTCAGGCAACAAGGGCGTTTGTCATAACTTACTGGATCGCAATGCCGTTGTAGTCCTCTGCGACGACGCCGGTGGCCGTCTGAGAGGCAATACGCACGACGGCGATCAGCTGGCTGCCGGCCGGGCCTTCGATGATCACAGAGCCACCGAAGCCGCCGCCCGGGTTTGCTTCCGGATTGCCGAACTCGGTCAGCTCGATCGTGTTGCCGGCATTGAGCGCATTGGAATTGGCCTTCGCACCCGCGGCAATCGTGGCGATCGTGTGGACGCCCACTTCGGTGCCCAGCTTATTCAGGTAGCGCACCTGGACGTTGTTGACGGGCGCGCCCGCGATGTTCTGGATGGCGATGGAAGCGCGCTGGTATTGGCCGGTCGTGTACTTGGTTTCGCTCCAGCGCACGTAAGGCAGCGCCAGCTTGGCAGAGCCGCTGGTTTCACCGAGGAAGGCGGTGTAGCGGTTGTTCCCACCGACCTTGCCGATGACGACGATGGGGGCGCCCACGCTCGTGACCTGCGCCGCACCGGAGAAACCGCTCGATACGCCGGCCGCCGTGCAGGTGTTGAAGCTGGTCTTGCCACCGGCCGGGATGGTTGCCGCCTGGGTGGAGCCATTCGAATAGGTCACGGTCACATTAGCGGAGGCACTGCTGCTCGTGTTCTGCACGGCATAGTTGGAGTTGGTGCCTGCCACGCCGCACAACGCGGTGGCCATGTAGACCGTATTGGCAGCCGCGGTGCTCGGCACGCCCTCAAAGGCACGCACGCCGACGTTGTTCGTCTGCAGTTCCAGCACTGAGCCGACAATTTCGGCTGGCGTCGCCGTGCCGGATGCCACAGCGGAGACCACTGCCGAACCGTCGAAGGCAGCGCCCAGTTCCGTGATGGCGCCGGCATCGTAGTACTTGGCTGCGCCGGCCGGAATGTTGGTTTCCGTCAGCGTGGCAGTGGGCGCAGTCTCGCCCACGCGGTAGAACCGGAGCGTGATATCGACATTGCCGGCAGCCGCGTTCTGGATCGAGAACTTGCTGGTGGTGTTGAATTGGTTCTTAAGGACGGTGGCCAGCAATACCTGCGGGCTGCCCTGGGCGAAGCCGTTGGACAACGGCCGGTTCTTCACCGTGCTGGTGCTGGGCTGCGGAAGCTGCACGAGGGTGGCAACTACCAGCTGCTCAGAACTCAGAATCGCCGAACCGCGGAACCCGGCCGGCAAAGCTTCGGCGCCGGACAGGCTCAGGACCGACAATGAACTGCCGGCATTGGCGGGCAGGTCGCGGGTCACATCGATGGAGGTAGCCGTCTTCTCATTGTAGAACTGGAAGACCACGGTCGTTGGTGAGCTACTCACATTCTGGTAAGTAACCGACGTGGCAAACGAAGTCTCGTAGCCGGTTTCGGCTGAAACCATACCCACTGGCACCAGAAGCAACAGTGCCGCAAGCAAGAGTACGAGTCGATGTCGTTGCATGGTTTTCTCCTATTATGTAAGGTGGCCGGGAATTGGTGTTGGCAGGATTTCGTCCGGGCACGGTCCTGCGCACCTGATTTGACCTAGTTGCGGGTGTCAGTGTAACATCAGCCAGACCAAAAGACAATACCCCGATAGTGGTATTGTGGGGTTTTGGCACACATTTCAGCACTTGAACGCCGCTTTGATCGACTGCTAAGGGTTCAGTGCGATAGGAAATCAGCATATGCTCTTACATAGATTGACAACTGCCGTTCTTGTCGTCATTCTGCTCTTGTCCGTGACGGCCTGCGTCGAAATCACTCCCGCGCCCACTGAGCCCATTGCGACTGTCGACCCGGAGGGTTCAGGGTCAGCATTGGAAAGCCCGCTTGCCCCGCCCGATGCGGCTGCAGAGACGGCGCCCACATCCAGCCAGGGCAAGGGTTCCGTTGCCGGACGCCTGATCGACTTCAGCACGGGTGAGCCCATGGTCAATCAGAATTTGAGCCTGCCATCCGTGATCTGCCCGCCGGGTGTCCTCGAGGAAAACAAGCGCGAAGAGTGCGTCTATGTGGTCGACGAGGCCTTCGACCCGTCCGTGCTGACGGATGGCGATGGGCGTTTTGTTTTCCAGGATATTCCGGCCGGTGAGTATGTCTTGCTCGTCGGAACCCAAACGACCAAATACACCGTTCTGGCTAATGAGTTGGACCAGCCCATCATCTGGGGGGTAGAAGCAGATAAGGTAAGCGAGCTTGGGGATCTGGTAGTGGAACTCCACTGACAATCCTCCCGGTCCTGTAGTTGCACGATGTCGACAAGCGAACCCATGACGACGCCTGTTCCTCTGTCTGGTAATCCTGGCAATCCGGCAAGGATCGTTATCGTGTCCGGATTGCCTCGTTCAGGCACTTCAATGTTAATGAGCGTCCTGCAGGCGGGCGGCTTGACGCCATTGACCGATCAGATACGAACCCCCGACATCGATAATCCCAAAGGCTATTATGAATTCGAGCGGGTGAAGCGCCTGCCGCAGGGCGATGTAGGATGGCTCGACGGCGCTCGGGGCAAGTGCGTCAAGGTGATCTCCGCCTTGTTGATGTATCTGCCGCCGAGTCACAGTTACGACGTCATTTTTATGCACCGGCACATTGATGAGGTGCTCAAGTCTCAACGCAAGATGCTCGAGCATCGTGGCCAGGCGCCGGCTGACAGCGACGAGGATATGACGCTGTTGTTGCAGCGGCACGTCGATGAGGTGCATGCATGGCTCGCCGGCCAATCGAATTTCACCCTCTTGGACGTTGACTACAACGCGATGCTGGCCGCCCCGGCAAACTGGGTCGCTCGCCTCAACGCTTTCCTGGGTGGCAACCTGGACGTCGAGGCCATGCAGGCGACAGTGGATGCCACGCTCTATCGCAATCGGAGATTCTGAGGCCGCTCCACTCCGCAGCTTCTCAAACAGCCTCTCAGAGATTTTCAGGGCCGCAACCCGATAGCCTTCCGCACTGCAACGTTGTACGGCAGTTGCCTCCGCATAGATTCCTTTCGCTTAATGCTGAATAGCTTGAGAGGTTTTGGCTCCCGACCCGCCCGCGGTTATAATGGGTATGATGTCGACCCACCCTTTCCGTGTCCTGATGGTTGCTCCTACCAGTTTCTTCGCTGACTACGGATGCCACGTGCGCATCCTGGAAGAAGCGCAGATCCTGCAACGGCTGGGGCACAGCGTCACCATCGCAACCTATCACAACGGCGGCCCGGTGGACGGCCTGGATATCCGGCGCACCCTGCCCATTCCCTGGCGGCAGGATTACGAGGTCGGGTCCAGCCGTCACAAGATCGCGTTCGACGTGTTGCTGGGCCTGAAGCTCAGCGAATTGCTCGCGCTCAGCCGCTTTGATGTGATTCACGCGCATCTCCACGAGGGCGCACTGATGGGGCTGGTGCTGGGTCGCCTGTTCCGCCGGCCGGTCCTGTTTGACTTCCAGGGCAGCATGACGGCCGAGATGCTGGACCACCGCTTCTTGCGCCGCGACAGCCATTTCTACCGGCTGCTGAACGGCCTTGAGACGTGGATTAACCGCCGCGCACCGATTGTCCTCACCAGCTCAAGCCATGCCCAGCGCCTCCTGGTGGAGGAGTTCGGCTGTGAACCGGCGCGTGTCCGCACCCTGCCCGATGCCGTCAATACCGATGTGTTTCGTCCTGCGAGCAGTTATCCTGCGGCCGAGCTCGCGGCCCTGCGCCAGGCGTTGGGCATTCCCGCGGGCCGGCGTGTCATCGTTTACCTGGGCCTGCTCGCTGAATATCAGGGCACCGGCCTGCTGCTGGAAGCATTGCAGCACATCGTAGCCCGGCGCCAGGACGCGCACCTGCTGTTGATGGGCTTTCCCAATGAGGCCATCTACCGGCTGCGCGCCGAGCAGCTCGGCGTGTCGGATCATGTGACCTTTACCGGACGCGTGCCGTATCAGCAGGCGCCCGTTTACCTCGCGCTGGGCGACGTGGCCGTTTCGGCCAAGCTCAGCCTGACCGAGGGCGCGGGCAAGCTGCTCAACTACATGGCCTGTGCGCTGCCGACCGTATCGTTCGACACGCCTGTCGCGCGCGAATACCTGGGCTACGACGGCCTGTATGCGACGCGCGGCGACCCTGTCAGCCTGGCAGAGCAGCTCTATCGCAGCCTCTTCCCACCTGCCGGTGCGCCTGATATGTATGTGCAGATGGGCCTGCGGCTGCGCCAGCGCGCCATGCAGGGCTTCGGATGGGAGAAGGCCGGCCAGCAGATTCTCGACAACTACCGCGAACTCACCGGCAATGTCGCTGTGCCTGCCGCGTCCGTACCGTCCTGGCCGGCCAAATCGGCCTCCCGCCGTTGATAAAGCGGCCGCACCCGCTTCCGCTGACGTCCATGCTGCCACAAATCTCGACCGCCCCGTCTCGCAAGCCGGCTGCCTGGTCCGACAGGCTGAGATGGCAGGCTGCCCGGCGTAGCGGCCGCGTCGCGCACCGGGCCGCGATGGACTACGTGTTGGCCGCTGCGATTGGGTGGGCCGGCCTGTTGTTGTACCTTGTCACCCTCGCTCCAACGCTCACATGGGGCGATGATGCGACCCTGCAACTTGCGGCCGTCCAGGGCCGGTTCCAGGCCAGCGCCGGCAGCCATCCGGCGTGGGTGCTGCTGGCCCACCTGTTCACAAAGCTGCCCGTGGGAGACCTGGCTTACCGGGTCAACCTGGCATCGGCCTTTGCGGCCGCCCTGACTCTGGGGCTGCTTTACCTGGCCTGTCGCGCGGTCAATGCGTCACGCTTTGCCAGCCTGGCCGCAACCGTCGCGTTCGCCGTGTCGCACACTTTCTGGGCCCATGCCGTGCGGGCCGAAGTGTATACCCTGACCCTGGCCACCCTGGCCCTGGTGACCTGGGCCGCGCTGCAGTGGTGGCGTTGCGGCCGGCGCCGCTATCTGGTCCTGATGGCCGCAGGCTGGAGCCTGGCATTCAGCGTGCACGTCCTGGCGTTGCTCTACCTGCCCGCGCTGGCCTGCCTGCTGCTGTTGCGCCGCGACCGTCTCCGCGGCCGGGACGCGGCCCTGATGGCCGGCTCTGCGCTGGTGGCCCTCGTGCCCTACGGCACAGTGCTGTGGGCCGACTATCAGCGCATGGGCGGCGACCTATTGGCCCTGGGCCGCTGGGCGCTCTTTACATTTGACGGCTATGACTTCAGCGGCCAGATGGCCGGCTTCTCGCCTGCTACGCTCCTCAGCGACACGCTGCAGTGGGCCGGCTTCCTGGGCTATCAGTTCATCGGCCCGGGCCTGCTTCTGGCCGGCGCCGGCCTCGTGTATGGATGGCGGCGCGGGCCGCGGGCCCTGGCGGTCTTTACCGGTCTGCTGTACGTGGTTCCCGCCCTGTTTGCCTTTGCGTATCAGGTCGGTGATCGCTACGTCTTTTATTTGCCCAGCTACCTGCCGGTGGTTATCTGGCTGGCAGCCGGCATCGACGCCTGGCAGCAGTGGCAGCGGACGCGTGCCGGGCACAACACGGCCACCGGCGCCGGCCGCTATCGGCTCCGGCTGGCGCTGCTGGCCCTGCTCGTCTTCGTGCCGGTGGGCGTGTACCGTCTCACCCCTGAGCTGATCAGTCGCTCGGGTGTACAGCGGGACGCACGCTATGTTCCCGGGCCTAACAGCCGGTATTTTGTGCTGTGGCCGCCGAAGACGAACTACTATGATGCGCGCACCTTTGCAGAATCCGCGCTGAACAGCGCGCCGCCGGATGCGCTCTTGCTGGCTGATCCTACGCTTGCCTCACCGATGCTCTTCTTGCAGCAGGTTGAGCGCCTGCGCCCGGATATCCGGGTGCGTTTTTGTTGTTGGGATATAGAGCAGGCTCTGGCAGCCGAAACCGGGCGTCCTGTCGCCCTGGCAGACAACGTGGCGGCCATCTATCCCATCGACCGGTTGCAGCGGGAGTATAATATCCTCCCGCACGGTTCTATCTACTTGCTCGTGCCAGCCCGACAGCAGGCTCTTTCACAGCCGGCGCCGGGTAGCGAGTAGGCTGTCAAATCCAGATCAAAGAGGCACTAGATATGAAACAAGCTCGTTACTGGCGCCTGCGCCAGGTTGGACTCCTGCTGCTGCTGTTTACTTTCCTGCTTCCGCCCGTATCCGCCGGCGCTGACACCGGCGCGGGCGATGTTGATGCCGCGGCCGCCGCACCCGCCGCGGTCGCCGCACCCGCCGCGTCCGGGCCTGTCTACCTGCCCCTGGTTTTTGGTCCGCCACCTACAAGCTGGCGGCTGGGATTTGGCTCATGGGGTACGGATATTGTCCGCTATCCGCAGATTACCTCGCTGAAGGCGGGGTGGTACGTGAACTGGACGACCCAGGTCAAGCCGCAGCGGCCCGGTTTCATCGAATACGTGCAGATGATCCGCATTCACCAGAAACTCACCTGTCCGCTGTGGTCAACCAACGCGCATGACCGCACCAAGTGCCCCTATGCGCAGCCATACGACTACGTCACGCTGCAAACCCGGGACGAAATCGCAGCCGCCGTCCGGGCCAATCCCCAGTCCCTCTGGCTGATCGGCAACGAGATGGACCGCCGCGACTGGCCGGGCGGGGGCCAGGACGAGATGGTGCCCGAGGTCTATGCGCGCGCCTACCGTGATATGTATCTGCTGATCAAAGGCATCGATCCGAAGGCGCGTGTGGCAATCGGCGGGGTGATCCAGGCCACACCGCTGCGGCTGCAGTATCTGACCCGGGTGTGGGACACCTATAAGACGCTCTATGGCACGAACATGCCGGTGGATGTCTGGAACGTCCACAACTTCATCCTGCAGGAGAAGCTGAACGACTTCGGCGCGAGCATCCCGCCTGGCATTCAGGCCAGCGAGGGGGTGTCCTACCCGAACGACCCGCTCTCGCACATCAACCGCCAGATTTTCGACCAGCAGATTCGCGCGTTCCGCAACTGGATGAAGGCGCGCGGCGAGCAGAATAAGCCGTTGATTGTGTCGGAGTACGGCGTGCTTTATTCGCACGTGCCTGAGCTGAATGTGGCCGCGACCGTGCAGAATTTCATGCTGTGGACCTTCGACTACTTCCTGAACACCAAGGACTGCTCGCTCGGCTACGCAGCCGATGAATGTCGCCTGGTGCAGCGTTGGGCGTGGTACAGCCTCGATGATCCGGCGATCGATTTCAACCAGTACGGCTCGCTGTTTAACTTCAATACCCGCCAGATCAGCAGCACCGGTGTCCGCTACCAGGACTACTCGGTGTCCAAGCTGAAACAACTGGGCTGGGCTCCCTGGTGGTGAGAAGGAAGCGCGGGGGTCAGCGTGAGGCTCACTCCCGCGCCTGAACGCATACACTCGGAGTTCTGGGAAGAGGCATTGTCTTGGCTTCGGCACCACAACAACCGGCCGTCCGCTTCGGACACCGCCGCTCGCTGGTAGCGCATCTGCGTGAGCTGCTGCGCTACCGCGAGCTGATTTTCAACCTGACCCTGCGCGAGCTGAAGGCGCGCTATAAGAGCAGCGTCCTCGGGTTCTTCTGGAGCCTGCTCAATCCATTGGGCATGATGCTGGTGTTCACCGTCGTGTTCACCATCATGATGCCCAACAACGCCATCAGGAACTTCCCCATCTTCGTGCTGTGCGGCCTGCTGCCCTGGAACTTCTTCAGCTCGGGCATCATGTCGGGCACCAACAGCGTCGTCGCCAACGGCGAGCTGGTCAAGAAGGTGTATTTTCCGCGCGAAGTGCTGGCGATTGCCAGCACCTTCGCCAACCTGATCAACTTCCTGCTGGCGCTGGTCGTGCTGTTTGCCGCAATTGCCGTCTTCCGCACCCAGCTGAGCCCCTACATCTGGATGCTGCCCATCGTGATTCTCATCCAGACCTGTTTCGTCCTGGGCATGGCCTTTATTCTCAGCACGCTGAATGTCTTCTATCGCGATACGCTCATGATTCTCGATGTCGTCATGCTGGCGTGGTTCTTCCTGACGCCCGTCTTCTATCCCATCGAGATCCTCCCGCGCAGCTATGTCCTGCTGGGCATCGACCTGGACCTGCACCGCATCATGTACGTTGCCAACCCGATGGCCTCGCTCATCAGCGCATATCGTGACCTGATGTACTGGGGCTATCGCACGGACTTCGACTTCATCCTGCGCACCACGGTGACGGCGGTGGCAGTGTTGGTGTTCGGCTACTGGTTCTCGATCCGCTACAGCCACCGCTTCGGCGAAGAGGTGTAGCGTGAGCAACGACATCTGGCAGCCGGACGCGCCCGTCGTCAACCTGGAGCAGGTCTCCAAGCGGTTCAAGCTGAATCCCGAGACCGACCGCAGCGTCATCAGCCTGTTGCGCCGTCCGTTCAGCCGCCTCCCCTTTGTCCATCGCAAGGAGACGGACTGGTTCTGGCCGCTGCAGGATATCAACTTTGCCATCCAGCGCGGGGAGAGCGTGGGCATCCTGGGCGAGAATGGCTCCGGCAAGAGCACGCTGCTCAAGCTGATTGCGGGCATCCTCGAACCGACCCACGGCACGATCGAGGTCCACGGCCGGATTGCCGCGCTCCTCGAACTGGGCGCCGGCTTTCACCCGGACCTGACCGGCCGGGAGAACATCTACCTCAACGGCTCCATCCTGGGACTCGGCCGCCACGAAATCAACGGCTACATCGACCAGATTATCGAGTTCGCGAGCATCGGTGAGTTCATCGACGTGCCGGTCAAGCTCTACTCGTCGGGCATGCGCGTCCGGCTCGGCTTCTCCATCGCAGCCTTCGTCAAGCCGGACATCATGCTGGTGGACGAAGTGCTCGCGGTGGGCGATGAGGACTTCCAGCACAAGTGCGTGCTCGTGTTTCACGACTTCCGGCGGCGGGGCGGCACGCTCATCCTGGTCTCCCACAGCGTGGAGCTGGTGCGCGACATGTGCCGCCGCACCATCTGGCTCGATGACGGGCGGATTCAGTCAGACGGCGCGACCTCGGATGTCATCGCGCACTACATGCGCAGCGTCTACAAGAAGGAACAGGAGCGGTTTGCGGAGCAGGACCGCCGGGCCAAGGCTGCTGAAGCAGGCCCGCCGGATAAGTCACGGCCGGGCAAGGACGCGGCAGGCAAAGCCGCCGCGACCGCCGCGGCTCCGTCGAACGACCCGGATCGCTGGGGCGATGGCGCGGTGCAGTTCGACAAGGTGCGCCTGCTCGACGGCGCCGGCCAGCCCAGTGAATTCTGCTACACCGGCGACCCCCTGACCATCGAGGCCGATTACACGGTGCAGCGGCCGATCAGCGAGACGCCGATTGTCGGCTTCGCGTTCATCCGGCACGACGGCATCTGGTCTTTCGGCACCAACACCGAGATCGAATCCATTCCGGCTGAGCACATGTGCGCGCCGGGCCACACGCATGGCACAGTCGTCGTCACGATTCCTGCGCTGACCCTGCTGCCGGGCACCTACACCTTGGATCTCGCCCTCCAGAAGGCGACGGGCGGCGACCACGACTACCGCCGCAGCTGCGCGCGACTGACGGTCGGCTCCCTCAAGCGCGACGTCGGGGTGGCACGCATCGAGCACCGCTGGGCCTTCCGGGACTGAAGTGACGGCCTATGACCGACGTGTGGCCGCTCTGCGGTGAGATAGCGTGTCAGGGCCTTCCGGCCCTGGCCCGGCAGACCTTCCCTAACCTGCCGGGGCTGGCCTTCAATCTGGTGTTCTATGGCCTCACGGCCGCGCTGCTGTGGCTGAGCCTGGGAAGCCGCGCGGGGACGTTCGCCCGGCGCACGGGCATCCTCGTGACCGCAGGGCTCCTGGCCGGCTTGCTGATCGGGTTCCTCGCGCTGGCCCTCGCGCTGGCCGGGCGGTTCTCTCCCGCCGGCTTCTACGGCCTGTGGGCAGCCGCACTTGGCCTGGGGCTGGTGCACGCGCGGCGGACGGGCCATTGGCGCAGCGCCATCCGCAGCTGGCAGGCTGCCGCGCCGCTGCCCCGGTGGTTATGGCTCCTTCTGCTGCTCTGGCTGCTCCTGTACACCCGTCCGTTTGAGCTGGTGGTCGGCGGCCGTGATCCGGGCATCTACGTCAACACGGCCGCGCAGATTGCCACCGCAGGCCGGCTGGCGCTGCCCGACCCGTTCTTCGCCCGCCTCGGAGCGGAGGACCAGGCCCTGCTCACGTGGCAGCCGTCCTGGCTCGCGGATTTCGTGCCCCACAAGTGGCCCGGCTTCTTCTGGAATGCGGAGCGGGCCGAGATTACGCCGCAGTTCGTCTACTTCTATCCCGCGTTGATGGCCGCGAGCTATGGGGTGGCGGGCTATGGGGGCGCGCTGGCGGTGCTGCCTCTCATCAGCCTGTTGTTCGCGCTGGTGCTGGCCGAGCTGGCGGAACACATCTCGGCCGCGGCGCACTGGGGCGCCAGGTGGAGCGCCCCGGCTGCGGCGCTGGGCCTGTTGCTCAATCCGGCGAGCTACTGGTTCGGGCGCTACGCCAACGCAGACCTGCTCTTTGGGCTGTGGGTCTGGGCTGCGCTGCTCTTCTGGGTGCGCACGGAGGCTGCGGATGCCGGCGATGCGCGGGGCCGGGCCTTCTCCTGGACGCTGGCCGTGTTGAGCTTCGGCGCGGCGCTGCTGACCAAGATCGATGGCTGGTATATTGCGCCGGCAGTCGTGGCCGCGCTGCTGGTCTACCATCCCGCACGCGGGACGCTCAGGTCGCGCGTGCCCTGGCTGGCATGGGCGCTGGTCGCCGCCTGCTATCTGGTCATGGTCGCGCGTTACAGCTACCCCTATGTGCTGGGCACCATCGTAGGCGAGGGCGTCGCGGTGCCGTTTGACGGCCGCCTGGCGGTTGCAGTGGCGGGCCTCTACCTGGCGGGGCTGACCGTCGCTGGCCTGCTGCCCACCTGGTTGAGCCCTGCGCGGCTCGATGCGCTGGGCCGCCGGCTGCACCTGTCGCTCCGCTGGCAGGCCGCTGCAGTGGCCGGCTTGTGCCTGGGGCTGGCGCTGTTCTTCGTCTGGTTGCTGCCGTCCAAAGTGCCGGTGACGCGGCCGCTGACGATCCTGAATGCCTATCTCGGCCCCGTGATGTTGCTGGCCGCGGCCGCGGGCATCGGGCAGGCCATTGCGCGGCCGGACAAGGGTCGCACCGCGTGGGTCCTGCTCGCCGTGTTCTTCACCAGCGGCCTGTTCATCATCACCCGCACTTCCGGGAACGATCACCCCTGGGCCATCCGCCGGGCCGTCTCGGTGGCAATCCCTGCGCTGGTCCTGTTTGCGGCATGGGGGGTGGATGCCGTGCGCGGCGCGCTGGCGCGTGGACAGGGCACGGGTGCACCGGATCGCCCGGCCCACCGGATCGTGAGCGTTGCCCTGGTCGCGGCGCTGCTGCTGCCGTTGGCCTGGCGCGCCCTTCCGATTTTCCGGCACACGGAAGTGGCCGGGGCGCAGGCTGAACTGGAGACGCTCGAAACGGTCTTCCCGCCTGGCGCCGTCATCCTGTCCGACGGCTCGCGGCTGCTGAACCTGTTCGGCCCCGCGCTCAGCCGGAACGGCCGGGAGGTCCTGACCTACTATGGGGGGGAGGGCCGGCCGGCCTTCACCCCTGCGCTGCGCGAGCGGGTCGCTGCGCTGGCTGCCGCGGAAGGTCGCCCTTTCTACTTCCTCACCGAGCAGGATGCTCCGCCCGAATCCGAGACGCTGGTCTACGCGCGCGCGTGGTGGGAGGCGTGGCCGGAGGTTCGCCTCGTGAACCGGACGGCACCGCGGCCGCTGGCGGTCGAAACGACGGTGCTGCCGCTCCGGGTCTATCATGCGCTGCCCGCTGCACAGGCGATGACTGCAGCGGGCGCGGTTGTCGGGCGGTATGAGGCCGAGGCCCTGCCGGGCGAGATTGGCGGGCGGAGCCGTGATGCCGCAGCCGGCAACGGGTGGGCGCGCACGGCGGATGAGGCGAGGGGCGGCGGGACGTTGGTCTACGGCCCGTATGAGCCGCTGGCCGCGGGCCGCTATGAAGCGCATTTCCGGCTGCGCTATACCGGCGCGGACGGCACACCCCCGCGGCTGGCCGTGCAGGCCGCGGCCGCGGGCCGGCTGGCCGCGCAGGATGCCCCGCCTGCCGCCGGTTACACAGACGTGACCCTGCCGTTCGCGCTGGAGGCGGCTGATACGGTAGAATTCACGGTGATGTACCAGGGGGAGGGCGAAATCTGGGTGGATCGGGTTGAGGTGGTCGATGTGGACGGGGAGTGAACCGCCGGAGCATGCGGCGCGGCCATCGCGCCCGCTGCGCGTGCTCATGGTTACGAACTTCTTCCTGCCGCGTCACCTGGGCGGCGCAGAACTCTCGGCGTATAATTCTGCGGCGGGCTTGCTGGCCGCGGGGCACGCAGTGCGCGTCCTGAGCATCAACGCGCGCGCCGGTGAGACGTCCGACCTGCACTCCGATGTCAACGGCGTGGACGTCCACGAGGTCAACCTGGTGCGCCGCTGGAAGAACCGCGTGCAGCAGACCTACGACCGTGAGATTGCGGGCTATGTGGCGCGCGAGATCGCGGACTTCCGGCCGGATGTGATTCACACGCACAACCTGTCGGGCACGAGCCTCGCGCCGTTCGTCGTGGCCCGCAAGCTGGGCGTGCCGCTCGTCGCGACGCTCCACGATCTCTGGTTGTTGTGCGCCAACAACATGCTGCTGCGCCGCGATTACAGCCTGTGCTCGCCTGCGGAGGCGCCGTGCGGCCGCTGCTTCCGCCAATACGACTATTGGGCCCCGCTGCCCGCGCGGCGCGAGGTGTTCCGCCGGCTGGCAGCGTCCGTCCACACCTTCATCAGCCCCAGCCGCAAGCTGATCGACCTGCACGTCGAGGGCGGTTACGAGCGTGAGCGCTTCGTGGTCGTGCGCCACGGCCTGCACCGGCTGGAGCGGCCGCCCGCAGGTGCACCGCCGGCCATCGGCCCGCACCATCTCGGCGCGCCCAGCGTGGTCTTTGTCGGCGCAGTCGCGGTGAGCAAGGGCGTGGAAGTGCTGGCGCGGGCTTTTCCGCTGGCCGCGGCGCGGCTGCCTGAACTCCGGCTGTTGATTGCAGGCCGCGGCCCCGCGGAGCTGGAGAACAAGTTGCGCAGCCTGGGCGACCGGGTCGTGATGCTGGGCCAGGTCCCCCGGACGCACATCGTGGAGGCTTATGCGGGCGCAGGGCTGACGGTCATGCCGTCCACCATCCACGAGAACTCGCCGCTGACCGTCTGCGAGAGCCTGATGGCAGGTACGCCGGTGGTCGGCGCGCGCATCGGCGGCATTCCCGAGCTGATCGTCGAGGGCGAGACGGGCTACCTGTATGACCCGCAGGACGCGGCGGCGCTGGCGGGTGCCATCGTTGCGCACTTCGAGCGTTCGCCGCAGGAGCGCCGCGCGATGCGCCGGGCCTGCATGGCATACGGCGAGCGGGAGTTCTGCGTACCTGCGCACGTTGCCCGGCTCGAAGCCGTCTACTGTGCTGCACTGGCGGGCGAACCCAGGCTGGACTATCGCGCGTCCAACGAGGAACGATGAAGCTGCTGCATGTCACTCACCAGTACCGGCCTGCCATCGGCGGGGCCGAGGAATACATGGCTCTCGTCTCCGAGGCGCTGGCCGCGCGCGGCCACCGGGTCTCGGTCTACACGGCCAACTCGACCGACTACGAGAGCTGGACGGGTGACCTGCCCCCGCGCGAGACGATTGCCGGGGTGGATGTGCAGCGATTCCGTGCGATCCCGCGCCGCAAGCTCACCTGGCAGGTGCTGCGCTACGGGCTGTGGCGCTATCTGGAACAGCCCAAGCGCCGCTATGAGCCGCTGATTCTCGTCGGCAACGGCCCGACCTGCCCCGGCATGTTCGCCGCGATCGCCACGCGCGGCCGCAGCTACGACTTGGTGCACCTGAACAGCCTGCACTACGCACATTCCGCCTACGGGTATGTTGCCGCGCGGCTGGCCGGCCGCAGCGTGGTTGTCACCCCGCACGTGCACGTGGAGCAGCGCGAGACCTGGGATGTCGGCTACCTGCGCACCATCCTGGCCCGCGCGGACCTCATCTTTGCGGACACCGAATACGAGCGCCAGTTTCACATCCGGCAGGGCCGGGACCCGGAGCGGGTCGTGACCGGCGGGGTCGGGCTGCGCACCGGGGAATACACCTTCATGGACCAGGCCGTCTCCCGGCAGCGCCTGGGCATCCCGGCCGATGCGCAGGTGGTCCTGTGCCTGGGCCGCCAGGTGGACTATAAGGGGCTGGACAAGGTGCTGGCCGCGGTCGCCGGCCTGCAGCACGATTTCCCGCGCACCGTCTGCCTCATCGCCGGGCCGGAGAGCGAGTGGAGCCAGGGCATCATGGCGCAGTATGCGGGCGCATCCTGGATTCGCAACCTGGGCCAGGTCGAGCCGGACGTCAAGCTCGCGGCCCTGTCTGCCGCAGACGTGATGGCGATGCCCTCCCACGGTGAGGCATTCGGCGTCACCTACCTGGAAAGCTGGCTGGCCGGCCGGCCCGTCATCGGGCTGGCCAAGGGCGCGGTGCAGGCCCTCATCGCCGACGGCCAGGATGGCTTCCTCGTCCCGCCGGGCGACGACGCCGCGCTCGCCCAGGCCGTGCGCTGGTACCTGGAACACGGAGAGCGCGTTGCCGAGATGGGCGCGGCCGGCCGGCAGAAGGTGCTGGAGCAGTACACGTTAGACCGGATCGTGGATCGCATCGAAGGCGCGTGTCTGCGGCTGGTCGAAAGCAAGAGGGGACGCCATGCGCGTTAGCCTGCTGAATCTGAACCTCGTCGCCAAGGACGCGATCGGACGCTCCATCATGGCGCAGGCGCGCTTCTTCCAGCGCCGCGGGGATATCGTGCAGATATTCGTCGAACAGCCGCCGGAGGATGTGCCCGCGGATATCGCGCGGCTGTGCCGCGTCGTCACGCCCGCTGCACTCCGCCGCGACCCGGAGGGTCGATTCGCGGCGACCGACCTCTACATCTACCACTACGGCGGCCGCCACGGCCTGATGGATTCCATCTCCACCATCGACGGGGGCGTGGTCTGCTTCTACTACCACAACGTGACGCCGCCGGACCTCTGGAACTGGGAAGAAGATAAGGTCGCGCTGCGCCGGGGCATCGCAGGCGTCCGGCTGGCCGCGCAGGCCGATTTCGTGATCGGAGACAGCGAGTACAACCTGCGCCAGCTTGCGCATATCAGCGGCGTCTCCGAAGACCGGCTCCATGCCGTGCCGCTGCCCGTAGATATCTCGGCCTTCCATCCCGGCCCGCCGCCGGCTGACCTCCGCCGGCATCACAAGCTGGGCGACGCGCCGGTGCTGCTGTACGTCGGCCGCATGGCGCCGAACAAGCGCGTGGACCTCCTGGTGGACCTCCTGGCCGCAGTGCACCGGCACCCGCAACACCCGCACCCCGGCGCGCGGCTGCTGCTGGTGGGCGACTATGACAGCGCACCGGCCTACCGGCTGGTGACGGAGCAGGTGCAGGCGCGGGCCCGCGCGCTCGGCGTGACATCGGCGGTCGTCTTCACGGGCCGGGTCGACCCGGCAGCCTACTACCGGCTCGGCTCGGTCTACGTGACGACGAGCCAGCACGAGGGCTTCTGCCTGCCGCTCATCGAGGCGATGGCGAGCGGCGTGCCGGTTGTGGCGTCTGCCGGCGCAGCCATCCCCGACACCGTAGGCGATGCCGGCATCCTGGTCGCACCGCGCACTGAAGAAGTGGTCTCGGCAGACGGCGCCTCCTGGGCCGGTGAGCCGGACGTGCCCGCGATGGCGGATGCGGTAGCCGCGCTGCTGGACGATCCGGCCCGCGCCGCAGAGCTGCGTGCGGCCGGCCTGGCGCGGGCTGCCTCCTACACGCTGAAACGCTACGAGGAGAGCTTTGGCGCCGTCATCGACCGGTATTGCGTCAACCTGCCCCTGCGCGTGCAGCCGGTCCCGCGCGCCCTGCTGGCCGAGGCGGCCCCGGAACCGGCGGATGCGCCCGTGTCGCCGGCTGTCACCTCCGTCGAGGCGGAGGATGATGGCAGCGCCTATTGGCCCGATCTGGCGGCTGATGCCGGCGTCACGATGCCGGAGTATACCGTCCGCAGCAAGCTGCCGGTCGTCGGTGGGCTGATTGTGTGGGTTCGGCGCAACCTGACCAGCCACCTCAAAGAGCCGTATGTGGATCCCATCTTCCAGCGGCAGCAGGCCTTCAACCTGCGCGCGGCCTGGGTGATCGAGGAACTGACGCGGCGGCTGGACGAAAGCAACGGACGCATCGCGGGCCTGGTTGCCCGCATGGAGCACCTGCAGCAGCTGATCGCGGACAATAGCGCAGCCGTCGAGGCGGCCCAGGCGCGCGACGAACAGCTTGACCTCGCGCTGCGGCGGCTGGAGAGCACCGTGGCCCGGCTGGAAGCCCGCCTGGCAGACACTCCCGGCACGTCCGTCAGTACAAGCGAATCGCCCGCCGGCGACCTGGACGCGCTGCCGCAGGCGCATTACGGCATCAACTACCTGCGCTGCAACCAGGCGGTCGGCGGCAGCATGGCGGACGAGATGGCGCTGTACCGGCCCTTCGTCTCGCTGTTTGAGGGTGCTGACGGGCCGGTGTTGGACCTGGGGTGCGGCCAGGGCGCATTCCTGCGCGTGCTCGGCCAGGCCGGCCTGGCGGGCTACGGCGTGGATGTCGACCCGGATATGGTCGATGTGTGCCGCGGCGCAGGACTGGCCGCTGAGGTGGGCGACGTCTTCGACGCGCTGCACCGGGCCGCGGACGCCAGCCTGGGCGGCATCTTCTCTGCCCACGTGATCGAGCATCTGCCCCGCGTGCGACTGTCCGAGCTGGCCGCGCTGTGTTGGCAGAAGCTCCGGCCGGGGGCTGCGCTCGTATGGATTACGCCGCACGGCGGCGCGCTGTCGCCCCTGCACGCTACGTTCTACAAGGACCTGACGCACACGCGGCCGCTGCACCCCGACCTGTTGCGCTTCCTGCTGGAGACGAACGGCTTCCGCGAGGTGGCGACGCACTCGCTATCCGATATGCCGGAGGAGCTGAAGCTGGCGCTGCTGCCGGGCGACGAGGATGACCCGACCGCGGCCCTGCTCAATCGCAACCTCACCCGGCTCAACGAGCTGATCTTCGGCCACGTGGATTGCGCGGTCGTCGGGAGGCGCTGATGCCCCGCGCGCGTGTGCTGGCTGAAGGCTGGGATGTCCGGTCGGCCCTGGGGCTGCACACGGAGGCGCTGGCCCGCGTGCTCGACGGTTTGGGCTGGGAGGTCAGCGTGGCCTTGCAGAACCCGCGCGGCGTGCCCGCCGCGTGGCGCAGCCGTCTGGCACGCACACCCGGCCCGGCCGAGCTGACCATCCTGCAATATCCCATCTGGTTCCCGCTGGCCGAAACCCTGCATGAGGCAAGCGGTGCGACGCTCTTCTGGTACCACGGCGTCACCCCACCCGAGATGTGGAGCAGTGCAGAGGATCGCGACCTGCTGGTGCGCTCCGTGGCAGGCACGGAGTTGGCCTGGCACGCCCACCTGGCAGTCTGCGACAGTCCATACATCGCCGGCGAGCTCCGGCGCTACACCGGCTATCCAGGGGAGCGCGTGCGCATCGTGCCTCTGGGCGTGGATGGGGCGCGGTTCGCGGCTGCGCCGCCCGCGGCTGAGCTGGAGCGGCTGCGCAGCCGGTGGCATCTCACCGGCCGCCGGGTGCTCCTCTATGTCGGGCGCATCGCGGGCAACAAGCGCGTGGACCTGCTGATTGAAGCGCTCGCGAGGCTGGCCGGCCCCCATCCCGACCTGCACCTGCTGGTGGTCGGCGACACGAGCAGCCTGCCCGCCTACCGTGACCTCACCGCGCAGCTGCAGCGCCTGGCCGCAGACCGCGGGGTAGCAGACCGCGTCACGTTCGCGGGCCGCGTCGACGACCTGTGGCCGGTCTATCACCTGGCCGGCGCGTTGGTGACGGCCTCGCAGCACGAAGGGTTCGGCGTCCCCCTGGTCGAAGCCATGGCCGCGGGCGTGCCCGTGGTAGCGAGCGCGAGCGCCGCGCTGCCGTGGGTGCTGGGTGCGCCGGACGAGCCGGCCGGGCTGCTGTTCCCGCCCGGTGATGCCGCCGCGCTGGCGGAGTGCGTCGCGCAGGTGCTGGATGACGGCGAGTTGCGCCGGGTGCTGGTCGAGCGGGGCCGCGCCCGGGCGCAGGATTTCAGTCTCGCTGCCTTCAGCGCCAACACGGCGCGCGTGCTGGCCGAAGTCGTGGAGTTCGGCCGGGAAACAGCGCGGCCGGTCTCGCCCGTCACGCACAGCCCGCTGTACCGGCAGGCGGATGTCGCGCTGCGCGACTACCGCGTGCGTTCCGGCCTGCCCATCATCGGGCCGCTGGTTGCCTGGTTGCGGCGCAACAGCACATCGCACGTCAAAGAGGCCTACCTGGACCGCATCGTGGAGCAGCAGGTGCTGTTCAACCGGCAACTGGTCGCAGAGATTGAGCGGCTCAACACGCGGCTGCAGCGGCTGGAGGGTGCGCCGTCCCCCGGCCCGGCAGACGACGCACCCCCGGCCATAGCGGATGAAGATTGAGAATGTGACCTTCCCATCTCGCGGAGTCCGCATTTGAGAATGCGGACTCCGCGAGATGAGAATGCGGACTCCGCATTTTGAATACAACCTGAGAGCAAGGCCCCAGGGTCGTCGGGTGACGATCCTGGGGCCTCATTTTGCAGACGGGCGTTGATGGGGTGCAGGTGTGGAGCGGGTGGAATCAGGACTGCCGGGTGAGCAGCCGGGAGCCGGCGGCCGCCAGCCCCAGCGCGCCCGCAACAACCAACCAGGCAGCCAGATGGGCCTCCCGGCGGGCAATCGCGCCGGACAGCCCGACGGCATTGGGCCGGGCCACCATGACCGCAATCGGATCGTGCCGCGTGGATGTGCCGTCGAATGCGACATCCTCCAGGCTATACCAGTAGGTCATCCCGGGTTCGACTGCCGCATCGGTCCAGGCGTACCGGGCGCCCGTGGTCGCGCCCGGCGTCCGGGCCGGGATCAGCGTGGCATTGATGCGGATCCACGGCCCCTCTGCCGGCAGCCTGCGGTAGATGTTGAACCCCGCATTCTCGACCTCAGTGACGGTTTCCCAGGTGAGCTGCACGGCGGGGCCTTCGGCGTGCGCCTCCCAGGTCGCCAGCGTCACAGCCTGCGGGGTACAGATGACAGCCGGCGCAGCCGTATTGCGCGGGTTCGGCGGACCCGTGACGAAGTCGGTCGCGTTCTGATTCTCATCCTGGCAGCCATCGGCCTGCCGGATGACCGCGATCGTGTTGCCCCCGGCCGGCGCCGGATCATCTCCTTCATAGCATCTGGCGTCTGGGCCGTAGCCTACCATGTCCAGGGGCGCGATTTGGCTCGTACAGGCTTTCGGGATCGTGTTCTGGTGGTTGACGAGGTAGATCATCG
Organism: uncultured Anaerolineales bacterium; assembly: GCA_964614645.1. Lineage (GTDB taxonomy): Bacteria > Chloroflexota > Anaerolineae > CG2-30-64-16 > CG2-30-64-16 > MWBF01. The sequence continues at coordinate 30,174 of CAZTMA010000002.1, forward strand.
CGTTGTCGTTTGCGATTTCCAGGGCGGGGTTGGCCGCGTCCACTGCCGGCAGCGGCGCGCCGCATGGTCGTGTGCCGGATTCACAACCATTGAAGCTGCTGCCCGCTGCCAGGTAATAGCCCCCTGCGGGAATGACGCCGCTGAGGTCGATGCGCAGGCCCTCACCGAACTGGTTGCTCTTGAAGTATTGGATGCTCCAGCCCGTGACATCCACTTCAGTCTGGCCGGCGTTGTGGAGCTCGACGAAATCGTTCCGGTAAGAGGCGCCAGCCAGACCACCGCCGCCGTAGATCTGGCTGATGCGGACCTCAGAGGCATCGGCAATTTGAGTGGGTGCAGGCACGGCAGGCGGCGCGCCGGCCAGCGGTATTGGTATGAGGCAGACTGCCAGCATGAGCAGGATGATGCCAAGGCGGCCAACCGAGAGCGAGTGGGATATCGCACCGCGCGACGCGCAGGTGCAGGGCGCGGCCGGATGACGAACGGGCTTCATGGCGTGGACTCCTTTGTCTGGGGCGGAAAGCGATGAGGCACGCAAGGGGAACGGCATGCCGGACAACAATGTGAGATGATTCGCCGTCTGCTCGTACACGCGGGATTGTAATGAGCGCGTGGGGTGCTGTCAAATACCGGAGAGGGCATCCACGCAGCCAGGCACTTCCCAATTGCAGAATTCGGTGCGATAATCGGCTCCGAATCACTGCTCAGGACAGGCGTACGCATGACGACTACTTCCGGCTACACGCTTCGTTCCGGGCTGCGGCTTCTGGCGCGGCCGGTGGACGTGCTGCGCGGCGTCCGGCGGGAGGACCTGCGCGCCGACTTCATGGCGGCCCTGACGGTGACGATGGTGCTGCTGCCCCAGACCATGGCCTATGCCTTGCTGGCCGGGCTGCCGCCCGAGGTGGGCCTGTACTCCGCCATCATTGCCAGCATCGTGGGGGCGTTGTGGGGATCCTCCAACCAGCTCCAGACCGGCCCCAGCAATACCGTGGCCCTGCTGAGCCTGGCCGCGCTGACGCCGCTTGCCGTGCCCGGCACGCCGCCTTATCTGCTCGGGGCGAGCCTGCTGGCTTTCATGGGCGGAATCCTGCGCCTGGCGATGGGGCTGGCGCGTCTCGGCCTGCTGGTGCGCTTCGTATCTGATGCCGTCATCGTGGGTTTCACGGCGGGCGCAGGCGTGTTGATCGTCTTCAACCAGCTTGCGGAGCTGCTGCGGCTTGACCTGCCCCGCAGCTCCGGGCCGATCGACACGGTGCGGTTGCTCACGCCTCGGCTGCACGAGACGCACCTGCCGAGCCTCGCGCTGGGTCTGGGCGCCATTGCGATTATCGTCCTGCTCAAGCGGATGAACCGCCGGCTGCCGGGGCCGCTCATCGCGATTGTCGTGGGCGCGCTGGCAGCCGTCTTGCTCGCGCTCGACGTCAGGGTGGTCGGCAGCCTGCCGCGCGGCCTTCCCCCGTTCAGCCTGCCGCCGGTGACAGACCTTGAGCTGGTCGGCGCGCTCTCAACCGCCGCGCTGTCCGTCACCGCCATCGGTTTGGTCGAGGCCATCTCGAACGCGCGCTCCATTGCCAGCCACACCGGTCAACGCCTGGACAGCAACCAGGAGTTCGTGGGGCAGGGGCTTGCTAACATCGCCGTCGGCTTCTTCTCCGGCTGCCCTGTCACCGGCTCGTTCGGGCGCTCCATGCTCAACCTGCAGTCCGGTGCGCGCACGCCGATGGCAAACGTCTTCACGGGGCTGCTGGTCGCGGTCGCCGTGCTTGGCCTGGGGCCGCTGGCCTCTTATATCCCGATGGCGTCGCTGGCCGGCGTGCTGCTGGTGACGGCCGCCAATCTTGTCGACCGCAAGGAAATGGCGCGCATCTGGCGCGGGGGCGGGGCCGACCGGCTCACCATGCTGGTCACGCTCGTGGCCACCCTGACCCTGCCCTTGCAGTTTGCCGTGCTCGCGGGCATCCTGATGTCGCTGGGCGCGTACCTGCTGCGCACCAGCACCCCGCGCGTGCGTACCGTCCTGCCGTCGGACGGATTTCGCCACTTCGAGCCCCAACCCGATGTGCCGCCGTGCCCGCAGTTGAGCATCACCGAAATCCTGGGCGACCTGTATTTCGGCGCAGTGCAGCACGTCGGAGAGGCAGTGTATCAGAACCTGGTGAGCAACCCGAGCCAGCGCTTCCTCCTGCTGCGCATGCACAGCGTCAACAACTGCGACATCAGCGGCATTCACGCGCTGGAATCCATCGTGCGCAACTATCGCGAGGCGGGCGGCGATGTGTATATGTCGCGGGTCAGGCTGCCGGTGCTGCAGGAGATGAACGCATCCGGCTTCCTCGAATATTTCGGCCGCGACCATCTGCTGGACGAGGATGCCGCCATCGGGTACATCTTCCATCATGTGCTCGACCCGGCCATCTGCATCTACGAGTGCCCCGTCCGGGCCTTTCGCGAGTGCCAGAACCTGCCCAAGCAGCTGCCCGACATCGACGCGGGCAGTAGCATCCACACCGAGCGGCCCTCCGTGCCGGCGCCGGCTATTGAGCCCTTGGCCCTGTGGGAAGCGCTGCGGAGCGATACGCCGCCGGTGGTCATCGATGTGCGGGAGCCGCGCGAGTTCAGGCAAGGTCGCGTGCCCGGCAGCCGGTCGATACCCCTGCCCGCCCTGCTTGCGGACCCCAGCCAGGCGCCGGATGACCGGCCGGTGGTCTTCGTGTGTCGCGGCGGCCGGCGCAGCGCCCGTGCCGCCGCTGCGCTGCTGGCGGCCGGGCACAACAATGTCGCGGCCTTGCGCGGCGGCATGCTGGCCTGGGAAGCTGCGAATCTGCTGGAGGCGATGGAATGAACACTCCCACTGTGCTACCGTCCAACATGGGCCTGGACCTGGTGCGCGCCACGGAGCTGGCCGCGTTGGGCGCCGGGCGCTGGTCCGGGTTGGGCCGGCCTGAAGAGGCCGAGCGCGCTGCTACCGGGACGATGCGGCGGGCGCTGAACCTGATCCGCATGGATGGCATCCTGTGTCAGGGCGAGGAGAGCCGGCGCGGCGGTGAGGCCATGTTCGCCACCGGCGAACCGCTGGGGACGGGTGAGGGCCCGCAGGCGGATGTCCTGGCTGACGCGCTGGAGGGCGGGCGCCTGCTGGCCGGGGGCTATCCCGGCGCGCTCTCAGTCGTGGCCGTCGCCCCGCGCGGCGCGATCTGGACCCCGCGCGGGATGCCCTACATGGAAAAGATTGTGACGAATGCCGAGGTCGGGGCCGCGCTCGTGCCCGAGTGCATGGATGCGCCCGCAGCCTGGACGCTGGCGCTGGTGGCGCGCGCCAAGCACAAGGAAGTGCGCGACCTCGTCGTGTTTGTGTTGGACCGGCCCCGGCATGCCGACCTCGTTGCGGAGATTCGCGCGGCAGGTGCGCACGTGCTGTTGCGCGCGGGCGGCGATGTGGCCGGCGCGTTGATGGCGTGTCTGCGCGGGGGCAAAGTGGACTTGCTCATGGGCACCGGTGGGGTGCCGCAGGGGTTGATGGCTGCCTGTGCGGTCAAGGCCGCGCGCGGCGCGATGCTCGGCCGGCTGTCCGCCCGGACCGCAGACGAGGCGGCCGCGTTGCGTGCCGCGGATCCGGATGCCCGGCGCATCCGCACGGCGGACGAGATCGTGAGCGGGCCGTATGCCTTCTTCGTCGCCACGGGCATCACGGACAGCCCGCTGCTCAGCGGCGTGCGCTACCACGGCCCGAACGCCGAGTCCAACTCCATCATCCTGCGGGCCGAGACAGGCATCCGCCGCACCATCGTCACGGAGCACTGGCTGGCTGAGTGATGGCGCCCCCTAGACGCTGGCCAATGTCCTGACGCCCACCGTCGCGAAGTACACCCCGAACCCCAGCAGGAACACGCCGCAGCCCAGCAGCACGGCACGATAGCCGCGCTCACCGAACAGCCGCCGCCCGGACCCCACCAGCAAGCTCAGCCCGCCGAGCCAGCCCAGGTCGGTCAGCCAGTGCGTCAACGCCAGGCCGCCGACCGCCAGGACGCTGCCGTTCAGCGCGGTCACGCGGGCGAGGTAGCTCGCGCCGAGCGTGGCCCACCAGAGCGACCAGTAGGGGTTCGTCACGGTGAAGATGATGCCGCCGGGGATGTGGCCGAAGCGGAGCGCGGCCGGCGCGGGTGCGGCGGCTGCCGCCGCGAGCGAGAGCTGCCCGCGGAGCGTGCCGGCGACGAGACCGTAGCCCAGCCACAGCAGCACGAGGCTGCCGGTCAGCGCGACCAGCCCGCCGACGATGGGCTGCTGGAGCCACGCGCCCAGGCCATACGCAATGGCGAATGCCAGCGGAATCTCGACCAGCCCGTGTCCGAGCGCCAGCCCTGTGCCCGCCCAGCGGCCTGCGCGCACTCCCTCGCTGATGGCCAGCGCGGTCAGCGGGCCGGGCGACAGCGCGCCGGAGAGACTGATGAGCATGAAGGTGGCGTACAGGACGAGCAGGTCAGGCATGCGAGAGATAGCGCACCGCGGCCGTGGTCAGCAGGGCAACGCCCAGCGGCAGCGCGCGCTCATCGAAGTCGAAGCGCGGGTTGTGGTGCGGCGCATCCAGCCCCAGTTCCGCATTGGCGGAACCCACCAGCATGAAGCACGCGGGCACGCGGCGGGCGAATTCCGAGAAGTCCTCCGACACCATCAGCGGCGGGTGCCAGCCGGCCGCATGCGCGCCGGCCACCTGGACGGCTGCGTTGCGCGCAATCTCTGCCACGGCCGGATCGTTGACCACGGCCTGCGTGACGCTCTGGATTTTGAGCTCGTAGTGCGCGCCCATGCCGTTGGTGATGCCATCCAGGAGGACCTGCAGCCGCGTGAGCACCATCTCGCGGACCGCCGGGGCAAAGGTGCGGATGGTGCCGAGCATCTCGACGGTCTCTGCGATGACGTTGAACGTGGTGCCGCCGCGAATGCTGCCGATGGTCAGCACCGCGGTCTCCTGCGGGTTGACGTTGCGGCTGACGATGGTCTGCAGCGCGGAGAGCACCTGCCCCGCAACGGCGATGGCATCGACCGCTTCGTGCGGCTGCGCGCCGTGGCCGCCCTTGCCGCGAATCACAATCGTGAGGACATCTGCCGCGGCCATGAGCGGCCCGGCCTGCGCGACCACCCGGCCCAAGGGGAGTGAATTCCAGAGGTGCAGCCCAAACGCGGCATCGGGCACGGGATCGGCCAGCGCGCCGTCCGCAACCATGGCCGCGGCCCCGCCGTCGCCTTCCTCCGCCGGCTGGAAGACAAAGAGGACGCGGCCCGGTAGCTCCGCGGCGTGCCGCGCCAGCAGCGTGGCTGCACCCAGCCCCACCGCAACATGGCCGTCGTGGCCGCACGCGTGCATCACGCCGGGCGCCTGGGACGCGTAGGGCGCATCGCTGATTTCCTGGATCGGCAGCGCATCCATGTCCGCGCGGAGCATGACCGTGGGGCCGGGCCGGCCGCCGTGCAGGAGCGCCACGACGCCCGTCTGCCCGACGCCGGTGCGGACCTCGTAGCCCAGCTCGCCCAGGGTCTGTGCCACGATGCCCGCCGTGCGATGCACCGCAAATCGCAGCTCGGGGTGTTGGTGCAGGTCGCGGCGCCACGCGATGAGCTGAGAGCGCAGGCCCTCGGCCTCGCTGCTGAAATCGATGTCGTGCATGGATGCTCCCGCGGTAATCTGGGTAGGGACGTTTCTGTGAAACATCCCTACCCGATGGGATGATCAGGCTTCCTGGCTGCCGCCGTAGGACCAGGGACTGGACCACAGCACCATGGGCTCGCCCTGGCGGCGCACGCCCGCGCCGGTCACCTCGCCCAGCATGAGCACATGATCGCCCGGTGAGGCGGGCTCATCTGCGAGGCGGCATTCGACCCAGGCCAGGGCCTCGGTGAGCAGGGGACAATGGCTGTCGGTCATGCGAAACGCCTGGCCGCCCATCGCCTCCGTGTGCTCGCTGTCAGAATGGTGGGTGAAGAAGGTCGCTGCAATGGCCTGTTGATCCTGCGCGAGGATGTTCAGGGCAAAGCGCCGGCCCTTGCGCACGGCATGAGCCAGCCGCGAATTGCGCCGCAACGCCAGCAGCACGAGCGGGGGCTGAATGGACACCTGCATGGCCCAGGTGATGGTCGCCGCATGGATGACCTCCTGGTGACAGGCGGTCAGCACATACACGCCGTTGGAAAGCAGGCGCAGTGCGTCGGTGCGGACATCTGTCGGGGGCTGGATATCGGGCTTCACTGTCACACCTCCCTTCGGCCGAAAACAGAGATCTTCCCGGCGGCCGCTAGCCGCCGTAATGCCACATGGTATCGTGCAGCGCCAGCGCCTGCGCGCCGGGCGCCTGGATGTCGCCGTCGAGGATGCGCGCGATGAAGATGCCGTGGTCGCCCTGTGTGCCGGCCTCTTCGACGACCTCGCACTCCAGCCAGGCGATCGCGGCGCCCAGCAGCGGCACGCCGCGCTCCGTCAGGTTGTACCGGTAACCGGCGATTTGTTCTGCGTTGCTCTGTGAGACCCGGAAGAAGGCCCGGGCGAAATCCGTCTGTTCCTGGCCGGCAACGTGCAGGCCGAACTGTTGCGCTGAGCGGACGGCGTCATAGATGGCCGTGCCCTTGCGCAGGCCTATCGCCACCAGCCTGGGCTCAAAGGAGGCCTGCATCACCCAACTGACCGTCGCGGCGCGCGGCCCATCCGGGCCCGCGCTGGTGACGACAAATAGTCCATAGTTGAACAGGCGGAGGATATTCCGGATCGTTTCGCCTTCAGCCATGACTCTCTCCCCTCTGACGGATGCTGCTCTGTGAGTGCATTCTACCACAAACTGCGGTTTGCGCGGCCAGCTAACGCGTCTGTAATGGGCTCGCGCCAGGCCGGCTCGAGGTCGGCGCACGCGGCCAGGAGACCGTAGCACCCGACCAACATCTGATCGCCGTAGGGCACGGCATTGTACACCGGCAGATCGGCGTCTGCTAGCAGGCCGCGACGCGGGCCCACGACGGCCGCGAACGTCAGGGGCAGGGGCGTATCATCGAGCACCAGTGCGCCGTGACCGTGGTCAGCAAACACCGCGTCGTGATGCACCGTCCCATCGGCCAGCGCGGTCAGCCAGCGCACCAGCGACGCGCGCGTCACCTCGCCGGTATGGTGCTCGAACAGGCGCAGGAAGCGGCCCTCGTGAAATTGGAAGGCCAGGGTGTGGAAGTTGCCGACGTTGACGATCAGCGGGTGCGGTTGGGCCGCAACCTGGGGATCGTGCCAGGCGCCCAGGATGGCTGCGGGCGCGGTGTCCATGACGACCGTCGTAATACCTGCCTGGCGGAGCGCGGTGCCGGCCAGCGCACGCAGCCGCGTCATGATCGGCGGGACGTCCTGGGCATAGGCCGCGAAGGTGCTCAGCCGGGCATCCCGCCGCAGGCGGTCGGCCAGGTAGTCCATGCGAAACTGCCGGTCGCTGACTTCCGGGGGCGCGGCCCCGTGGTCGAACACGGCCAGCGCCAGCGCGTCGGGACGCAGCGCCACGCCGAACGCGGCGAAGGCGCGCGCAACCGCGTGATAGTCGAAGTCGCGAAACTCGACGTGCGCGAACTCAGGCTGCTCGGCCAGGTCCCGCCCCTCTTCGTCCGCAATGATCTCGATGCCGAGCTGGTCGCGTACCTGGTCCAGGTCATCGTTGAAGGTCTTCGCGGCCTCCGGGGTGGCGAGCACGCGCAGCCCGGCGCGGCGGTGGTCTTCGACCGCCCAGGAGACGGGCCCGCCGCCCATCAGGACGCCGGTAATCACCAGCGGCCGGCCCGCTGCCGTCGCCGCCCGCACCTCCTGGCCGATGAGCAGGGTCGGCGACGGCATCACCAGCTTGAGGCTGTTCTCGATGGCCCGGTCGCTGTCGAAGAGCAGGATGTCTTGCGTGCCCGTGCCGACGTCAACGGTCAGGATTTGCATGGGGCTGCCCAAGGATCCGCGCCTGGCCGTCGGCATGGTATGAAGAGCGGACCAGCGGCCCCGACTCGACCCACTTGAACCCGCGGCGCTCCCCTTCTTCGCGCAGCCGGACGAACTCATCCGGGTGATAGTAGCGTTCGATGGGCAGGTGGAGCTTCGTCGGCTGGAGATACTGGCCAATGGTGAGGATGTCCACGTCCACGGTGCGCAGCTCGTCCATGACTTCCAGCAGCTCGTCCAAAGTCTCCCCCAGGCCGACCATCACGCCCGACTTGGTCAGCCCCGCGGGGTACATCTCCTTCGCCATGCGAAGCACGGCCAGGCTGCGCGCGGGGCTGGCCTGGGGCCGCACCCACCGCGAGAGCCGCGGGACAGTCTCGGTGTTGTGGTTCAGGATTTCCGGCTGAGCGTCCATCACGAGCTGGAGCGCGGCCGGGTCCGCCTTGAAGTCTGGGATGAGGACCTCGATGGTGCAGCCGGGCTGTGCCGCGCGAATCTCGCGGATGGCATTGGCGAAGATGTGTGCGCCGCCGTCGGGCTGGTCATCGCGGTCCACGCTCGTGAGCACGACATGGCGGAGGCTCATCAGGCGCACGGACTCCGCGATGCGCCGCGGCTCGTCTTCGTCGAGCGGCTCGGGCTTGCCCGACTTGACGTTGCAGAACTTGCACGCGCGCGTGCAGATGTCGCCCATCAGGAGGAAGGTCGCCGTCCCGCGGCCCCAGCACTCGCCCAGGTTCGGGCACATGGCCTCTTCGCAGACGGTGTGGAGCGTTTGCCCGCGCATCAGGCTCTTGACCTGCCAGTAGTTCTCGTTCTGGTTAAGCTTGACGCGCAGCCAATCGGGCTTGCGGCCCACGGTCAGCCCGGACTCGGCAGGCACCGGCTCCTTTAGCCGGGTATTCTTCGGCTCGCGCGCCGGCCGCGGCTCCAACGGGATCGGGTCGATCGTGACATTTTTTTGCATGTTACAACCTAAATGTGTATCGCCTGGCCCTCGACCGCGTGAGCGGCTTCCATCAGCACTTCCGACAGGGTCGGGTGGGCGTGGACGGTGCGGGCGATCTCCTCGGTGGTCAGCTCCCAGGTATGCGCCAGCGCCAGCTCAGGCAGCAGCTCGGTGACTTCCGGGCCGACCAGGTGGGCGCCAAGGATCTCGCCGTACTTCGCGTCCGCGATAATCTTGACGAAGCCCTCGCGCTCGTTCAGCCCCAGCGCCTTGCCGTTCGCGATGAAGGGGAACTTGCCGACCTTGATCTCGTAGCCCTTTTCCTTCGCCTGCGCCTCAGTGTAGCCGATGGAGGCCACCTGTGGCTTGCAGTAGGTGCAGCGCGGCATGAAGGTGTAGTCCGCATCGCGGAGGGGCCGGGTCTCGTGACCGGCGATGTGCTCTGCGGCGACCATGCCCTGCGCGCTCGCCACGTGGGCCAGCAGCAGCTTGCCGCTGACATCACCGATCGCGTACACGCCCTTGACGTTGGTGCGCATGTACTCGTCGATCACGATGAACCCGCGCTTGTCGGTCTGCACGCCCGCGGCTTCCAGCCCGATGTTCTGGCTGTTCGGCGCCACACCGACGGCCACCAGCACCATGTCGGCCTCGATGGTTTGCTCTTCGTTGCTGCCCTGATCCTTGACGCGCACCTTTACGCCGGTGTCCGTGGTCTCCACCCCTTCGGTGCGCGTATTGACGAGCGTTTTGATGCCCTGGCGTTTGAACGCGCGCGCGACTTCGGTCGCGGTCTCGTCATCTTCGAGCGGCAGCACGTGGGGCAGCATTTCGATGACCGTCACCTCTGCGCCGTAGCTGCGGAAGACATAGGCGAACTCCATGCCGATGGCGCCGGCGCCGACCACCACCAGCCGCTTGGGCGCTTCGGTGAGCCCCAAGGCCTCGCGATAGGTGATGATGCGCTTGCCGTCCACCTGCATGCCGGGCAGCGAACGCGGGTGATGCCCGGTCGCGATGATGATGTTCTTGCTGTCGAGCGTGCCGTCGAACTTCTGGCCGTTGACCGCGGTGGCGTCCGGCGCCGCCTTGACCTCGACCTGGGTGGCCGACTTGAGGGTCGCCGTGCCCTGGTAAACGTCGATCTTGTTCTTGCGCATGAGCGACTGGATGCCTTTGACCAGGCGTTCGCTGACCTGCCGGCTGCGCTTGTGTGCGACGCTGTAGTCCATCTTGAGGTTATCGAAGCTGAACCCCAGGTCCTTGCCCTCACCCGTCAGAATGTTGGCGACTTCTGCGTTGTGGATGAGCGATTTGGTCGGGATGCAGCCGATGTTGAGGCACACGCCACCCATGAACTCGCGCTCGACCAGCGCCACCTTCAGGCCCAACTGGGCCGCGCGGATCGCCGCCACATAGCCGCCGGGTCCGCCGCCGATGACGGTCACATCATAAGCCGGATTTGCCACTGAGTCCTCCCTTTGACGCTACAGCGCCCGCCCGTGCAGCCACGGGCGCAGCGCAAAGATAAAGCGATGCCAGACCTACAGTCTACCAGTTTTGCCAGATAGTCACAAACTGTGTGTCCAGACCCTTGTCGCCATCAGCATAACGTAAAGAGCGCAAGGTGTCTGTAAGACCCTTTGCGCTCTGGTAGGATTTGGCGGTTGCGCAGGTGTATCAGTCGATTGCGTCCGGCGGGGCCGGCTCTACGAGGGCCTCCGCGACGATCTCGGCGACGTCGCGGATGACCAGGCTCTCTGCGTCCAGCGCGCCGCGCGCATCTTCCAGCATGATCAGGCAGAAGGGACACGCCACCGCGGCCTGCGACGCGCCGGTGGCCTGGATGTGGGCCAGCCGGTTGCGGTTCACCCGCACGTCGCCCTCCTCTTCCAGCCAGACGCGCGCGCCGCCCCCGCCGCAGCACATCGCCTTGTCGCGCGAGCGGGCCATCTCGACCAACTGCATCCCGCCGGCCGCTACGAGCGCGCGCGGGGCCTCGTATTCGTCGTTGTAGCGGCCGAGGTAGCAGGGGTCATGGAAGGTGATGCGCTGACCCCGGTCATGATCCGGCTGCACGCGGATGTTCTGCTCGGCCAGCAGCGCCTCGATGTACTGCGTGTGGTGCATGACCTGGAAGTTGCCGCCGAACTGCCCGTACTCGTTGAGCAGCGTGTTGTAGCAGTGCGGGCACTGCGTGAGGATGACCTTGAACTTGTACTGCTTGAGCGTCTCGATGTTGGCCTGGGCCAACTGCTGGAAGAGGTACTCGTTGCCCGCGCGCCGGGCCGTGTCGCCGGTGCAGGTCTCTTCTTCGCCCAGGATGGCGTAGTTGACGCCCGCAGCGTGCAGGATCTGCGCCAGCGCCCGCGTCACCTTCTGGTTGCGCGGGTCGTAAGCGCCTGCGCAGCCGACCCACCACAGGACATCCGCCTCGCCCACGTTGGCCATGACCGGCACCTCGAAGTTGAGGGCCTGCGTCCATGCGGTCCGCTTGCGGCGGGATTGCTTCCAGGGGTTTCCTGAACGCTCGATGTTCGTCAGGGTGGTCGCCAGGCTCGACGGGATGTCGCCCTCCATCAGCGCGAGGTAGCGGCGCATATCCACGATGGCGTCCACATGCTCGATGAGCACGGGGCACTCGGACACGCAGTTGTAGCAGGTCGTGCAAGCCCACAAGGTCTCCGGCTTGATGATGTCGCCGACCATCGCCATGCCGTTGGCGCGGCCATTGTCGGGGGACGCAGCTTGCGTCTTCTGTGTCTCTTGCGCCTCTTGCGTCGCCGCCGGGTTGTTGCCCTGGGCGCTGGCCGAGAGCTGCGGCGCGCGCGCCGTCATATAGTGCTGCAGGTCGAGGATGAGGTACTTGGGGTTGAGCGGCTGCTGCGCCTCGTAGGCCGGGCAGACGACCTGGCAGCGGCCACAATCGGTGCAGGCGTCGAGGTTGGCAAGCTGCGGCCAGGGGAAATCGGTCAGGCGGCTGGCGCCCAGGCGATCGGCCTGCTCCAGGTTGGGAATCGGCTTCAGCGCGCCCTTGTTGCGGAAGGGTGCCACGAAGATGTTGAACGGGGAGGTGAAGATGTGGGCCATGTTGGTCCACGGGATGAGCGCGAAGAAGCCGGCCACCGCGATGAAGTGGATCGTCCAGAGGCCCTGGTGCGCGACGCGCAGGCCGGGCTCCGAGCCGCCGCGGAACAGGAAGCTGATGGGGTAGCCGATGACCGAGAACGGCGCCCAGGCGGGCTGCTGGATGGCGAGCCGCAGCGCCTCAACGACCAGGCCGCTGAGCAGGATGAAGGCGAGCAGCGGCAGCGTTGTGTTGAACCGCCAGTCGATGTTGAGGCGCGGTGCGCGCTGGATGTACCGGCGATAAGCCGCCATGCCGAGACCGACGAGACCGAACAGCGCGGCCAGGTCCAGCACGACCTTGTAGAACAGGTAGAAGCCGCCCTTGAGCAGCTTGGCATCGAATAACAGCTCGAAGACATCCGCGTCGAGCGAGGCGAGGACCGTGCCGATGAAGAGCAGCACCATGGCCCAGAAGATGCCGAGGTGCATGGCGGCGGGGTAGCGCTGGCGGAGGATGCGAAGCTGCGCGACGGCATAGGTGAAGACGCGGCCCAGGCGGGCGAGCGGGCGGTCAAACGCAACTTGCGGTTGGCCGCTGCGCCAGAGCCGGTAGCGCCGGAGCAGGCCCCATCCCATGACCAGCACGGAGAGGCCGATGGTGACGAACATGAACACCCGGAGGGGGATGCCGATGTTGTAGTAGCCGAAGCGCCAGGGGATGTTCTCCATGTGACTCCGCTCCTTCGCGAGCCAGTATGGCGGTTTGCCTCACCCCCCGACCCCCTCTCCTGAGAACGTTCGTTCTCAGGAGAGGGGGCCGGGGGGTGAGGCCAATCTCTGCGGAACCTACATCTCCAGCTTGATCGGCGTGCGGGGCGCGGCGGGCCGTTGCGCGTTGAGCACGCTCACCTGCGCGGCCACGCGCTGCGCGATGTCGCGGAAGACGACAGCCTGTTCGGTGTCCGGGCAGCAGGCGACGACCGGCTCACCCTGATCGCCGCTCTCGCGGACGATGGACGCCAGCTGCACGCGACCCAGGAACGGTACGCCGAGCTTCTTCGCCGCGGTCTCGCCGCCGCCGACGCCGAAGACATCGCCGGCCATGTTCTCGATGATGCCCATGATGGGCACTTCCAGCCGGTTGAACGCGGTGATGCCGCGCATCGCGTCGGCCAGCGCCACGGCCTGCGGGGTCGTGACAATCACGCCGCCCGTCAGCGGCACGGGCTGAGCGAGGCTCATCTGCGCGGCGCCCGTGCCCGGCGGCAGGTCCACGATGAGGTAGTCCAACTGGCGGTCGTCCGGGTTGGCGGCCTGCGGGTCACCCCAGGCGACGTCGGTGAGCAATTGCTGGATGGCCTTGTGGAGCATCGGCCCGCGCCAGACGAGCGCCTCGCCGTCGGGCACGAGGAAGCCGATCGACATCACCTGGATGCCGTGGGCCTCCGCAGGGACCATCTTCTCGTTCTCCACGCCGGGCATGTTGGTGACGCCCATGACGATCGGCACGTTGGGGCCATAGATGTCCGCGTCGAGGATGCCGACGCGCGCGCCCATCTGCCCGAGGGCGACGGCCAGGTTCGCAGCGACGGTGGTCTTGCCGACCCCGCCCTTGCCGCTGGCGACCGCGATGATGTTCTTGATCGGCACGTCGAGCTTGGCGCCGATGCGATTGTCGGCGCGCACCTGCGCGTCGAACTTGACGCTGACCCGCTGGACGCCGGGCAGCTTGGCGACTGCGGCCTGCGCTTCGCTCTCAATCTGGCTGCGCAGCGGGCACGCGGGGGTCGTCAGTGTGATCGTGAAACTCACGTCGCCGTCGTGGATCTCGATGTCCTTGACCATGTTCAGGGTCACGAGGTCCTTGTGTAGCTCCGGCTCCTGGACAGTCTTCAGGGCGCCGAGCACCATGTCCTTGGTAACAGTCTTGGGTTTGCCAAACATTAGTTTGTTGATGCTCCGTATTCTATGAGTGACGAGAATCTTCCAATACCATGCCCGCGACGCGCCGGCCAATCTCTACGGCATAGTTCGTGCCGCGATCCCAGGGATAGACCTGGCTCATGCTGGCGAAGTACAGGCCGGGCAGGGGCGTGCGCAGCGGAGGAATGTTTTGCGAGTGGTTGAGCGGCGGGATGGGCTGGGCATACGCCGCCTTCCAGAGCCAGGTGTCCTTGACCCAACTGCGGTCGAATGCGGGATTGACCCGCTTGAAGGCGGGCAGGAATCGTTCGAGCAGCTCCTCCTTGCTCAGCGAGAAGTACTCGTGGTCGGGGTTCAGATAGTCGCCGCAGTAGATGATGTGGTCGCCGCCGTAGTGCTCGCGATCCATGAAGTTGGTGTGCTCGACGAGCGCCAGGAACGGGAAGCCGGCATCTTTAGGCAGGCTGTGCCAGTAGTAGTCGGTCAGCCGCTGGTTGAGCGTGACGACCATCACGACCGCGCCCATCGACTTGAGTTGCTTGAGGCCAGCCGTGTAGCTTTCGGGCAGGTCGGGCGCAAGCTGCGCCATCAGCGCGGGCGAGCTGGTGGAGATGACCGCATCGTAGGTCTCTGCGCCGGCTGCGGTCTCTATGGCAAGCCGGCCACCGGCCTGCGGTGTCTCGCCCGGTGCCTGGGCCGCGAGCGACCGGATGCCGGTGATGGGCGTGCTCAGCCGGATATCCACGCCCCGTTCGCGCAGCACTGCGGCAAGCTGGTCCATGAACGCCTGGAAGCCCCCCTGGTACGTGCCCAGCCGGGTCGTGCGCGCCTTGATGCGGGCCCAGAACCAGGCCATGTTGACCACGTTCAGGTTATCCTCACCGAACTTGCCGACGAGCAGCGGCTTCCAGATGGCGTTGTAAATGTTGGGCCCGACCCACTTGCGCAGCCAGGCGTCCGCGGTGACGCGCTCGAGCGGCTGCCACCATGGGGTAAGCTTGAGGAAGACGCCCACTGCGCCGAAGCGAAACAGGTCCAGCAGCGAAAAGTGGCTGATCGTGAACTTGAACGCTTCGACGTACGAATCCAGGGGGTAGAAACGATCCTTGAAGTAGACGACGGTATAGGGCCGCGCAAAGACCACGCGGTCGCTCCAGCCGAGCTCGCCGATGAGGCCCAGCATGGCCTTGTCGCCCGCGAACCAATGATGGTAGAACTTCTCGAGGGTCCAATCCCAGTGGGGGGCCTTGAAGCCGGCGGCCAGGCCGCCGACGCCGGGCGCGGCCTCGTAGATGGTGACCTGGCAGCCCGCTTGCTGCAGGTCATAAGCCGCGGCCAGACCGGCGATCCCGGCCCCGACGATGGCGACCTTACGCTCTGTCACGGCCGCGCGCCTTCTGGCGCGGCCCTGCCGCCCCACTTCGTACACCTGCCCATGCCTACTCCTCGACCACTTCGACGGGTTCTTCTTCGACGACGGGTTCACCGGCCAGGTAGGCATCGATGTCGCGGCGGGCCTTGAGATAGAGCAAGACGAGGTCTTCGTCGGAGCCTTTGAACTGCATGACGGTCTGTGTGGCGCAGAGCTGGCAGCCGCGCATGTACTTGAAGCTGCCCTCATGGCACTTGACACAGCCGTTCAGCCTGACCATCATCAACGAGAACGCCAGGCTGTCGGGTTCAGTCTCTGCCAGTCTGGCAACGCGTGTGACCAGCGCCGCCCAGTCGGGTCCGCGCAGGTCACGGAGCGATGGAATGAGGCGCGGAGGAAATAGTAATTCGGCCTTAGGATACATAACAACGTGCCTGTCTAGAAGTTAATTGCTACATTCGGCGCTTTGACGCCGGTGGCGGGCCCGATTGAGCCGCCGCTATCGCCTGAAACCAGGCCATTGAGCGCGCCCATCAGGGCAGACTGGTCGATGCCGTAGGACTGGCAGGCGCCTTCGAGCGTATCGACATCGCTGACGGCGCAGTGCGAGCAGCCGCCCAGGTGAAAGCTGGCGAGCACCTCGCGCACCTTCGGGTGCACGTCCATGGCTTCAGCAATGGTCATGCCCGGGCTGAAGATGACCTCGCCCGACTGCCGGCGCAGGTTCAGTTTGACTTCGCCCAGTTTTTCATCCAGACGTTCATTGGCTTCGGCAAGCGTGCCACGCAACTCGTAGATGGAGCTGGTCGTCCGGTCCAGTCGTTCCTGGAGGCTGCTCACGCGGCGGAAGGCCAGGGCAGCGACGAGGACGGCAACGAGGGCTACGATCAGCGCTAAGGTTGTCATCGGTTGGTTCTCCTTATAGATGGGCATACTGCAAGCGTTGCGCTCGGCCTCTGCGGCTGGCAGGGTGAGCGCGGCGCCACGGCTTGCCTCATGTGACGGTCAGTGTCTCGCCGGGCTGCAGGATGACGGGCGTGGCCGCGGTCTGCGCCCTCACGGCCTCGGCAACAGCCTGGGCATCCTGGGCAATCGCACCGAAGGTGTTGTAGTGCATCAGGACGGCCAGCTTCGGCTGCAGGAAGCCGGTCGCCTTGACGGCATCCTCGGGTCCCATGGTGAAGTTGTCACCGATGGGCAGCATCGCGACGTCGATGCCTTCTTCGCCGTACAGCCTCATGTCGTAGGTCAGCGCAGTGTCGCCGGCGAAGTACAGCACCTTGCCCTCCAGCCACAGCAGGAACCCGCAGGGATTGCCGCCGTAAGAGCCATCCGGGAAGCTGGAGCCGTGATGCGCGATGGTCAGCTTGACCTTGCCGAACGGGAACACGCGCGCGCCGCCGATGTGCATCGCATGGGCCTCAATCTTATGCTTGCCCATGTAGTTGGCGATTTCGAAGTTGCTGATGACCTCCGCGCCGGTGCGGCGGGCAATCGGCACCGCGTCGCCCAGGTGGTCGCCGTGCGCGTGTGAGATCAGGATATAGTTGGCCTTGACCTGCTCCGGCTTCACGTCGGCCATCGCATTGCCCGACAGGAACGGGTCAATCAGCAGGTGCGTGCCGCCGGTCTCGATGCTGAAGCAGGAGTGGCCGTGATAGGTAAGTTTGACTGTCATGCTGACCTTCCACGCGGCTTGGCCGCGCGCCGTCTGCTGCGCGCATCTGATCCGGATGTCTCTCGCCCTTTGGTCTTGGACTTGGGAAATAGCGTGATGATTGTACGCAGAGCGCGATTCACGGATTCAGAGTCGGGAAAGTATGCCTGGACATCCGGCTCCAAAACGATAGTGTTCTCTGGCGGCACCTGGGTCACTGTAACCGTACCGTCAGCATGCTCCTCGCGGATGGTGTAGCCTTCTCTCAAGGCAGGGCGATAGGCTGAGCCCCGTTCGGCGCCCGAAAAATCGTACTCTGCTCTCATTTCACCATCAGCATCGGATTCAATATCCTTCTTCATACAGCCTCCGCTCAATCATTGTAGCAGGGCGGCTGCTAATGATCCGTAAGGTGCTGCCCCTCTCTACATAAACAACGACCAGAAGCCGTCCGCGCTTGTCACGCCCCAGCGCCACCCACCGCTCCTCCTGATCCGAGTGATCGGGGTCAGGGATATGGGCCGCCAGCGGATCAAGGAATACCGTAGCGGCATCTCGAAAATGAACCTTGTGCTTGCGATAGTTCGCTTCGGCCTTTTCCGAATCCCAGGTGAATGAGAGTTCATCCGTGCCGTTCGGCATGGTAACTACTTCTGTTCACCGCTCTGGCCGGCCTTGGCGGCGCGGCGGGCGGCGGCTTCCGCCTTGAGCCGCTCGATTTCCTCCGGTGTGCGTTTCGCGCCAACACCGGCGGTCGGGGCAGCCGGCGGCTCAGCAGCGGGCGGAGGTGCTGGTGCAGGCGGTTCGGGCGCGGCGGCTGCCGGCGTTTCACCGGCCGCCTTCGCGGCGCGCCGCGCCGCAGCTTCGGCCTTCAGCCGCTCGATCTCCTCCGGTGTGCGCTTCGCGCCAACACTGGGCGCCGCGGCCTCTGCAGGCGCAGGCGGTTCGGGCGCCGCGGCTGCCGGCGTCTCACCTGCAGCCTTTGCAGCGCGCCGCGCGGCAGCTTCCGCCTTCAGCCGCTCGATTTCCTCGGGCGAGCGTTTGGCGCCTGCTGTCGGGGCAGCGCCCGCTGCCGGCGCAGCGGCTTCCGTCGGGGCGGCCGGCGCCTCGCCAGCCGGAGTCTCGCCCGCGGCCTTTGCAGCGCGCCGCGCGGCCGCTTCGGCCTTCAGCCGCTCGATCTCCTCCGGCGAACGCTTGACCGGCGCAGCCGGTTCGACCGCAGCAGGCGCAGCCGCAGCGGGTGCGGCAGGCGCGGCGGCTGCCGGCCTGGCCGCCGGCTTAGCTGCCGCCTTCTCTGCTTCCTTCGCCTTGCGCGCGGCTTCTTCCTCCGCCCAGTCGGTCGGGCGAATGCTCGCATAGTAGGTCGTCGGCACGCGCAGCTCACGCAGGTCGAAGATGAGCTGCGGCATCCGCTCGTAGGCCGCGATCTCGTAGTCGTGGTTCATCTTGATCGCGTCGAAGGGACAGAACTCCGCACACAGCCCGCAGTTCATGCAGATGGTCGTGTCGATGTAGAACTCGGCAGGCCGGGTGATCGGTTTGCCCTTCTCGTCCTTGTCGCGCACGATCCAGATGCACTGGGGCGGGCAGACCTTCGCGCAGATGCCGCACGCGGTGCAGCGATCCTCGCCCGTTTCCGCCTCGTAGATGAGCATCGGGATATAGCGGAACTGCTCCGCGACCTTGCGGCGCTCCTCGGGATACTGAATCGTAAACAAGCCCTCAGGCGGCACTTCGGTCTGGTCCAGCAACTTGCGACCGCCCGCGTACCGGCTGGGGATGCGCTTGAAGTCATCGACATAAGTGGCTACGAATTGCTTGAGCGTGACGCCCAAGCCCTTGAGCACACCGGATCCAAACATGATTGCCTCCGTTACCGATCCACTTCGCCCAGCACGATGTCGACTGCCCCCAGGATGACCACGGCATCCGCGATCTTGTGGCCGATGGTCATCTTTTCGAGGCTGGTCAGGTTGATGAAGGTTGGCGCGCGGACGTGGTAGCGATAGGGATTCGGCTTGCCGTCGCTGACGACGAAGAAGCCCAGCTCGCCCTTCGGGCCTTCGATGCGCGCATAGGCCTCGCCCGCAGGCACGCGCACCTGGTATTGCTTCTTGCCCGGCGGCATGATCGGTCCCTCCGGCAGGCCATCGAGCGCCTGTTTCAGGATGCGCAGGCTCTGGTAGATCTCGTCCATGCGGACCCGGAACCGCGCCCAGACATCGCCTTCGGGCCGCGAGCAGACATCGAATTCGAACCGGTCGTAGATGGAGTATGGCTCGGCCCGGCGCACGTCATAGGGCACGCCGGACGCACGCAGCATGGGCCCTGCCATGCTGTAGTTGATGGCCTCCTCCGCGGTGAGCACGCCGACGCCGTGCGTGCGCGTCTGGAAGATCTCGTTGCCCGCCAGCAGGTTCTCGAAGTCTTCCATCACCTTCGGCAGGCGATTCCAGACGAGGTTGCGCGCCCGCTCCGCCCATCCCGGGGGGAGGTCTGCGGCGACGCCGCCGAAGCGCATGTAGTTGCACATCATGCGAGACCCGGCGACGGCCTCGAACAGGTCGAGGACGAGCTCGCGCTCGCGCATGCCGTACAGCGCAGGCGTGAAGTAGGCGCCCAGGTCGTTGAACAGGAAGCCGACCGCGATGAAGTGGCTGATGATGCGGGTGAACTCGGCCATGATGACACGGAGATACTCGGCCCGCTCCGGCACCTGCAGGCCCATCAACTTCTCCACCGCCAGGACGTAGCCCAGGTTGTTCGACATGGAGCTGACGTAGTCCAGCCGGTCGGTGAAGGGGATGTTCATGATGTAGGTGTTGCGCTCGCCGATCTTCTCGTGGCAGCGGTGCAGATAGCCCATTTCCGGCTCCAGCCCGACCACGTTTTCGCCCTCGACGGCGATGACCATGCGGAACACGCCGTGGGTGCTGGGGTGTTGCGGCCCCATGTTCACCAGGATGCGTTCGGTCTGCAGATTGGCGCCGTCGTTGTTGCCTGCAGCGGCCGTGCCCGAGGCCTCGTCCACGCCCATGATGCGGCGGTACTGCACTTCGGGCGACCGCCACAGGTCCGGGTCCCAGCCGACCGGGTAGCTGACGTTATCCTTCCACGGGACGCGGTCCTCGGCCCAGTGGTGCTCGCCGTCGGGATGGCGGCTCTTGAAGGGCTTGGTTTCCTCCTCGTAGTAAGGTTCCTTATAGTCCTTACGGAGCGGATAGCCCTCGAAGCCTTCCCACAGGAGGATCCTGCGCAGGTTGGGGTGGCCCTCGAAACGCACGCCCATCATGTCGTAGACCTCGCGCTCCTGGAAGTCTGCGCCGTGCCAGACGGAAGTAAGGGAGGGCATCACGGGATTGGCCTTGTCGGTGAGCCGGACACGCAAGACGAGCGGGTCTTTCTGTGCAGCCACGTCGTAGAGTTGATACACGACCTCGAAATACTGCGGCCAGTCGATGCTCGTCACCATGGAGCAGTAGTCGTAGCCCTGCTGGTCGCGCAGATAGCGCGCCAGCTCGACGATATTGTCGGGTGACACGACCAGGCCGGTCTTCGTGGCTTCCAGTACGGCCCCCGGAACGACTTCGTTGTATGGGTGGCCGGCCGGTGCCGTCGCTTGCGTCGTTGCAATGGTTTCTACTGTCATGCTCTATCCCCTGTCCCTGGCTTAGGCAGCGATCCCTGCCTGAGCTTAGCGCGGTGGACTGGTGTTATTCCTGGCTCGCGGCCTGTGCGGCCTCGACAATCTTCTTGAGCGCCTCGCGGTCCTGCGGATTGTACAGGTCTGGCCCCAGCACCGGCACCGGAATGGACTCGTTCAACTGGTCTTTGCGATACCAGGGAGCGGTCTTGACGGACTGCGTGAAGACCTTCTTGTGCACCTGCATCAGGCCGTAGAGCAGCGCCTCGGGCGTCGGCGGGCAGCCGGGCACATAGACATCGACCGGCACGAATTTGTCGATGCCGGACACGACGTTGTAGCCCTCTTTGAATGGCCCGCCGGAAGTCGCGCACGCGCCCATCGCCAGCACGTACTTGGGTTCGGCCATCTGGTTATAAAGGCGCACGATATTGGGCAGCATCTTCTTGCTGACCGTGCCTGAGACAATCATCAGGTCGGCCTGGCGCGGGGAGGCGCGCATGATCTCCATGCCGAAGCGGCTGAGGTCGAACCGGGCGGCCTGCACTGCGATCATTTCGATGGCGCAGCACGCCAACCCGAACATCATCGGCCACATGGAGCGGGCGCGGCCCCAGTTGTAGACGTTGTCCACGGTGGTCAGGAAGACGTTCTTCTTCAGTTCTTCCGGTAGTTGCTGCCCCGCGGGCAGCTCAGATTCGGGCATTTGCTGGTTCATGGCACATCCTTGTGAACGACAGGCTCAGTCGCCGGGCAAGAACCCCGTGCGCTGCCGCTGTTTCTCTTCCATGCGGCCCAAGACATAGACCGTTGCATCTGTAAGATGGCCGATGCTCACCAACCGCCAGCCGTCCGTCAGCAGGGAATTGACGTTGCTGATTTCGTCGTCGTTGCGCACGGTGACCTGGCGCAATTGGCGGAAGCCCTGCTCGTTGGGCGTAAGCGTCGCGGAGACAATATCGGACATGCTGATCCTTTCCGAGGGCGGACAGCCGGAAATATAAGCTTGCTGGGCAGGCAGAAGCCGCGGCATCAGCCGCATAGGGAATTTTACATTAAAAGTCCCATCTTTGCAAGTAATTTATGGCACGAACGGGGACACGCCTGGATGGTGAAACACCCTGCCGCCGCGACGGTTTTCCTCACTCGGGTTTGCGACTTTGGCCCCAAGACATGATACAATGCCATCCTGCCACCCGGCAGAGTAACAGGTCAGCAATCGCCAGCGAGGTCATGCCATGAAGATCAGTAAGGCCGTCATCACTGCGGCCAGCCCGCGCCAGCGCCCTCTGCCCTTGCAGACGCTCGTGGACCGGGATGGTGTGCAGAAGTCCGTGCTGCGCATCGTGGTCGAGGAGGCGCTGCGCGCGGGCGTCGAGGAAATTGCCATCGTCGTGTGTCCCGGCGACGAGACGGCCTATGCAGGCGCCGCAGGTGATGTGGCCGCGCGGCTGACCTTCATCCCCCAGCCTGAGCCGCGCGGCTACGGCCATGCCGTCTACTGCGCGCGCGAGTTCACCGGGCAGGAGCCCTTCCTGCACCTGGTGGGCGACCACCTGTGGGTGAGCCGGAACGGCCAGGGGTGCGCGGAGCAACTCGTCGAGGTGGCGGAGCGGGAAGCGTGCGCGGTCTCCGCGGTGCAGGCCTCGCGCGAGACCCTGCTGCCCTACTTCGGCGCGGTGGGTGGGCGGCGCGTGCCGGGACGGCAGGACCTCTACGTCATCGAGAATGTCCTGGAGAAGCCGACGCCGACCGAGGCGGAGCAGCATCTGCTCGTGCCCGGCCTGCGTGCGGGGCACTATCTCTGCTTCTTCGGCCTGCACGTGCTGACCGCGGGGGTCATGGACATCCTCGGCCGTGCCATCGCCGTGGGACAGGCGCACGTCACGCTCTCGCAGGCGCTGGCCGGGCTGGCCGGCAAGGAGCGTTACCTGGCCCTGGAACGCCCCTGGTACCGGTATGATGTCGGCGTGCAGTACGGGCTGCTGACCGCGCAACTGGCGCTGGCGCTGGCCGGCAAGGATCGGGAGCACGTCCTGGCGCTGCTGCTGGAGCTCCTGGTGCAGCGTGAGACTGCCGGGTGAGGGGGCACGTGGCCGGACAACTCGTATCGATCATTACGTCAACCGACAGCGACGTGCGCAACTGCTCGGTGGACGCGTTCGCGCGCGGCGCGACGCGCGATGAGCTGCTGGCCGAGTGTGCGGAGCTGGATGCGTTCCGCCGCGCCAGCCACAACCTGTACGAGCGGGTGCGCGCGCTCTTTTTCCTGTACGCGATTCATCGGTTCCACCTGCCCGCGAAGGATGGCGTGGCCGCGCGCGGGTTCATCCCGTTCGACGGCTACACCTACCTGCTGCGGCGCCGGTTCGAGGAGGCGATCGACGTTTTCCTCAAGGCGCAGGCGGCCCAGAGGCCGAACGAGTCCGTGTCCAGCGCGCTGGCGGAGGCGTATCACCGCCTGGGCTTCCAGACGCTGGCCGACCAGGTGCGCCGCAGCGTGCGCTCGGTGCGCGGGAACCAGTGGATGTTCCGGCTCGGCCATCCGGCCGACCAACCGCTGCGCGTGCGGCCTGAGCTGCTGGCGCGAGCCTCGGACGATACGCCCTACCCGCTGCTGATGGAGGCCACGCCCGTGCGCATGGACCTGTCGCACAGCGCGTGGAGCGACATCTTCTTCCTGGGCATGGACTTCCCGGAGGGCGCGCGCGTCCTCAATGTGTCCATCGACCTGGGGGTGCGCGGCCGCGACCCGGCTCCGCAGCCGCCGGTCGAGGCCTACTTTCGCGTCATCGACGAGCCCGTGCTGCGGCTGGCGAGCGTGGACCTGGCCGCGCGGGCCGAAATCACCAGCCTTGCGGAGGTCTTCGACTTCGCGCGTGACTACCTCGGGCTGCTCAAGGCGGCGCTGATTGCCGCGGGCCTGATTCCGCCGGGCATGGAAGGCTCGGAGCAGGAGCTGGCCGACCTGCTGGCGCAGCTCGTGGGGCCGGGCCGGGGCATCGAGCTGGTCAGCAACGTCAACGGCATCCCGAAAGGGTCACGGCTGGCCGTGTCCACGAGCCTGCTGGCCGGCCTGATTGCGTGCTGCATGCGCGCGACCGGCCAGACCCACGCGCTGACCGGCGCGCTGACCGAGCCGGAGCGCCGCCTGGTGGCCGCGCGGGCCATCCTGGGCGAATGGCTGGCGGGTTCGGGCGGCGGCTGGCAGGATTCCGGCGGCGTGTGGCCCGGCATCAAGCTCATTACCGGCCAACTGGCCGGGCCGGACGACCCGGAATACGGCATCAGCCGGGGACGGCTTCTGCCCGGCCACCGCATCTTCGGGCCGGCGGAAGTCACGCCGGAGACGCGGCAGGCGCTCCAGGACAGCCTCGTCCTGGTCCACGGCGGCATGGCGCAGAACGTCGGCCCCATCCTCGAGATGGTGACCGAGAAGTACCTGCTGCGCTCCGAGGCGGAGTGGCTCGGGCGACAGGAGGCGTGCGTCGTGCTGGATGAGGTCGTGGCTGCACTGCAGGCGGGCGATGTGCAGCGCATCGGCGCGGTGACCACGCACAACTTCTTCGGCCCGATCCAGACCATCATCCCGTGGGCCAGCAACCTGTATACCGAGCGGCTCATCGAGCGCGTGCGCGCGGAGTTCGGGCCGCAGTTCTGGGGCTTCTGGATGCTGGGCGGCATGTCCGGCGGGGGCATGGGCTTCATCTTCGATCCGCAGGTCAAGCCGCAGGCGCAGGCGCGGATGCAGGAGCTGATGTCCGCGGCGAAGCGCGAGGTGGAGGCCGCCTTGCCCTTTGCCATGGAGCCGGTCGTCTACGACTTCGCCATCAACGAGCGCGGCACGTTCGCGCGGCTGGCCGAGCCGGCCCTGCTGCCTGCGGGCTACTATGCGCTCGTCGTGCCGGAGCTGGTGCGGCTGGACCGGCGGCAACTGCCGTCCTCGCGGCGCGCGGAGCTGGCCCTGTTCGCCGAGGCGTCGCGCACCCGGCCCGAGCTTGCGGGCATGGTGCAGACGCTCTTCGACCGGCTGCTGCCGAGTGCGATGACGCGCGGTCCGGCCGGCTACAAGGGGGGCGCGCCGCTCGACGTGCTGCTGGCGGAGCACGGCTTCGACCGCGTGCAGCATGAGCAGATTCGCGCGGACCTCAAGGCAGGGCGCATCGGCCTGGCGCAGAACCGGCTGCCGGCCAACAGCGACATCCGCGATGTGCAGCCGGGCGATGTGTTCGATGCCTCCGAGGCCGCGGCGCAGCTTGCGCCCTACCGCGAGCGGGGCCTGGCCGCGCTGCGGTCAGGCGCGGTCGCGGTGGTGACGCTGGCAGGCGGCGTCGGCAGCCGGTGGACGCAGGGCGCGGGCGTGGTCAAGGCGCTGCATCCCTTCTGCAAGCTGGGCGGCAAGCACCGCAGCTTCATCGAGGTCCACTTGGCGAAGAGCCGCCGCGTCGCGCGGCTGCCCGGCGTCGATGCACCGCTGCCGCACGTCATCACGACCAGCTATCTCACCCACGCGGCCATCGAAGGCTACCTTGCCGCGGAGAACCGCTACGGCTACACCGGGCCGCTCCACCTGTCACGGGGGCGGAATATCGGGCTGCGCATGATCCCCATGGCGCGCGACCTCCGCTTTGCCTGGGAGGAGATGCCCCAGCAACTGCTGGACGAGCAGGCGCAGAAGGTGCGCGACAGCCTGCATGCCGCGCTGATCGGCTGGGCGCAGCAGATGGGCGAAGGCAGCGACTACACGGACAACCTGCCGGACCAGTGCCTGCACCCGGTCGGCCATTGGTATGAAGTGCCGAACATGCTCAAGAACGGAGTGCTCGCGCGGCTGCTGGCGGACCATCCGAACCTGCAATACCTGATGCTCCACAACGTCGATGCGCTCGGCGCCGATGTGGAGCCCGGCGTGCTGGGGTGGGTCATCGAGCAGGGCGCGACCTTCACGGCGGAGGTCATCACGCGCTGCCTGGAGGATCGCGGGGGCGGCCTGGCCCGCGTGGATGGGCGCCTGCGGCTGCTCGAAGGACTGGCGATGCCGCACGAAGAGGACGAGTTTGGCCTCTCGTACTATAATTCCAATACGAGCTGGCTGCACATCGACCGGCTGCTGGCCGTGTTCGGCCTGACGCGGGCCGACCTGGCCGATGCGGAGAAGGTGGCCCAGGCGATGCGCGGCATTGCGGCGCGCATGCCGACCTACGTGACGCTCAAGGATGTCAAGAAGCGGTGGGGTCACGGGCAGGAGGACATCTTCCCGGTGGCGCAGTTCGAGAAGCTGTGGGGCGACATGACCGCGCTGCCCGACCTGGAGTGCCGGTTCATCGCGGTGCCGCGGCTGCGCGGGCAGAATCTCAAGGACCAGGCACAGCTCGACGGCTGGCTGCGCGATGGCTCGGCAGCCTACGTTGAGTCGTTGTGCGCGTGGGGCTGAACGCTGAGGATTGAATGACAAGGGGGATTCGGTAGGGGATGTTCATACTGTTGACGGGACGGCAAGGCGCCGGCAAGACGACCGCCTGCTGGAAAGCACTGCCGGGCCTGCGCTCGGCCGGGGTTAAGCTGGCGGGCTTCGTTGCACCGCCCCTCTTGAACGGCACAGGCGACAAGACCGGCATCGAAATGCTGGATTTATACACCGGCATCCACCAGACTTTTGCCCGGTTCGTGCAACCCGGCGAAACCCCGACAGTCGGGGACTATCGCATGAGCGCGGAGGCGATCGCATGGGCCCAGGGGGTCATGGCGGCCGCGCTCATGGCAGACGTGGATTGGCTCGTGATTGACGAAATCGGGCCGCTGGAGCTGCACCAGGGCGACGGCTTCGCGTTTGCGCTGGAGCCGTTGGGCGATCCTGTGCGCGTGCCCAATGCCATCGTCATCGTGCGCGAGGGCCTCGTGGACGAGCTGGCCGAGCGCGTGGGCCGGCCCGACGTGGTCGTGCTCCACGTCTCCGAGGAGACCCGTGCGACCATCCCTGCGCAGCTCGTCCGGCTGGTGCGCGCGGTGCAGGTGCAGACAGGCGAGATGGCGCCCTGAAGGAGTGGCCTGAACGATGCAATCCCTGACTCCCTCCGACAAGTATGCTATGGCGGCGTCCATTGCGTTGCTGATCCTGGTGCTGTTCGACAACGCCATCCTCATGCTGGTAGTTTCAGTTGCCGGCCTGCTCGCGGGGCTGTGGGTGGTGCGCCAGGGAGAAATGCGGCGCGTCGCCTGGGTTGCTGCGGCCGCATTCGCGATTGCCCTGGCCTTTGCCCTGGTGGGCCTGTTGAGGTGAGACCATGAATCCATCCATCCCCCGTTCGGAGCCGGTCAGCCAGTCGGCGCCGGTGTCGATCATCATCTTCGGCGCGAGCGGTGACCTGACCGAGCGCAAGCTGATCCCTGCGCTCTATACGCTCTTTGCCGAACACCGCCTGGATGACCAGTTCGCCGTGATCGGCGTGGCGCGGAGCAAGTTCGGTGAGGACCGCGGCGAACAGGGTTCGGGCGAACAGGGTTCGGGCGAACAGGGTTCGGTCGACCAGGATGCAGGGTTCCGCGCGCACCTGCGTGACGGGGTGCGCAAACATGCGCGCGTGGCTGCGGAGGATGATGCGGTCTGGGAGGCCTTCGCTGAGCACCTGCACTATTGCCAGGGCGAGTACGACAAGCCGGAGACCTACCGCAACCTGTCCCGGTGCCTGCTGGAGCTGGACAACAGCTGCCAGACGTGCGGCAACCACCTCTTTTACCTCTCGACCCCGCCGCAGTTGTACGCGACCATCATCGCGCAGCTGGGCGCCGAGGGGTTGAACCGGAGCGAGGAGGGGTTTGCCCGCATCATCATCGAGAAGCCGTTCGGCCATGACCTGCCCAGCGCGCAGGCGCTCAACCGGCACGTCCACGAGGTCTTCGCCGAGGAGCAGGTCTACCGGATCGACCACTATCTCGGCAAGGAGACCGTTCAGAACATCCTGGCCTTTCGCTTCGCCAATGCCATCTTCGAGCCGCTGTGGAACCGCAACTATGTCGACCATGTGCAGATCACGGCGGCCGAGACGGTCGGTGTGGAGGGCCGGGCCGGCTACTATGAGCAGTCCGGGATGCTGCGCGATGTCTTCCAGAACCACCTCCTGCAACTGCTGACGCTGACGGCCATGGAACCGCCTGCGGCCTTCAATGCCGAGTTCCTGCGGGACGAGAAGGTCAAGGTCCTCCAGACCGTCCGGCGGCTGCAACCGGAAGATATTCCGGCGAACACGGTGCGCGGGCAGTACCGGACCTACCGCGATGCGGAGGGCGTGGCGCGCGGGTCAACGACGGCGACGTTCGCGGCGCTGCGGCTGTACGTGGATAACTGGCGCTGGCAGGGCGTGCCGTTCTACCTGCGGTCGGGCAAGCTGCTGCCGGCCAAAGTGACCGAGGTCACCGTGCAGTTCAAGGAAGTGCCGCACAAGCTCTTCCCCGCCTGGTCACAGCAGGTTGGTATGCGCAGCAGCGACGGGAGCCGCACGGCCGAAGATGGGGCACCGCATGCCAACTTCCTCAGCCTGTGCATCCAGCCGGATGAGGGCGTCCACCTGCGGTTCGAGGCGAAGGTGCCGGGCGCGGGGATGCGCATGCACTCGGTCGAGATGGAGTTTCACTTCGGCGAGGAGTTTGGCGAGGCTGCGCTGCCCGAAGCGTACGAGCGCCTGCTGCTCGACGCGACCACCGGGGATGCCGCGCTGTTCGCGCGGGCGGACGAAATCGGGCTGAGCTGGCAGATTATCGACCCGATCCAGCAGGGTTGGGACCAGGAGAGCGCAACGCTGGCCGGCGGCTGGCAGGTGCAGACTGCACCGCCGCTGGAGTTCTACGAACAGGGCACGTGGGGGCCGCCGAGCGCGGACCGGCTGTTGACGCAGTCCGGCAGGCACTGGCGGTTGGG
The DNA here is from genome assembly GCA_964614645.1 of uncultured Anaerolineales bacterium. GTDB lineage: Bacteria > Chloroflexota > Anaerolineae > CG2-30-64-16 > CG2-30-64-16 > MWBF01. The sequence continues at coordinate 58,647 of CAZTMA010000002.1, forward strand.
CTGCTACGGCTCTGCGGAGCACCGGATGGCCCGGCGATAGGGGGAATGGCGATGGGCAAGCGCGGGGAAGGCTGGTTCGTGCTGCAGATGGTCTTGTTTGCCGTCATCCTGCTGGCGCCGCGCATCCCGCCCGTGTCGCTGCCGATCTGGGCACGCGGGCTGGGGCTGGTGATCCTGGGCGTGGGCGGCGTGCTGGGGACGTGGGGGATGCTCGCGCTGGGTCGCAACCTGACGCCCTTCCCGAAGCCCATCGAAGGCGGCAGCCTCGTCACCGCGGGTCCGTACCGGTTCGTCCGCCACCCCATCTACACGGGCCTCATCTTCGGCACGCTGGGCTGGGCGCTCTTCCGGTCGAATCTCCTGGGAGTTGTGCTGGCCGTTGCGCTGTTGGTCTTCTTTGACCTGAAGTCGCGGCATGAGGAGCGTTGGCTGGCGGAGTCATATCCGGGGTACGCGGAGTACAGCCGGCAGGTGAGGAAGCTGATTCCGTTCGTGTATTAGGGCAACCACAGAAGGACGGACCACGCAGAAGTAGGGGCGAGAGGCGAGCTTTGCTCGCACCCTCGCCCCTACACATTTAACTCGTCGTTCTTACAGCCAGCCCTGCCCGCGACCGAGGTCGGTCAAGAGCGGCATCTTCACGCGCTTGCCGCTGTACGCCTGGAAGGCGTAGTAGAGGGCCAGTGCATGGGGCACGAAGAAGATGACCCAGAGGCACGCGAACCCGCAGCCCAGCGTGATCGTCCCCAGGATGATGTATACGACCAGGGCCACGATCTCGTAGATGAAGGCGCCGGCATAGAACAGCAGCGACGAGATGGCGTGATGCCGCTGGAACGGCCGGTTCGATGTGTTCGTAGAAAGCAGCTGGATGACCGAGACGATGGGCAGCTGCAGGATGACCATCGTGAACCAGGCCAGCGCGGACATCAGCCGGTCGTCGTCGGTGCCCTCGGGCGTGTAGGCCGCGGCCTTCTCCCGAGCTGTGTCGCCGGTCCATGTTTCGCCCATCCGTGTGGGCGGCAGGAGCGGCACCGCCGGCTCAGCAGGCGGCAGCTCGACCGGCTCCACAGGCGGCTCAACAAGCGGCTCAACATCCACCGGTGCCTCCACCGGTTCCTCAGGTGGCGGCGGGGGCGTCAATTCACTCTCCAGGTCGCGCAGGCCGGCCGTGATGGAATCTGCGGCGCTCGTGACCTGCTCGCCCAACTCCTCTTCCGGTTTTACTGGCTCCGGCGCATCCTCCAGCGTCCACGATTCGGGTTCTTGCGGTTGCTCAGGCAGGTCGTCCCTGCGCTCTTCCTCTGACATCTGTTCCTCCCCGTGTTGCTGCAACCGGCTCCGTGCCCGTTGCGCTGCACTACACTTCTAAACCCCTTTACGCATTCCATCGACAGAAGTTTCAGCCGGCTGGCCCAGCGCGGAGCCGGGAAGGTCATGCAACTTCCCCCGCAGCGATGCGTATAGAGCTACGACAGTTCATGATGCGAGCTGCCAAACATTCAGAGAGAGGGTCCAAATGAACGAGCGCAATAATCCTGCCTTCATCGGTGTCGCGCTGCTGCTGATTGCAGTGGGCGTGTTGTTCCTGCTCCAGAACTTCGGCCTGATGGCCCTGGACAACCTGATCTGGTTGATTATCTTCGGTGTGGGCGGCCTGATCTTCCTGTTCGTCTTTGCGATGGACCGGGAGCAGTGGTGGGCGCTCATTCCGGGGTTCACGTTGTTGGGCCTCGCCACGCTGATCGGGTTCGGCGATCAACTGGGCGCGCTGGCCCCGGCCCTGTTCCTGGGTTCCATCGGTCTGAGCTTTGCGGTGATTTATCTCATCCGCCGCGGCGACTTCTGGTGGGCCATCATTCCGGGCGGCGTTCTGCTGTCACTGGCGCTGATGCTGGCCCTGTCGCCCTACCTGGAAGGCGTCGCGATGCCGGCAATCCTGTTCCTGGGAATGGCCGTCACCTTTGCGCTGGTCTACCTGGTGTCGCTCGGCCAGGAGCGGATGACATGGGCGCTCGTGCCCGCGGGCATCCTGGGCGTGATGGGCATCATGATGTCCCTGTCGCTCGGCGGGCTGATCAACTACATCTGGGCTCTCGCCCTGATCGTCGTGGGCGCGTACATGCTGCTGCGGGCCTTCCGGCCGCGGTTCCAGTAACACAGGAGTTGCATGAGATGAGCGAGACGCTCTATCGCAGCCAGACTGACCGGATCATCGGCGGCGTCTGCGGCGGCCTGGCCGAATACCTGCGCATCGATGCCACGATCATCCGCCTTTTGTTCGTGCTGTTTGCCTTCGGTAGCGGAGTGGGCGTGATTGTCTACTTCATGTTGTGGGTCCTCCTGCCGGTGGCAGGCCAGGGCCACATCGGTGAGCGGGACACCATGCGCGCCAATGCGGATGAGATGGGCCAGCGGATGCGCACGCTGGGCGATGACCTGGGCCGCGGCCTCCGCGACCCTAATCCGCAGACAGCCTTGATTGTCGGCGCAGGGCTCGTGTTCCTGGGCGTCGTGTTCCTGGTGGACGCCCTGGACCTGCCCTGGCTGCGCTGGTTCAACTTCGGGACGCTGTGGCCGCTGGCCTTGGTCGCGCTCGGCCTGCTGGTCTTCTGGCGCAATTTCCGGAAGTAAGAGCAGAACCAGCCTGTATGGGAGGAAGAATGGAAGGACGGAAGTTTGAAGGCGGGCTGCTGTGGCCCGTCATCCTGATCGGTGCAGGCATCGTGTTCCTGCTCAACAACCTGGGCATGCTGGACTGGAGCATCTGGCTGACCCTGCTGCGGCTGTGGCCGGTGCTGCTGATTGCCGCAGGGCTGGATATCCTGGTGGGGCGCAAGTCCATGCTCGGTTCAGCGATTATCGCGCTGCTGCTCGTGGGATTCCTGGGGCTGACCGTCACGGGCGCCATTCACCCGCCGGCCGTCGCCGCGGGCAATCTTGTAGAGCGAACTGAAGAGGTGCGCTTCGCCCTGGATGGGGCCGAGCGTGCAGATGTCACGGTCAACTTCGGGACGGGCCATCTCATGATCGGTGCACTGCCCGGAGACAGCGGCGACTTGCTCACCGGCGCGTTGGACTTGAGCCGGGATGAGCAGTTGCAGCAGAGCCACAGCGTCGATGACGGTCGTGCGCGGGTGAGCCTCGTGAGCAACAACACCTGGACCGCGGGCGTCAGTATGGCGCGCGAAGGCAAGCAGTGGGAGCTGGCCCTGAACCGGGATGTGCCGGTCGCACTCTCTTTCGATGCAGGTGTGGGTGAGTCGGACCTCGATCTGTCGCAGCTCACGCTGAACCGGCTGGACATCAACGGCGGCGTCGGCGACGTGACGGTCAAGCTGCCTGCGACCGGTCGTTTCGATGTAGAGCTGGACGGCGGCGTCGGCAAGATCACGGTCATCGTGCCCGAGGCTCTGGCCGCCCGTGTTCGGATCGATGGCGGGCTCGGCAGCACCCATGTGACGGGCGACTTCGATAAGAACGACGATGAGTATGTGTCGCCCGGCTTTGCGAGCGCAGAGAACCGGGTCGACATCCGCATCGACGGCGGCATCGGCCGCATCGACGTGCGGCAGGCGGCAGAGTAGCAACTGCCCCTGTTTGGAAGCTCCATACTGGAAGCAAGACACCGGATACTGGATACTGGAAGTAATGCTGGAAGGCCGGCCGTGATGGCCGCAGACCCAGCCTCTGGCTTCCGGCATCCGTATCCGGGTTTCTGTTTTCAGGGGGTTGTACGGTGAACGTATCGATGTGGGCGCAGGCGCTGCGCATCATCCCGCGCCTCAGCAAGGGCGAGTGGGACCGGCTGGATGTGGTCGCCCGGTGGCTGATTGCCACGCGGGCGGCCGTGCTGATTATGACCTTCATCTCCGCCGCCATCGCGGGGATTTTTGCGTTCCGCAACGGGGAGTTTCACCTGGGACGCTGGCTGCTGCTTGCGCTCGGGTTGGTCCTGTCGCACGCGACCAATAACCTGCTCAACGATCTCACGGACTACCGGAAGGGCGTGGACAAGGACAACTACTTCCGCACGCAGTACGGCGCGCAGCCGCTCCAGCAGGGCCTGTGGACGCAGCGCGAGCTGTTGACTTACGCAGCGATCACCGGGCTGGTGGCGCTGGTCTCCGGCCTGTATTTCGTGGTGCTGCGCGGCTGGCCCGCGCTGCTGCTCGTCGCGCTGGGCGCGTTCTTCGTGCTGTTCTATACGTGGCCGCTGAAGTACATCGGCCTCGGAGAGCTGGCGGTCGTCATCGTGTGGGGACCGCTGATGATCGGCGGCGGGTACTACGTGCTGACCGGCCAGTGGGATTGGCGTGTCGTGCTGGCGAGCCTGCCCTATGCGCTCGGCCCGACCACGGTCATCTTTGGCAAGCACATCGACAAGCACGACCCGGACAAGGCAAAGGGCATCCACACCCTGCCGGTGATTATCGGGGAGCGCACCGCGCGCGGGGTTGCGATGGCGCTGTTCGCGCTGCAATACCTGTTGGTGATCTACCTGGTCATTGCGGGCTTCTTCACCCCGGCCATGCTGGTTGTGCTGCTGGCGCTGCGCAACCTGCCGCGCGTGTGGCAGATGTACCGCGAGCCCTATCCGCAGGAGCGGCCGGCGGACTTCTCGGCGGAGGCGTGGCCGACCTACTTTGCGGCCGGCGCCTTCTTCCACAACCGCGGGTATGGCCTGCTGTTCATCGTGGGCCTGCTGGCCGATGCGGTGCTGAAGCAGACGGGCGTGATGTAATCCACCAGATATGCGATGGAGTGTGCTTGGAACGTTAGTTAGCTATCCGAGTCGCGCCGCAACGGATGAGCACGGATAAACGGATACAGGTCGTGAGCGCAAAGCGTCCATCCGTTTATCCGTGCTCATCCGTTGCCCCGTCACGCAAGCAGACCCAACGGCCCGCACTCCAACTCCTCACGCTTCCGCCGGAAGGCGACGATCGGACCATCCCCCTGCACCAGCTTCTCTCCCATGCGCAACTCCGTCTTGATCGGCAGTTGGCTCAGGACGACGCGCTTATCCTGGCGCAGGACCCACAGGTTCATCGGCGTTGCCAGCCAGTTCACGCCCGACCGGATGACCGGCGCGGTGGCAAAGCCCTGGTAGAACCGCAGATAGAGGCGCGTGTTGCCCTCATCGATGGGGACAAACGCCACGAAGATGCGCACCTTCTCGCCCAGGTAGTTCTGCCAGAGATTGGGGAAGATGAACTCCAGGTGGAACTTGCGCGGGTCCGGTTCGAGAGCTTCCGGCGGCGCCGGCGGCTGAGTGCCATCGTCCCGCCGGTTGCGCACGTAGATCGAGAAGCGGTCATCCGCCGTCCACTCGACGCGCGGGCCGTCCACCACGGGGCCCATGCCCCGCCCGATGGTCGTATTGTGGACGAAGGGCACATGGATCGCGTCCAACTGGTTCTCGATGGCCCGGGTGTAGTGCACAGGCCAGTGATCCGTCGTCGTGGCATAGCTGAAGGCGTCGTCGGACAGGTCGGTGAACCAGGGTACGGGCGGATAGCTGGCCTGCGGCTCGCCCCACCAGATGAAGATCAGCCCGTGGGCCTCGCGGGTCGCGAAGCTGTGCACCCGGAAGGCCTTCGGCACGGGCGCGTTCACGCCGTTGGCCGGAATCAGCGTGCAGCGGCCCGTCGGGTCAAACTCGAACCCGTGAAAGGGGCACGCGACGTGGTCGCCGTGCAGCTTGCCGAGGCTGAGCGCCGCGCCCCGGTGGGGGCACAGGTCTTGCATGACCGTCACCTGGCCCTGCCGGTCGCGCCAGGCCACCAGCTTCTCACCCAGCCGCGTGATGCCGACCGGCTTGCCCGGCTTGACTTCGCCGGAATCCAGGATGGCATACCATTGGTTGCGAATCATCGTGCCTCCAACTCGGCATATAACGCGGCCAGCGCCGCAGCGTGCTCGGCCATATCTGGGCCGGGTCGCAGATTGGGCCGCAGCGCGGCCAGCTGCCGCGGCTCCACGATCAGCCGCTTCAACACGCGCGCCAGGTCTCCGCTGTCCCCCGGCTCGAACAGGTAGCCCGTGACGCCCTCCTGCACCTTCTCGGCCAGCGCGCCCAGGCGGCTCGCAATGACCGGCACGCCGGCCGCATAGGCCTCCTGGATGACGAGGGGCGAGTTCTCATACCAGATCGACGGCACGACCAGCGCGTCAAGCTGGCGAAGGGCCGCGCCGACGCTCCGGTAATCGAGCGCGCCGGCAAAGCGGATGTTCGGGTGGAGGGCGAGCGCCTTGAGTTCCGCCGCGTACTCGGGGAAGGCCTGGTCGCTGCCGTAGATGGTGAGCGCCGCATAGGGCGGAAGCTGGTTGAATGCTTCGACCAGGACGTGTACGCCCTTCTGCCAGGCGAGCGAGCCGAGGAACCCGAAGTGGGGCCGCGCGGGCGGCTCCGGCACAGCCGCGTCGGGGATCGCGTCCAGGCGGGCCCGGTCGATCCCGTTTTCGAGCACGCGGATGCGGTCAGCGGGGAAGCCCTGGCGGATGTACTGGCCGCGCAGGAACTCGCTCGGCGCGAGGAACAGGTCAATCTGCGCGGCCATCCGCCGCAGGTAGGCGTTGCGGTAGGCGAAGGGCAGCGCCACGAGCGGCCACGCGGCGCGCAGCGGCGCGAGGTCCGCGCGGGCGGTGGCGCAGTCGACGCAGTTCCAGCCGAAGCGCGGGCCGCTGCACACCTGCCGGTTCGGGCGGATGAGCTGGCTGTTGGCGCAGAAGTACCAGTAGTCGTGCAGGGTGGCAACGCGCGGCCGCCCGTGGCCGAGTGCGATGAGCCGGGCAGAGACGCCCTGCACGTGCTGGTAATGGATCAGGTCGGGCTGCACCTCTGCAAGGAAGGCGGCGAAGTCGGCCTCGATGGCTGCATCCCGGAAGGTGTGCCAGTACTGGGCGGCGGGGTTGTCGCGCGGCCGGTCCGCGGGGAGCGGCGCGCGCCAGAGCTGCACGCCGTCGCGCTCCGTGCGCTTGTCCGCCGCGGGGACGCCGGCCAGGGGGTAGAACACGCTGACGTCATGCCCCTGCCCGGCGAGCGCGCGGGCGACGCTCCAGGTGTAAATCTCGGTGCCACCCAGGCTCTCCGGCGGGAACTTATGGACGGTAAAGGCGATGCGCATAGGCGATGGCTGATTCTAAACGGACCGGTAGGCGCGCAGCAGCCCGCGGTAGGTATGCTCCCAGGTATACTCCTGCAGCGTGCGGGCGCGGCCCGCAGCGCCCAGTCGTTCTGCCAGCGCGCGGTCTGCGATGAGCCGCCGGGTCGCACGGGCCAGGCCGTCTGCATGGCCGAAGGGCACGAGCAGCCCCGTCTCATCCTCGCGCACCAGCTCCGGGATGCCGCCTGCATCCGCACCGATGACCGGCTTGCCGTGCAGCCACGCCTCGAGCAGCACGATGCCGAAGGTGTCCACCTGGCTGGGCAGCGCCAGGAGGTCGCATGCGGACAGGAGCGCGTGCTTGGCCGGCTCATCCACCAGGCCGAGCACGTGCACGTGGCCGTCGAGCGCGGCGCGCACGGTATCCGGCTGGCGGGCGAGAAAGGCGCGGAGACCGTCGCTGCCCGGCCCGGCGAACGCAACATCGACGGCATCGCCCGCCTGGTTCAGCGCGGCGGCGGCCAGCGCCAGCGTAAACGCACCCTTATCATACGTGTTCGCGCCCAAAAAGGCCACCAAGGGCCGCGTGATGCTCCGCGCCTGCCGGAAGGCCGCGCCCTGCACCGGGTCGAGCAGGTTCGCGGACGGCACGTCCACGCCCATGGGGATGCGGTGGATGCGGTCGGCGGTGACGCCGAGCCGCTCGTAGCTCGCGGCTTCGCGGGCCGACAGCGCCAGGACGGCGCCGGCATCGCGATAAACGTCCACCTGGTGGGCCATCTGGAAATGTGCCTGCACGGCCGCATCTCCCAGGTGCATCAGGGGCCGCACGACCAGCGGGCGATTGTGTCGCCGCGCGGCGTCCGCGGCCGCGCAGAGCAGGCCGTCCCAACTGCCGTCCTCGATGTGCACCAGGTCGGCGGCCGGCGCCAGCCGTTCCAGCGCGGCTGCGAGTCCGGCCAGCGGCGGCATGGCCCGGCTCAACGCGCGGAGCACCGGCTTCTGTGCGGCCGCGGGGATAGGGCTGCGCGCCAGCCAGTGACCTGCGCGGCGCAACACGCCGAACGCATAGGGCGCAGGCCACGGATACCGGAGGGCCAGCCGCTCGACGGCGACGCCATCGCGCAGCTCGCGGGGCGGCAGCGCGGCGCCTCGGGGTGGCAGCCAGAAGTCGCCCGCGTGCTGCGCATTCGTGGTCAGCACGGTCACACGGCTGCCGTCCGCGACGAGCCGCCGCGCCATCGCGACCACAAACGCAACGGTCCCGCTGGTGAACGGCTCGTAGTAGGGTGTGACGAACAGGTAATGTGGCATCACGATCTGGCGGCTGCCGGCTCGCCGCGGGCCGGCTTCAGAATCCCAGCCCCCGCTCCTTGAGGCTCACCCAGCGCGCCTGGCCGATGACCAGGTGATCGAGCACGTCGATGCTGAGCAGCTTGCCCGCCTCTACGATCTGCCGCGTCACCTGCACGTCCTCCGGCGAAGGGGTGGGGTCGCCGCTGGGATGGTTGTGCGCGACGATCAGTGCGGCGGAGTTGAGCCGGACGGCCTCGCGGAACAGCTCGCCCACGCGCACGACCGCAGTGTTGAGTGAGCCGACGTAGACCGTGTGCACCTTCAGGACGCGATTCTTGGTGTCGAGGATGATGGTGCGCAGGTGCTCCTGCTCCAGCCCGGCCATCTCCAGCATGATCAGGTTGGCCGCGTCCGCAGGTGACTTGACGAGCGGCCGCTCCGACGGTGCGGCCACGAGCAGCCGCCGGCCGAGCTCGAACGCGGCCTTGAGCTGGGTAGCCTTTGCCGGGCCGAGCCCCTTGAACTCGGTCAGTTCGGTAAACGGTGCATGGGCCAGCTCAGCCAGCCCGCCGTAACCCATCAGGAGCCGCTGCGACAGGCGGATGACGTTCTCATCCTTCGTGCCGACACGCAGGATGATGGCCAGCAGCTCGGCGGTGCTGAGCGCGCCCGCGCCATAATGCTCCAGCCGCTCGCGCGGGCGCTCGCCCTCGGGCAGTTCCTTGATGGTCGGATAGTACTCGATGAGTGCTTCGTTGATGGGCATATCCAACTCGTTCGTTATGCGGTTGTGTGCGGTCGGGCGTCACGGCCCGAAGGCTTCCTCCAGGAGGTCAGGCCGGTCCGATGTGATGAAGGCGACGCCCAGGGCGGCAAGCCGGCGCATATCCGCCGGGTCATTGACGGTCCAGGCGCCCACCTGCAGGCCGCGGCCGGTCAGCGCGGTGAAAAGCGCATCTGTGAGCCAGGTGTGGTTGACACCGGCGTACTCAGCGGGGAGGGCAGCGATGTCTTCCGCGACCTGCGCCGGACCCGCGCGGCCCACGCTGCTCAGGTAAGCCGTCGAGATAAGCGCGCAGGTGCGGAGTTGCGGTTCGATCTGCTTGATCTCCTGCAGCGTCGGGAAGTCGAAGGACAGAATCACCGCCTGATCGAGCATCTCGTGGGCGCGGAGCGCGTCCACGACCTTGGCCTCGATGCCGGGATAGCGACTCTTGTCCGAGCGCAGCTTGATCTCGATCTGCACACCGGCCCGGCCCTTCGCCAGCGCCAACACCTGTTCGAGCGTCGGGATGGGCTGCGGCTCGACTGTGACCGGGCCGAAGAACTTGGCGGAGGCGTCCGCGGCGGCCAGTTCGGCCGCGGTGTAATCCGCCACCTCCCCGCTGAGGTTCGTCGTGCGCGCGAGGGTCGCGTCATGGATGACCACGAGCTGGCCGTCCTTGCTGAGATGGACGTCCAGCTCGAGGAAATCGGCATGGTGTGCCAGGCCCGCGTTGAACGCAGCCAGGGTGTTCTCCGGCGCCAGGCCGGCCCCGCCGCGATGCGCGACCTTCACCACGTCCGTAGACGCGGGCTGCGGCGAAGCCGGGCCCTGTGCAGAGGGTGTGCCGGGCGCGACGCAGCCGGTCAGGACCGCCGCGCCGACCGCGACACACCCGATGATCGCCGGCCACGCGGGACTCCTGCCCGCGCGGCCGGCGCCGTTTCTACTCGAAGGTTTCCTCATACTCCGCCCGCAACTCCTGTGCCGCTTCTTCCATCACCTGGTCGACCGGCGTGCCGGCCACGAGCAGTTTCTCGACAGCGATGCGCAGGATTTCCGTGCCCTTGCCGAGGGAGATGACGCTCGCCTGCGGCCGGGCGTACTGGAGCTGGTCAACCGCGACCTTGCGCTCCGGGAATTTCTCGTAATAGGCCTTGAGGCTCGGGACCTCCATCGCGGCCTGGCTGGTCGGCATGTAGCCGGTCATTTCCACGATGTAGGCGTTGTTCTCGGGCTGGGTAATCCACTTCATGAACTGCCAGGTGGCAGCCTTGCGCGCCTCATCGGTGGAGGTCATGGCGATGACCGAGCCACCGACCGGGACCATGCGCTGCGTCTGCGCCGGCATGAAGCCCGCGCCGAGCTGGAAGGTCGCCTTGCTCATGAGGTTCGCCATGCTGCCCGTCGAGCCGAAGACCATGCCGACGCGGCCGTTCAGGAAGTCGTTCTGCGCGTCCTCGACGCCCGCAATCGCGGTCTTGTCCGTGAAGACCATGTCCTGCCAGAGCTGTGCAGCAGCCTTTGCCTCAGGTTCGGTCAGCTTGATGTTGAAGTCAGCGTCCGATACCTCGCCGCCGAAGGCGTAGATGGCGCCCTGCAGATACCAGTGGGCCGTGGTCTGGCCCATCGTGAAGGAAACACCCGAGCGCACGATCTCGCCATTCTCTTCCTTGGTCAGCTTGGCGGCGAACTCCCGGAATTCATCCCAGGTTTCCGGCACGCGGTCAGGCAGCCCGACTTCCGCGAACATATCGCGGTTGAAGTAGAGCAGCGGGGTGCTGCGCATCAGCGGCAGCGCGTATAGCGTGCCCTGGTAGTAACCGTCCTGCAGCAGGCCCGGGATGAAGGTCTCGAGGTCCAGCGCGGTGTCGGGGTTGCTGGCGAAGTCATCCAGCGGCACCAGCACGCCGTCCTTCGCAAAGAGCGCGACGAACGGCGAATCCAGCAGGATCAGGTCCGGCACTTCGCCGGCGGCCAGCCCGGCCTGGAGCTTCTGCACCAGCTCAGCATACGCGCCCTGGAATTGCACGTCCACAAAGACATCGCTCTGCGAATCGTTGAAACGCCGGACAAGCTCGTCCTGGGCGTCGCCGGCCGCGCCGGTCAGCGCGCGCCAGTAGGTAATCTTGACTGCGTTGGGAGACGCGACCTGGGCCGGCTCCTCTGCAACCTCTTCGGCCGGGGCCTCTGTGGCCGCCGGTGCGGCAGGCTCCGCCGCAGCAGGCGCGGCGGGGGCTTCAGCGGCTGGGGGTGCGGTGCAGGCGGCGAGCGGCAGCACCAGCATCACGGCCAGCAGCATCCATATGAGCGACTTTCGGACAGACATCTCTACCCTCCTTGGTGAGATAGGAAAGTGAGTGCGCCGCCGTCTGGACAGGGCGGCAGCAACGGCATAAGACGACCTGGCATCTCGGTGCTTAACCCTTCAGCGCGCCGGCTGCGATCCCGTCGATCAGCTGGCGCTGGGCCAGGAAGAAGACCAGCAGGACGGGCACGAGCACGAACAGGGTTGCAGCCATCAGGTGTTCGGGGCCGATGTTGTATTCGGCGCTTCGCACCATCACCAGGCCGACTGGCAGCGTGCGCATGTCCTGGGTGTTGGTGATGATCAACGGCCACAGGTAGTCGTTCCACTTGGCGATGAAGAGATAGAGCGCCAGCGTCGCGACGACCGGCCGCGCCAGGGGCAGCGCGATGTTGAGCAGGGAACGCACGTGTCCCGCGCCATCGATCGTGGCCGCGTCGAACAGCTCGCTCGACATCGAGAGGAACGCCTGGCGCAGCAGGAACGCGCCGAACACGCTGGAAATGTGCGGGATGACGATCCCCGCGTACTCGTTGATCCACCCCAGGTGATACAGGGTGACGTAGTTGGGAATCAGGGCCATCTGGCCGGGAATCATCATGGCGGCCAGCATGACCATGAAGAGCAGGTTGCGGCCGGGGAACTCGATGCGGGCGAAGGCATACGCGGTTAGCGCGGCGATCGTCACCTCCATGACGACGCCCCACCCCGTGACGATCAGGCTGTTGATATAGAACCGCCCGAACGGCGCGGATTCCCAGGCCACGACGAAGTTGTCCCAACGCAGATTCTCGGGAATCCAGATGGGCGGAAAGATGGACACTTCCTGCGGGCTCTTGAACGCGGTCGAAATCATCCAGATGAAGGGCATGCCGATGGCGATACAGACCAGAATCAGGAACAGGTGCGAGGCAAACCCTCGCGTAAAGCGCCCGACTCGCTCGTTCTCCCGCAGCCCGTGTGATGCGATGCTCATAGGTCGTATCCTGCCGGAACCATTAGTAATGCACCCAGCGTCGCGACAGGCGCATCTGGATGACGGTGATGACCAGGATAATCACGAACAGCACGACGGCCAGCGCCGAAGCATAGCCGGTCTTGAACCAGCGGAACGCGTTCTGATAAAGGTAGAATACATAGACATTCGAGCTGTTGAGCGGGCCGCCGCCGGTCATCACCGCGACGATATCGAAGGCCTTGAACGCGCCGACGATGGAGATAATCAGCAGGAAGAAGGTTGTCGGTGAGAGCAAGGGAAACGTGACATGGCGGAACAGCGACCACCGCGAGGCGCCATCGACGCGCGCCGCCTCGTAGAGGTCGGCGGAAATCGCCTGCAGGCCGGCCAGGAAGATGACCATGTCATAGCCGATGCCGGCCCAGATGACGACGATCATCACCGCGGGCAGCGCCCAATTGGGATCGGACAACCAGTTGGGCGAGGACAGCCCCAGCCAGCGGAGCGGCAGCTTGAGCAGCCCGTAATAGGGATCCAGGATCCAGCCCCACACCATCGCAATCGCCACGCTGGTGGTGAAGGTGGGGGAGAAGATGACGGCCCGGTAGACGTTGCGGCCCTTCAGCTTCTGGTTCAGCAGGACGGCCAGGAACAGTGCGATGGCGAGCTTGACGAACACCGTGCCCACGGCCAGGATCGCAGTATTACGGAGAACCTGCCAGAAGATGGGGTCCTCCAGCATCCGGGCATAGTTCTCCAGTTGAATGAACTTCTTGGTGGGCGCGATCATATTCCACCGGTAGAAGCTCAGATAGAAGCTATAGGCGACAGGCCAGAATGTAAAAACGGCAAGGAGGATGAAATTAGGGGCTGTAAACCCTAAGAAGGCTAGCCAGTCGGTGATTTTGCGTCGGTTCCAACGACTGACGCCCTGTCTCGACGACGAGATAGTAGCTGCATCCATCGGCTAAGTCTCTTTAGAGTAAGGTAAGTCACAGTATAGCGAGCAAACGACGCTGTGTCAATGCTTTCTTGCTGCGCTTACAATTGTTTCGGCTAGTGCTTGAACCCAAGTGTGCGATCCTGCACCTCGAAGCCGGTTTCGGCAGGCACGCGCACCTCTCCGAATCGTTCCTCGTACTTTGCCAGGTTGTCCTCCAGGGCCTTGAGCAGCAGCTTGGCGTTGAGCGGAGTCATCACCACGCGGGCATGAACCTTCGCCTTCGGTGCGCCCGGCAGCATTCGGGCAAAGTCGATGACGATCTCCGAGGGCGAATGGGTGATGATGGCGAAGTTGGTGTAGATGGCCTCGAGGTCCGCGGATAACTCGACGTTGATCTGGGTGGGCGGCGGGGTGGCTTGCGGCATGTTTTCTCCTTGCAGCACTGGAATCAGGAGTACGGCTACAGTCTAGCGCAAGAGGACGTAACCGTCAACGCGCGGCGCAACAAAAAGACACGGCGCTGGCGGCCGTGTCTGTGCTCTGTAGTCAGTTGGACCGGCGCGGGCCGGTGTGTTGCAGTCGTCTGCGTTAGAACGGAATGTCATCCTCGTGAACCGGGAAGTCCTCGCCGCCACCTGCAGGCGGTCCGCCGCCCTCAGCGTCATCGCGCGGCCCACCCAGGAACTTAAAGGTGTTGGCCGTCATCTCCAGCGTGCCGCGGGCATTGCCCTCCCGATCAACGTAAGCCTGGGCTTCCACTTCGCCTTCTACCAGCAGAAGCTTGCCTTTCTTGACGTACTGGGCCGCGGTCTCTGCCAGCTTGCGCCAGCAGGTGACCCTGAACCATGTCGTCTTCTCTTGCTGCTCACCGCTGGCGTTGGACCAGCGGCGGTTAACGGCGATGCTGAAGCTGGTCACGGGCACCCCGCTGGGGGTGTACCGCATCTCAGCATCGCGGCCGACGTTCCCCACGATGACGACCTTCTGGTACATTAGTTGCTCCTTTCGCCTGTGCGCGCATCAACCGATTGTGCAGAGTCTCTGTAGGGGAGACTCAAAAACCAGCATACCGCAGAACCGCCGAAATGTCAAAATCAGAAGAACGGGTGTTCGATCGGGGTCCGTGGGAGAAAACGGGCTTGTCGAACAAGCCCGTTTTCTGGCAACCCCCTAACGTTCGATGACCGTGATGGCGTTCGGGTCCAGCCAAAGCGTGATGGGCTCACCTTGCGGCGGGAGGTGCGTCGTGGTCGCAGATGCTTCGCAGACGAGCACGACCCCGCCCGCATGTTCCGTGCGCAGCATGTAATAGCTGCCCCGGAAGGAGGCCTCGAGCAGGCGGCCCGGCAGCAGATTCGGCCCGGTTGCATCGGGCGGGCGCACCTCTGCCGCCTCCGGCCGCACCAGGACCGCCACGGGCGTGCCGGCCGGAAAGGTGTGCGGGCTGTCCGCCACGCGGAGGTCGCCCGCCGCGGTCCGCACGGTCAGAGAGGGTGCGGCGGTGACCACGCCGTCCAGCAGGTTGCGGAACCCCAGGAAACGCGCGACGTAGGTTGTGGCCGGATAGCGGTAGACTTCGGCGGGCGTGCCGGCCTGCTCGATCCAGCCGCCCTCCCCCGTCTCCACCTGCGCACGCATGACGAACACGCGGTCGGCCACGGCAAAGGCTTCCTCCTGGTCATGCGTCACGTACAGCGCAGTCAGCCCGACCAACTTGAGGATGGCCCGGAGCTCGTTCATCAGTTGCTCGCGCAGCGACCGGTCCAGGGCGCCGAGCGGCTCGTCCAGCATCAGCAGGCGGGGGCCTGGGGCCAGGCTGCGCGCGAGCGCGACGCGCTGCTGCTCCCCGCCGGAAAGCTCGATGACGCGGCGCTCCTCGTAGCCGTCGAGCTGCACCAGCGCCAGCATCTCCGTCACGCGGCCGCGAATCTCTTCCGGCGGCCGGCCCTGCATGCGCAGCCCGAACGCGACATTGGACTCGACATCACGATGGGGAAAGAGCGCGTAGTCCTGGAACATGAAGCCGAAGTTGCGCCGGTGCACGGGCACGCCGGCGAGGTCTTCTCCCTCGAACGTGACTGTGCCGGTGTCGGGCGGCTCCAGCCCCGCGACGATGCGCAGCAGCGTCGTCTTCCCGCACCCACTCGGCCCCAGCAGGCAGACAATCTCGCCCGCGTCCACGGTGAAGCTGGCCTCCTTGAGCACCGGCAGGCCGGGATAGGATTTGGAGACGTGGTTGACGGTCAGGATGGGTGCCATGGGCTGCACGCGCCGCATCTGAGGATGCGGCCCTCCTCGTGGTTAGAACTCCCCGACATCACCGACGCGGAAGCGTTCGATCAGGAAGAAGCTGGCGGCACAGACGAGCATGAGCAGCGTGCTCATGGCGAGCGCCTGGCCGTAGTTGAGCGCGCCCGGCTGGCCGAGCAGCCGGAAGATGACGATGGGCATGGTCGGATATTCGGGCCGGGCAATCAGCAGGGTCGCGCCGAACTCGCCCATGCTGACCGTGAAGGCAAACAGCGCGGCGACAATCACCGCGCGGCCGACGATGGGCAGCTCGATCTCGCGCCAGACGCGCCACGGCGATGCGCCGAGCACCGCAGCCGCCTCGCGCCAGTCAGGGTTCAGCCCGCGCAGCGCAGGCAGCAGCGACCGCACGACGAACGGAAACGCCACCAGCGTGTGTGCGATGGGCACCAGGACCGGCGATGCCCGCAGGTCCAGCGGCGGCCGGCTCATCGTCAACAGGTAGCCGAAGCCGAGCGTCACCGCCGAGGTGCCGAGCGGCAGCAACACGATGGGGTCCAGCAGGCGACCCAGCCGGTTGCGCTCGCGCGCCAGCAGGAGCGCGGTGACCGTGCCGAGCAGCAGCGCCAGGCCCGTCGTGAGCAGCGCGAACATGACGCTGTTGCGGATGGCGAGCCCCGGCGGGACGAAGAAGATGGACGAGGTGCGGTTGACGAACAGCTCGCGGTAGTAGCGCAGCGGGTCGTCGGGCCCTAACGACCGGACGGCCAATGCAGCCATCGGCGTCACGAGGAACAGCATGAGCCCCAGGCTCACCAGCCCGACAAGGAGGATCTGCTGCGGGCGGACAGGCGGCACGGCGGTCGAGTCTGCGGGCCTCATGTTGAGGGGCAGCGCGGCGCGCGCCTGGGCGCGCGTGTAGACGGCCATGACGACGAACGTCAGGACGATCTGTGCGAGGCTGATCGCCGCGGCCTCGGGCAACTGGAACAGCGTCACGGCCTGGCGGTAGATTTCGACCTCCAGCGTGGCAAAGCGCGGCCCGCCGAGCACCATGATGACCCCGAAGCTGGTGAAGCAGAAGAGGAAGATGAGCAGCGCGGCCGCGGCCACCGAGGGCACGAGGAGCGGCAGCGTCACCTCCCAGAATACCCGCGCCCGGTTGCCGCCGAGCACGCGCGCGGCTTCCGACAGGCGCGGGTCCAGGTTGGCCCAGAAGCCGCCCACCATGCGCACGACGACGGTGGTGTTGTAGAAGGCGTGGGCCAGGAGGATGAGCCAGATGGTCTGCTGGAGACGGATGGGCGGACCGGCCAGGTCGAACCAGTTCACCAGCAGCGTGTTCAGCGTGCCGCGCGGGCCGAGCAGCGCGGTGAACGCGGCCGCGACGACCATCGCGGGCAGCACGAAGGGAATCGTGGTCAGCGCGCGCAGGACGTTCTTTGCCGGAAAGCGGTAGCGCGCAAAGACGAACGCTGCCGGCATGCCGATGAGCAGGGTCAGGCCGGTCGAGAGCGCGGCCTGCCAGGTCGTGAACCAGAGCGCACGGCCAAAGTAAGCCTCCTGCCACAGGCTGGCGATGGGCGTGAGGTCGAGCCTGCCGCCCGGCGCGAAGCTCTGCCCGACCACGGCAACCAGGGGGTAGAAGAAGAACACCCCCAGGAAGCCGACCGGCAGGAGGAAGAGCAACACGCGCCCTAATGATTTGGGCAACTGAAATCTCCGGTTGGGGCGGCGCAACGGATGGTGCACCTGTGGTGTGCTGGCACACCTGCGGTGTGCTTAACGGATAAACGGATGTGCGCAGTGCGTCCCCAACCCATATCCGTTTATCCGTTCAAATCCGTTGGGCCGTCCACCCGCTCAGGATGCATTCCTAATTCGTAATTCCCAATTCTTAATTCGCTTACCGCAGCACCGTATCCGTCCACGCCTTCAGCCAGCCCTCGCGGCCGGCCTCGATCTGCTCCGGCGTGAGCTGCACGACCTCTATGGGCTCCTGCGCGTGTTGTGTGAACACCTCGGGCAGGGGCGTGCCGGTGCGCGCCGGGTAGATCCACATCTGCAGCGGGATGTCCGCCTGGAACGTCTCGCTCAGCATGAAGTCGACCCACTGGCGGGCCAGCTCCGGCTCCTTCGCGCCGGCCAGGATGCCGACAAACTCGATCTGCTCGGTGCTGCCGCCAGGCAGGAACAGGTTGCCCGTGGGCGATTCGGCCGGCTGTGGGTCGGCGAAGAAGACCTCGGCCGCAGGGCTAGTCGCATAGCTGACGACGATGGGCCGGTCGCCCTCGCCGCTGCCGCCGCTGAACTGCCCGTAGTAGGCGTCCTCCCACCCGTCCACGACGAGCACATCGTTCGCGGCCAGATCAGCCCAGAAATCGAGGTAGTTATAGTCTCCAGTTTCACCGAACACGGCGATGGTCGTCATCAGGAAGGACAGGCCCGGCGACGAGGTGGCAGGATTCTCGACGACCAGGAGGCCCTTGTACGGCTCCTGGGTCAGGTCCTCGAGGGTCTGCGGCAGGGCCAATCCCTGCTCCTCAAAGTAGGCGCGGTCGTAGTTGAGCGTCACGAAGCCGTGGTCCACGGGCAGCAGCCGGAAGGTGGGATCGAGCTTGAGTTCGTCCGGGATGCCGGCCAGCGCCGGCGATTCGTACGGCTCGAAGATATCCTCCGCCAGCGCGCGGCTGAGGAAGCTGTTGTCCACGCCGAAGAACACGTCGGCCAGCGGGTTGCCCTTGCTCAGGATGGCCTTGTTCAGCGCCAGGCCCGTGTCGCCCGACTTAAGGAACTGCACCCGGCAGCCGCATTGTTCCTGGAACGCCGCGACGACCGGCTCGCTGACGCTGAAGCTGTCGTGCGTCATGACCGTGACCGTGCCCCCGGTGTTGCCGGTTGTATCCATACCCTCGGGCGTGGGGACAGTGGTCTGGACGCCAACACAGGCGGTCGTAAGCAGACCGACGATTAGCACAAAGAGAAGGGATCGTTTCAACATGTAACACCTCAAATACATCATCTCATTCGGATCAGCAGGTTCGTAGTAGTGACTTCAGTCACCCGGCGAGTTGTTTGGATTGCTGATGCCTTGACGCCTGAAATCGTTACTACGAACCTGCTCTGGTATGAATCACGAACAGCCGCCCGCGGCGCAGCGTCACGCGCGCGTGCGTCTCGGCAAACACATTGCTGACCCCGCGCGCCCGGCCCTCGTCCAGCGTCTCGTCCGCGAGCGGATAGTGCAGGCCCGCGGTGCTCACGCCCTCTGCATCTGCGCCGAGCGGGAGCAGGGTCAGCAGGTCGCCCGCCGCGCCGGACAGGGCCACGTGCGCGGGTGCGCCGTCCGGCCCCGGCGCGGCGAGCAGGCGGATCGTCTCCGGGCCGTCTGCCAGCACGATGTCGCGGCCTGCCAGGTCGGGCCGGGCCAGCAGCAGCACGTTGGCGAGCAGGTGGTCGGTTCGCCCGCCCAGCACGGCACAGATGACGATGGGCTGCACGTCCTCCGCCAGGGCATACGCCAGCGCCAGCTCCAGGTCGGTGTCATCCTTCTCGGCGGGCACGCGCTGGATCGGCACCCCGGCCGCGGCCAGCGCGGCGGCATCCGCGAGCGGCAGCGAATCCAGGTCTCCGACGAGCAGGTGCACGGGCCAGCCCCACGCGCGTGCGTGGGCTGCGCCGCGATCCGCGGCAATCACCCGGTCACCGGGGCCGGGATTCAGGCCGAGGGGCCGGCGGGCTGCCGGGCTGCCGCCGACGATGTAGATGGTCACGCGATTCCCCGTCCTTGCACTGACAACAAAAAGACGACCCTTGCGGGTCGCCTCTGGTGATTGCTTTTGCGCATTGCTGCGCCGCATCCCTACGCCGGCATTACCCGTCAGGTTCGTAGGGTCGCCGGCATTTGTGCCAACAAGCGTGGCACGCCACCTTGTTGGCCCTGGGCCGACCTCTCAGCCAGGCTCTCCTGGCTCCCCCTGCTCTGCGCTCGCGCCGGGTCATTCGGGCGCGACGCTCTATGTTGTTATGGGCGAAGTCTAGCACATGGCGGAGTCGTTGTCAAAGACTTTGGCACCGCCCCGATTACGCCAGCCATGCGGTCGTCTCATGCCAGTGACGTAAGCGCCGGTCAAGCTCCTGCGCGATGCCCTGCTGTTCGGCGCTGCCCGCGAGATTCCGCAACTGGTAGGGGTCGCGTGTGAGATCAAAGAAGAGGTAAGGCTCCGCTCCGGGCGCGCGACCGGGCCGGCCTGCCGGCAGTGCATACAGGTGAGTCGGCGTGCGAATGGCAATCCCCTCGCCGTCCGTCTCAACGATGGCCGCATCATCGTCGAGCGCAGTCCGCTGGCCGCGGAGGATCGACGCCAGGCTGCGCCCGTGCATGTGCGCAGGCGCCTGCACGCCGGCCAGATCCAGCAGCGTCGGAGCGAGATCGGCCAGGCCTGCCACCTGCTCCCTGACCACCTCGCCGCGCGAGTCTGGCTGCTGCGGCCAGCGGATGATGAGGGGAATGCGGATGGATTCCTCGTGAAGTCCGCTCTTCTGCACGCGGCCGTGGCTGCCGAGATAGTCGCCATGATCGGAGGTAAAGACCAGAATCGTGTCCTCGCTCAACCCGGTGGCATCCAGCGCGTGGAGCAGTTGGCCGAGCGCCTCGTCCACCCAGCTCGTCAGCCCATAATATTCCGCCAGCACGTGTCGGAGGTCATAGCCATCCGGCAGCGTATCCGCATACGGCAGGTGATGTTCGTAGTACTTGTAATCGTAGCGGTAGATCTTGAACCAGTGGTCCTGGTCGGGCAGTCTTTGCGCGAGGTCGACGTTGGGCCTGAGGGGCATGTCGTCCGGCCGGTACATGTTCAGGAAGCGTTCCGGTGCGTCGGCGTACGGGCAGTGGGGCGGCGAGATGTTGTAGAACAGGAAGAAAGGCTGGCTCGCGTGGCGATGTTCCTGCAGGAAGCGGCCGGCCTGCCCGGCCTCGAAGTCCACCGTGTACCCCGGCGGGACAAACTCGGGCCCGCCGTTTTCCGTATAGCTCTGTCCGGTGTGGCAATGATGCACGCGCGGGATGAGATAGCGGTCGAAGCCGAGGACATCAGGCCACGTGTGGATGTGCCACTTGCCGATCACCGCGTTGTAGTACCCCTGCTCTGCCAGGATCTCGGGGAGCGTGGCGTCAGGCAGATGAGGGCGGCCCGGCGCCGGATATTCGGGCAGCCCTCCTCCACCGGGCCGGCTCGCATTGCCGCTGCCTCCCGTACAGCGCCGCGCGTACTGACCGGAGAGCATCGACGAACGGGCCGGCATACAAACCGGAAAGCTGGTGACTGCTGTCTCGAAGCGCGTGCCTGCCGCTGCCAGCCGGTCCATGTGCGGCGTGTGGATGACCGGGTTGCCGTAGCAGCCGACCTCGAAGGCCCGCAACTGGTCGCAGGTACAGAGAATGATGTTGGGCCGCCGGCCGGCGGACTCCGTGCTCATCGTTCGTCCTCGCGCGCCGCGGGCGCGACGAGCGCCAGCTCCACCGCCTCGCGCAGCGTCCGTGCGCCGAGCACCTCCAGCCCGTCCGGCGGGCGCTCCAGCTTGCGCGCGGCGGTCTGCGGCACGAGCACCCGCGTGAAGCCGAGCTTCGCAGCCTCGTTGAGCCGCCGCGGGAGCTGACCGACACTGCGCAGCTCGCCACTGAGCCCGATCTCGCCGACGAGTGCAAGGTCCGCCGCAACGGGCCGGTTGCGCGCAGAGGAGGCGATGGCGATTGCCACGGCCAGATCCGCAGCCGGCTCGTCGATCTGCAGGCCGCCGACCACATTCACAAAGACGTCCTGGTCGGCCAGCGAGACGCGGGCGCGCTTGCTCAGCACCGCGGTAATCAGCAGCAGGCGGTTGAAGTCGATACCGTTGGCCGTGCGCCGGGGCTGCGCAAACGCGGTCGCGCTGGTGAGCGCCTGCACCTCGACCAGGATGGGCCGCGTCCCTTCCATCGTGACCGCGATGGCGGAGCCGGGCGCATTCGGGATGCGTTCGGCCAGGAACGCCTCGGATGGGTTGCGCACCTCCACCATGCCCCGCTCGGCCATCTCGAAGACGCCGACCTCGTTCGTGGAGCCGAAGCGGTTCTTGACGGAGCGCAGCAGCCGGAAGGAATGGAACCGCTCGCCTTCGAGATAGAGCACCGTGTCCACCATGTGCTCCAGCACGCGCGGGCCGGCAATGGCCCCTTCCTTCGTGACATGGCCGACGAGGAACAGCGGGAAGCCGTTCGCCTTGGCGAGGCGCAGCAGGTGGGAGGAGCAGTCGCGCACCTGTGTGACGCTGCCTGCGCCGGAGGAGATGGCGTCGGAGTAGATGCTCTGCACGGAATCCACCACGACCATGCGCGGCGCGCTGTTCTCGATATGCGCGGCGATGGTCTCGAGGTGCGTCTCGGCCAGCACGAGGATGTCGCGCGCGACGATGCCCAGCCGCTCGGCGCGCAGCTTGATCTGCGCGGCGGACTCCTCTCCGGAGACGTAGAGGATCGGCCCCTGGCCGCCGCTCAGCGCGTGGCACATCTGGATGAGGAGAGTGGACTTGCCGACGCCGGGATCGCCGCTGATGAGCACGACGGACCCCGGCACGATGCCGCCGCCGAGCACGCGGCTCAACTCGCTGATCGGCACGGCGATGCGCTCGTAGCCGTCCGCGGGGATGTCGGGCAGGGCCTGCGGGCCGGCGCTGGGCGCCAGCGCGACGCTGGCCGGCCGGCCGGGCGCGGGCTCCTGCACGGTCATCTCGACCAGCGTGTTCCACTCGCTGCAATCCGGGCAGCGGCCCATCCACTTGCTCTGCGCGCTGCCGCAGCTCTGGCAGACGTACCGGGTCTTCGACTTCGCCATAGGTGCCTCGATTCGCTCAGATGTTCGGTAGTATACGCCGGACGGTGCCGCAAGTCAAAGAGACTCCGGGCAGCCAGGCAGCCCGGGCTGCCAGTACGCATCACGCCGGCGGCAAAGCCACGTTGCGGGATCGGAGGCGTTGCAATTTGCAACGTTGCAACAGATTGAGAACGAGGGTTCCTGGCATGATATGATCTGAAGTACGGACCAACGCTGACATGTTTCCGATAAGCCGGTTCCTTTCGTCCACCTGCGATATGCTAGCACATTTGTGCTGGAAATGCAATACGTGATTTCGCGTATTGTGCGAAATCTCACAGCGCGCTTGCACGGCTCCGGGCGCGCCGTTACAATAGCGCGGCCAAAGGAGGAAGCATGAAGACCATTTTGTGTTACGGCGACTCGAATACCTGGGGCTATGCTCCAGCGACGGAAACCCGCTATCCCTACGCGGAACGCTGGACGACACGCCTGGCCGCGGAGCTGGGGCCGGAGTATGTGGTCATTGCGGAGGGTCTGAACGGGCGCACAACGCTCTGGCCCGATCCCGTCGAGGGCGAATATAAGAGCGGCAAGACCTACCTGCCCGCCTGCCTGGAGTCGCACCAGCCGCTGGACCTCGTGGTGCTGATGCTCGGCACGAACGACCTGAAGCACCGGTTCGGGCAGTCGGCGTGGGACATCGCGCGCTCCATCGAGACGCTCCTCCAGCTCATCGTCTACACCGTTAACTGGCCGGAGGCGCCGACGCCGAAGATCCTGCTCATCGCGCCGCCGCCGACGTGCGTCGCGGGCACGCACTTCGCAGAGATGTTCGCGGGCGCAGACGAAAAGTC
Organism: uncultured Anaerolineales bacterium; assembly: GCA_964614645.1. GTDB lineage: Bacteria > Chloroflexota > Anaerolineae > CG2-30-64-16 > CG2-30-64-16 > MWBF01. Next base: position 81,985 of record CAZTMA010000002.1, read on the forward strand.
GCTCCACCTGGGGAAGTATTACGAGGAGGTGGCCGAGGTGTACGGCTGCGCGTTCCTCAATGCGGGCGACGTCATCGTGTCCAGCCCCGTGGACGGCATCCACTTCGACGCGGATGAGCTGCCCAAGCTGGCGCACGCGGTGGCCGAACGCGTGCGGGAGTTTTTGCCACAGAGGGCTCAGAGGACATAGAGGGATAACGCCTATGACCACGGCGGCTTCTCTATTAGCTCGGCGTCCTCTGTGGCTAACCTGTGGCTGGATTTGGAGTATCTGGGGCCAACGTGTCTGTTGCCGGGCGGATGCGGCGGGTGTTCGTGACGAACCACATCCGCCCGGCAGCCGTGCGCACCCACACGCCGGGCGGCTGATGCGCGACCACCTGCCCGCGCTGCCACGCCGCTTCACCCTCGTGCTCGAACATGATCTCCACGGCATCGCCGGGACGGTACTGCTCGGCTAACCGCTTTACCATACCAGCGCCAGGCAGGTGACGCCGCCGTTCGCCTTCGCAAACTCGGTCATCGGCACGGGCAGCACCTCGCAGCCGTGCGCGCGCAGCAACGCGGCCGTGCGCGGATAGCCGGCGGGCATCACGACCCTGTGGCCGGCCGCGAGCACATTGGCCGCATACGCCTCTTCCGCCGGCACGGTCAGCACGGTGAGATGGCTCAACTCAGGCGGCGGCGTCACGCCGTCCACGACCAGCAGCATGTCGGGGCCGGCGGGGGTCAGCGGTGTCAGCAGGTGCAGGAAGTCGCGGACGGGTGCGGCGTGCACCGGGCGGTCGACCCCATGCTCGTGCAGCGCGGCGGCTAACCGGTCGATCCCTGCCCGATTGGTGCGGCCGGAGAGGCCCACGACCACCCGATCCGGCAGGACCAGCACGTCGCCGCCCTCCAATGTGGCCGGGGCCGCGAGGCGGTGCGTGGGGAAGCGCGCGGCCAGCAGCCGGGCGACGGCTTCCTCTTCCCCGCGGCGGCTCTCCGCGCCCATGCGGCCGACCACGGCCACGCCGTCGATGACGACGGCCGGGTCCTGCATAAAGCAGCTATCGGGAAAATCCTCGTCTGCGGGCAGCCGCTCGACGGTCAGGCCGGCTGCGGCCAGCGCCTGGCAGTATTCATGATGCTGTGCCTGCGCGCGGGCGACGTCGATGCCTGCGGGCAGCGCGCCCTCAGTTATAGCCTCCGCAAAGCTCGCGCCCGGCGGCCGCACGACAGCGTGGTGCAGGCCCTTGTTAGGATGTCCTGTCATTCTCTGTTACCCCAGCGCCACGTCCAGCATCATCATCACCGTGAACCCCAGCATCGCGCCCCAGGTGGACATATGTGTGTCCGAGCCGCTCTGCGATTCGGGGATCAGTTCCTCGACGACCACGTAGATCATCGCGCCTGCCGCGAAGCTGAGCGCATAGGGCAGCAGAGCTTGTATGAACAGCACGGCGGCTGCGCCGAGCACGCCCGCAATCGGCTCCACCATGCCGGACGCCTGGCCCATCAGGAAGCTCCGGCCGCGCGACAGTCCCTCCCGCCGCAGCGGCATGGACACCGCCAGTCCCTCAGGGAAGTTCTGCAGACCGATGCCGATTGCCAGCGCGACCGCACCGGCCAGCGTCGCGGCCGGGAGACCGGCGGCCACTGCGCCGAACGCGACGCCGACCGCCAGCCCTTCCGGGAAGTTGTGCAGCGTGATGGCCGTAACCAGCAGGACGCTGCGTCGCCAGTGCGTCTTGATGCCTTCGGCTTCCTCGATCGGCTGGCCCAGGTGCAGGTGGGGCAGGAGGTGGTCAACCAGCCAGAGGAACAGCCCGCCCGTCAAAAATCCGATGGCCGGGGGCAGCCACTTGGGCAGCCCCTGGCTCTCCGACATCTCGATGGCCGGCGCGAGCAGCGACCAGAAGCTGGCCGCAATCATCACGCCCGCGGCAAAGCCCAGCATCGCATCCAGCAGGCGCCGGTTGACCTGGCGCGTGAGGAAGACGGTGGATGCGCCGAGCGCGGTCAGGCCCCAGGTGAACAGGGTCGCAAACAAGGCCTGTAGTAGGGGGTTAAGGGAGTAAAAAGCTGCCATGGACACCTCCTGTACTACGAATGGCGCGCCCGCCAAAGCCAGCCGCGGCCGGGCGCAAAGATGAGTGCCAGGATGAAGAAGGCGGTGCAGACCAGGACGATCGCCGCGCCGGAGGCGACGTTAATGTAGTAGGACAGATACAGCCCGACAACGCTCGACAGCGCGCCGACCGCTGCGGCGACGGCCATCATGGAAGGCAGCCGCCGGGTGAGCAGCGAGGCGGTCGCCGCGGGCGTGACAAGCATCGCGACCATCAGCGCAACGCCGACCGTCTGCAGCGCGATGACCACGGTCACCGCCAGCATCACGAACAGCAGGTAGCGGAAGAACTCGGCAGGCAGGCGCAGGATGCTGGCAAGCACGGGATCAAACGAGATGACCAGGAACTCCTTGTAGAAGGCTGCGATGAGCAGCAGGACCAGCCCGCCGAACAGCACCGTGCGCGTGAGGTCAGCGGTCGAGACGCCCAGGACATTGCCGAACAGGAAGTGCGTCAGGTCCATGCTGAAGTTGCGGGTGGTCGAGATCAAGGCCACGCCGAGCGCAAACATCGCGGCGAACAGCACCCCGATGGCTGTGTCCTCGCGCACCTGCCCGCTCTTGGTGATGGCGCCGATGCCCAACGCTGTAGTGATGCCGGCCACCAGCCCGCCCCAAAAGAGCGGGCCTTGCGGGCCGCCAAGCAGGTAGGCAACTGCCACACCGGGCAGGATGGCATGGGCCAGCGCGTCCCCGAAGAAGGCCATCCCGCGCAACACCACGTACGTGCCGAGCACCGCGCAGACGGCGCCGACCGTGACGGCTGCCAGCAGGCCCCGCACCATGAACCCGTATTGCAGAGGCGAAAGTAAGAACTCCACGGACTGACTTCCTCTCGACGGCCTATTCGAGGTCGTGCTCGTGTTCGCCGTCGCAGCAGGTATCACCCAGTGCGAGGAGGCCGTCCGGTACGGGCAGCACGGTCAGATGCGTGCCGTACGCCAGCCGCAGGTGTTCGGGGGTCAGGACGTCGCTGGATTGGCCGAAGGCCAGCAGCTTGCGCTTGAGCAGCATCTGCCGGTCAAAGCGTTCGGCTGCCAGTTGTAAGTCATGGGTGGACACCAGGACGGTGATACGACGGCTGCGCAGCAGGTCCAGAATTTCGAAGATGGCTTCCTGCGAGGGCACATCCAGCCCGGTCAGCGGCTCGTCCATCAGGAGCAGCTCGGCCTCCTGTGCCAGCGCGCGGGCGATGAACACCCGCTGCTGCTGGCCGCCGGACAGATCGCCGATCTGCCGGTTGGCCAGGTCCGTTGCGCCGACCTGCGCGAGGCTGTCACGCACCAGGTCGCGGTCGCGATGGCCGGCCTGCCGCAGCAGGCCGATGCGCGCGACGCGGCCCATCAGCACGACATCGCTCACGGTCACCGGGAACTTCCAGTCCACCTGGGAGCGCTGCGGGACGTAGCCGATGCAGATGTGGCCACCCGCGCCGTGGCCGTAGACCGTCACCTGGCCGGAGCTCGGCTGCAGGATGCCGGCGATGGCTTTGAGCAGGGTGCTCTTGCCCGCGCCGTTCGGCCCGACGATGGCGATCCGCTCCCCGCGCCAGAGCTGGAAGCTCACATCATCGAGCGCAGGCGCCGCGCCTTCGTAGCGTACTGTGACGTGGGAGAAGTCCACGACCGGCCCATCCTGCGGGTGCACGACATGCGGGCGGATGAAGGGTTTCAGCATCGTTTCACCTGCTATTCGAGCGCAGCCACGATGGTCTGCACGTTGTAGCGAATCATTGAGATGTAGTCCGGTGCGGGGCCGCCGGTCGCGGTCACGGAATGGGTGAGCAGTTCGCTGACCACGGTCACGCCCGCTTCCTGGGCCAGTTGCTGCGCCATCTGCGGGTTGGCGCCGGTCTCGATGAAGATCGCCTGCACACCGGCCGCCTTGACCCGGTCGACGAGCCGCGCGAGTTGCTCTGCAGAGGGCGAGGCCGCCGAACTGACGCTCGGCACGACCGCGCCGAGCACCGTGAAGCCGTAGCGGTCCGCAAAGTAGCCGAAGCTCTCATGGTTCGTGACGAGCAGGCGGCGCTCCGGCGGGATGGCCTGCACCTGCTCGACGATCCAGGCGTCGAGCGCCTCGAGGTCTGCGATGTATTGCGCGGCGTTGGCGGTGTAGGTTTCCGCGCCCGCGGGGTCTGCAGCGTTCAGCGCGTCGCGGATGTTTTCGACATACTTGATCGCCAGGACCGGGTCCAGCCAGAAGTGCGGATCGGTCTCGCCGTGGCCGTGGTCTGCCTCATCAGCATGTTCGTCCGCAGCTTCGTCAGCATGTTCATCGGCAGCTTCGTCCACGGCCTCAGCCTCGGCCGAGTGCCCCTCGCGGCTGGCCAGCCCCGCCGACGCCTCGACCACCACCCGCTCGCCGCCGGCACTCTCCAGCAGCCGCTCCAGGAAGGCTTCCAGCCCTGCGCCGTTGATGATGAGCAGGTCGCTGTCGGCCACCTTGCGCACGTCCGCGGGAGTCGGTTCGAAGCCGTGCGGGTCAATCCCCGAGGGGATAAGCACGTCCACCGTCAGCCGGTCGCCCGCGATATGCTGGGCGATGTCGGCCAGGAAGCTCTCCGCGGCCAGCACGCGCGGCGGCTGACCGGAAGTCGCGCCCATGCTGTCTGTGCCCTGGCTGCATGCGGTCGCCAGTGCCAACACGGCCAATAATACCAGGAATCTGCGTACTGTGCTCACTTACTTGTTCGTCCTTCGTAATTCATAATTCGCAATTCGTAATTCGTAATTCATCCCTCGCCCGTCCGCCCCTGGCACTCGGGGCAGATGCCGAACATCTCCAGCCAGTGGTCGCGCACGCGGTAGCCTGTCTGTGCCTCGACCTGAGCCACCACTGTTGCGATATCGCACCCGGCAAACTCGACCGCGCGCTGGCACTGCTGGCAGATGATATGATGGGCGTGCTGTTCGGGCGAGGCGGCCGGCTGCAGCGCCTGGGCCGGCAGATGCCCGGCCGCCTGCATCGCGGCGGGACTGACGGCATATGTATGGCAGCCGTGCTGGAGATGCAGCTTGCGCACCAGGCCAAGTTCGGATAGGATGTCCAGCGTGCGATAGACCGTCACCAGGCCCAACTCACTATGAAACTCCCGGCCCAACGTCAGTAGCTCATTCGGCGTGGCCTGGCCGCGCGCATCCACCAGCGCCTGCAGGACGGCACGCCGCGCGCGGGTGTTGTGATAGCCGGCCTGGATGAGCGCGGCGAGCAGGCCATCGACCTGCGCGGATGGCTCGGCCGGCGCTGCATCGGCGCCAAACTGAAAAAGTGTTTCAGTTTCCACATGGGCATTGTAACAGTAAGCGGAGGAGGCGTCAAGAATATGGACGGGGAACAGTGGTACAAGGACGCAGTGTTTTATGAAGTGTTCGTGCGCGCATATGCGGACAGCAACGGCGACGGCATCGGTGACCTGGCGGGTTTGACGGGCAAGCTGGCGTATCTGAAGTGGCTGGGCATCGATGCGGTCTGGATGCTGCCCATCTTCCCGTCGCCGCTGCGGGATGACGGCTATGACGTGGCCGACTATTTCAGGATTCATCCCGATTACGGCAAGCTGGAGGACTTCCACGCGCTGGTTGCGGAGGCGCACCGGCTCGGCCTCAAGGTGGTCGTCGAGCTGGTGCCGAATCACACCTCGGACCAGAATGCCTGGTTCCAGGCCTCGCGCGACCCGCAGCACCCCGAACATGCCCGCTACCGCGACTGGTATGTGTGGAGCGACACGGACGACCGGTACAACGAAGTGCGCATCATCTTTCGCGATTACGAGCCGTCCAACTGGACCTACGATCCCCTGCGCGGGCAGTACTACTGGCACCGCTTCTTCCACCACCAGCCCGATCTGAACTACGACAACCCCGAGGTGGGCCGCGCGATGCTGCGCGTCGTGCAGTACTGGATCGACGCAGGTGCAGACGCCTTCCGCGTGGATGCCACGCCCTACCTGATCGAGCGCGACGGCACGAGCGGCGAGAACCTGCCGGAGACCCATGCCTATCTGAAACGGCTGCGCGGCTTCGTCGACGCATACGCGCCCGGCACGATGCTGCTGTCCGAGGCGAACATGTGGCCGGAGGATGTGCGGCCCTACTTCGGGGAGGAGCCGGATCAGCCCGAATTCCACATGAACTTCCACTTCCCGCTCATGCCGCGCATCTTCATGGCGCTGGCCCGGGCCGACCGCACCCCTATCCTCGAGATCCTGGGGCGCACGCCTCCGCTGCCGCACTGGGGCCAGTGGGCCACCTTCCTGCGCAACCATGACGAGCTGACGCTCGAAATGGTCACGGAGGAAGAGCGGCAGTTCATGTGGAACTTCTATGCGCCGGAGCCGCGCATGCGGCTGAACCTCGGCATCCGCCGGCGGCTGGCCCCTCTGCTCGGCAACGACCGCGCGCGCCTCGAACTCGCCAACTCGCTGCTGTTCACGCTGCCCGGCTCGCCCGTCATCTACTACGGCGACGAGATCGGCATGGGCGAGAACATCTGGCTCGAGGACCGCGGCGGGGTGCGCACGCCCATGCAATGGCAGGCCGGTCCCGGCGCGGGCTTCTCCGAGGCCGATGCCGCCCGGTTCTACGCGCCGGTCATCGACGACGCAACCTACGGCTATCAGCACGTCAACGTGGAGGCGCAGCAGGCCGACCCGGATTCGCTGCTGGCGCTCATGCGGCGGCTGATGGCCCTTCGCAAGGAACATCCGGCATTTGGCCGCGGCGACCTGCGCTTGCTGGAGCCGGACAACAAGGCGGTGCTGGCTTTCGTGCGCAGCCACGAGGATGAAACGCTGCTGTGCGTTCACAACCTGTCCGAGACGCCGCAGACCGTGGCGCTGGACGTGCGGTCATGTCTGCCGCCTGCGGCCGGCGCGGTGTCGGTGGTGGACCTGCTCAGGGGCGAAACGCTCGGCGGTTGGGAGGATGGCACGGGCGAGCTGGCGCTCGGCCGGTACGGCTACCGGTGGCTGCGGATTACGACGGAGAGTTGAACATAACCACGGAAACCGCGAAGCACCCGTAATG
>CAZTMA010000002.1:89221-97260 GCA_964614645.1 uncultured Anaerolineales bacterium
TGCGGAGTGAAGCATCCTCAGATGCGGAACGGCCGCGTCCGCCGGCATCGGAGTCCGCATTTGAGAATGCGGACTCCACTCTAGAGACTCAGCGTCGCCGCATGGCTTCCTTGCTGCCGCGCAGCCAGATTACGAGCACCATCCCGGCCAGGCCCGCCAGAATCGCGGCGTGCCACCAGCTCAGCCCGCCCGCGTGCACGCTGATGGGGCCGTGCGCGTTCGTCTGGCCGTTCTTCTCGACTTCCTGGAGCTGGTAGTAGTAGGTCACGCCCGCCTGCGCGGACCGGTCGATGTAGGTGTAGGCCTTGCCGGTCAGCGGGTCATCCGACGGTGGAATGAGTTCGGTGTTCACCTTGACATCGAACGGCCCCTCGGGCGACTCGCCGCGGTACAGGTTGAAGCCGGCGGTGTTCATCTCGGTTTCGGTCTTCCACTCGACGCGGACGGGCGCGGCACAGCCGGCCACCGTGACGAGCAGGCAGACTAAGGCGCACAGGGGCAGCAGGACAGGACGCGGGCGGTTGCGGGTCATCGTCATCTTTCAGGCTCAGGGACAGGTGAAGGTGCGGTCGCGGGACAGGTCCGTGTCCCACGTGCACGCACCGGCAGTGACATGCAGCGGCGTGGCAAAAGTGCCCGCCTGCTTGCGCACGAACAGGCGATAGGGCTGCTCCAGGTCGGGCGGGAGGCGATAGCGGACGGTGACGACGTGCTGCTGCGACGGCGACAGGACGAAGTGACCGGCAAAGACCGCGGTGCCGCGCTCGCCCGTCTCGCTGAGCGGCTTCTTCAGCCCGACGGCCTCCAGCAGCTCGCTCCCCCCGGGCGCGTAGATGCGCAGATAGGACCAGTAACAGCGCTGCACCATCTCGGCGTAGCTCTCGCCGTAGCGCGGGGTGCGGTCGCACACCTGCTCCCGGCCGGGTGGGGCAGTGTGCGTGAAGGTGATGGTCGCCGTCGCGACGAGGCCGCCCTCCGCTTCGGCAACCCGGTAGTCGATGGCCGGCTGGACCGCAGCATTGGCCTTGTTGAACCCCACGTTGGCATCCACGACGGCCAGAAAATCGCTCTCCGCCGGCGGCCGCAGCCCGCCATCCCAACCGCGTTCGATCAGCAGCTTCGTCAGGGCCGGGTCGTCCACCGAGATTTGCAGGTAGCGGCCCTCCAGCATCTGAAAGACCGCACGCGCCAGCGCGGCGGCATCCAGGTCACCGGAGCCCGCGCCGCCCTCCAGCTTCGCGAGCGCCGCGCCGACCAGCTCGCCCATGAAGTCCTTGCGCTTCGTCCACCATTCGGCTGCACCCGACTCGACCGTCGTGTCGCTGGCCGACGGTGCGGCCCACTGGCGCTCCATCCACGCGATGGCATTCTCCCCGGTGACCGGCTCGCTGACGCCCTCGATCTGCAGCGGGCCGAGCGCGCCCACAAGCAGGCGCACTGCTTCGAGGTCGAGCGCAATGACGCCGTCAGCCGGTACGCCCTGATCCTGGGCATACAGGGCGCGCGCCACATCCGCGGTCTCCGGGAAGTCCGGCGACCAGTTGCTGTCCCGCAGCGTGAGCAGCTGCGCGCCCATCTGCTCGCTTAGGGGGCCGGGGGCCGGCGGATGGGGCTGCTGCCAGTTGTCCACGGAGTAGCTGTCCGACAGCTTCAGCTCGGTAATCTGCCCGCCGGCCAGCCGCACGAATCCCGCACCGCTGATGAATCCGCCGGTCGGGCGCAACTCGTGGTTGTTCTGTGCGAGGATGAGGTAGGTGCGCGGGCCGTCCTGGCCGAGCAGCGCAGGCGCGACCTGCGCGGCCTGCAAGCCCGCCTGGGCCAGGGGCAGCAGTTGGTCCACCTGGGCGAGCAGGCTTTCCAGCCGGGGATGTAGCAGGCCTTGCACCTGGCCACGGAGCGCAACCGCCTGGGCCAGCCTGACATTGCTCTCTGCGAGCGCGGGGGCTGCCGCAGCCAGGCCCGCCACAACCTGCGGCATGGCGCCCATGCTGGCGTCGCCTGCCAGCGCGCCGGTGACGGGCGCGAGCGCATCCACCGCCTGCCGGCCCGCGGACGCGACCTCGACCGCCATGTCCAGCAGCACCGGCGCGGCGACTGCCTCCTCCCCGACGCGTGGCAGCCAGCCGAGCCGTGGCGCGACCCACAGGAAGGGCCGCGCGGCGCTGCGCGTGGCGACCAGGTGGGTCTCCAGGGCCGCGAGGTCGGCGCTGGCGGCAGGAACGGCTGCGACCGAAGGGTCGGCCAGCGCGGCCTGCAGCCGGTCGAGATCGGCCAGCGCGAGGCGCGCCTGGCTGGCCGCGCGCCAGCCGCTCACGCCCAGCCAGGCGATGAGCGCGACGATGACCAGCAGGAAAACGGTTAGGGCAAGTTTCTTAGGACTCAATGTGTCGATCTCACTAAGCGCCAGTATACCCTATCGGGTTCGTAGTAGGCGCTTCGGCGCCCGTGTCTGTTCTGGCGCTGAAGCGCCCACTACGAACCTTAACACGAGGAATTTGCATCCTCAGATGCAAACCGTGCCGCCGCTACCGCGCCGGGCGCAGGCGGGTGAGCGGCTCGCCCGGCTGCAGCGCCAGGCCGGGCAGAGCGACGGGCAGCGGCTCGGCAGTGTATACCGGAAGCCGCGCGGCCGCAGCCTGCACCACGGCCTCCAGCGGCGCATCCTCGGCCAGGCCCGTGAACAGTGCCGGGTGGTGGCGCGCGAGCGTCGCGCGATACCAGCCATCCCCGTACAGGTTGACGTTCAAGGGCACGATGTCGCTGCGACGGCCCAGTCCGTAGACCGCGTACCACAGGGCAAACGTGGGCCGGTCCGTTGCGGTCAGGATGACGGCTCCCTCTTCCGCCTGCGCGAGCGCCTGCACGATGAAGGTCTCGGCCCGGTCATCGCGGCCGGCATCGTTGAGCGGGTAGAACCTGATGACGGCCGCAAGCGGCAGCACAACGGTCAGTCCGGTGACCAGCACCCAGGCGGCCCGCCGGTCGGTGAGCAGGCGGGCAAGCCGGTCGATGCCCTCCGCCAGCCACAGTGCGGCCATGCCCCAGGCCGGAATCACGTACACGAACGCGGTGTCCGTGCGGTAGAACAGCCCGTATAGCGCAAACAGGAGTGCCAGCAGCCCCGTCGTGCGCCACCAGGCGTGCTGCCGCCGGTCCAGCTGCCAGAGGCCGACGACGGCCAGCCCCGCACCCCAGGGCCCGCCCCCCAACTGTTCCAGCGCGGCGCCCACCAGAGATGACAGCCGGGCCAGCAGGTCGCCGCCCATCCCGCCGAGCAAGCCTTGATACGGCCCGCCGGAAACCAGCCACCAGAAGCCCGCTGCCGTGTGGGCCGCACCCCAGTTCACCGGCGGTCCCGCGGCCGCAGCCGGCGGAACACGGGCATAAACCGCCAGGCCGAGCAGGAGCAGCGCGGCCAGTCCCGCCGCACCGGCCCATGAGAGCCGGGCCAAGCGTGCCCGCCCTATCCAGAGCCAGGCAGCCAGGCCGGGCAGGGCCAGCGCCAACGTCAGGTGATTGCCCAGCCCGAGGCCGAGCACCAGGGCTGCGGCCGCCAGCCGGCGCCAGCCCGCATTTGCGGGCGGCAGGTGGCTCCATTGCCGGAGCAGCCACAGCACCAGGATCACGGCCAGCGCGTTGAGCGCGTAGACCTCGGTGATGACGGCCTGGCTCCAGAACACCGGTGAAGTGGCCCAGGCGAGCCCCGCGGCCAGCGCCACGACCCCGCGCCACGGTGCGGGCGGCAGGGTGCGCCGTGCCAGGTCGGCCAGCAGGCCCGCGGCCAGCGCCGCGCAGATGGCGGACAGCCAGTTGCCCGCGCGCGCGGGCTCAACGGGCAGCAGGCGGATGGCCGCCTGCAGGAGCAACTGGTACGTGGGATAGCCGGTCGGGTGAGGCACACCGCGTGTCAGCGCGGCGGCCAGGAAATCCCCGCCGTCTGCGCCGTCGTGCGCCCAGGTCAGTCCCGGGGCCAGGGTCACGGCATAGAGGGCCAACGCCAGGCCGCCGGCCACCAGGCCCGGCAGCACCCGGCTCAGGCCCTCCGGCCGGTCGCCTGGCCCCATCGGTCTACCGCACGGAACTGGAAGAGCCGCAGTCGCCGCCTGTCGGCGGCAGCTCCAGCGGCGGCAGCATCAGCGTTGCAGCCGCAGTCACGCGTGTCGTGGGACGTGCGATTGCGCCCGCCGTGGCAACAGCCTGGTTGACGATCACGCCGCCCGCAGGCACGTCATCCGCCACGCGCGCGGCGAATACCACCGTCAGCCGGCCGGCCGGCGGGAGCACCGCCCGTTCGAGGCGCAGCGTGCGGCCGTCCCAGGTCGCCTCTTTCCCGTCGATCGTGCCGGGCTCCAGGCCCGCAGGCAGCGCATCTTCCAGCCGCACCTGGCGCACCGATGCCGCGCTCGTATTGGTCAGGGTCAGGGTAAACACGACCTGCGCGCCCGGCCAGATGTGCAACTGGCTGGCCGTCTTGACGAGGGCCAGGGGGCCGGCGGCAGCGGCCGGGACAGGCGTCGTTGCGGCCGCAGGATCACCCGGGGGTGTGGCGGTCACACCGGCGGCTGGCGGCGGCGCGGCTGGCGGCGGCACGTCCGTCGGCGGCACTGCGGTTGCGCCGGGCCGCGGGGTGGCGACCACCGCGGTTGGCGGCGGCGCGGCGCCGGTCGGTGTCCTCGTGGGCACGGTCTGGCCCAGGCGGTTCTGCAGCGGCTCCGCCCAGGCGCCGGGCGCAGCAACGAAGACGGCCACCAGCGCCAGGCCGATAGCCAGGTAGATTGCCAGACGAGCTTTGTTTTTCATCGCTACATTCCTCTCAATCTCAATACACACCTCACAAACCGATTGTAGGGGCGAGGTCTCCTCGCCCGCTCAGAAGCCTCGGGCGAGGAGACCTGGGGCGAGGAGACCTCGCCCCTACGACCACGGGTCGCCCCTACGGTTCATCGCCAGGCCGCCGATGCCTCGGCAAGGCGGCGCCAGTTCCAACTGCGCCGCCAGAGCGCCAGCGCGGCCCACACGGTGACGCCGCCGACCACGACTACATGCAACACCATGCCGTAGGCCAGGCCCACCGGCTCCGCAATGCCAAAGACCGCCAGGGTCACCATGCACAAGAGTTGAAAGACGCCGATCTTGCCCGGCGTCGAGGGCACAGCCACACCCCCCTGCAGCACGACCAATAGCAAGAGCGCAATCAGCGGCGAAGCCGGCAGGTCGAAGGCCAGCAAGAGCCAGAAGCTCGTCGCCCAGGCCACGACCCAGAACAGCAGCGTCCAGCCCCACACGGCCAGCGCAGCCCGGCGACTGCCCAGCGCGCTCAGCCCATCCAGGCCGGCGACGATGCGCGCCCGCCAGCGCACGGCCATCCCCTCGGGCAGCAGGCGCAGCCCCCAGTCCGCCAGCCGCAGCCACAGCGTGCGGCCGCCCAACAATGCGACCGTCCCGACGACGACTGCCAGCGCAGTCAGGACGACGACCTCCACCTGCGCGGCCAGCTCGGCGGGCAAGACCACAAAGGGCAGAATCGCCACCACGAGCAGCGCCAGCACGATGAGGTCAACCAGCTTCTCTGCGGCCAGCGTCCCGAGCACGAACCACTTGCTCAGGCTCAACTCATCGCCGGCCAGATACGCCCGCACCAGCTCGCCCCAGCGCCCCGGGATGAGAAAGTTGATCGCCTGGCCGATGACGACCAGGTCGGCCAGCCTGCCCCCACCGGCTGTGATGGGTTGCGGGTGAAACAGGCGGCGCCACCGCTGTGCCTTCACCACGGGCGAGAGCAGGCTGCACGCGAGCGTCAGGACCACGTAAGGCCAGCGGACCGAGCGGAGCGCGGCAGCGAGCAGGCTGAAGTCGATGCTGCGCGCCACCAGGACGAGAGCCGCGATGCCCAGCGCGAGGCCCAGCCACACCTGCAACTGAAACACCAGGCGCCGGGACAGGCGCGGGCGCTGTCCGGTCGTGTCAGCCGGCATCGACGCTCACTGCACCGGCTCGGCAATCAGTATGAGCCGGTGGGTGTTGTTCGTCGGCGGCCAGCACGTCACGATGGTCAGCCGCGTGTCCTCCGTCGGCAGGATGTACCGGCCGTTCGCAATTCGCTGCGCATACGTTACCCCCGTGTCCTTCAGGCGGTAGAACTCGCGCACCACGTACTCGTAACGCTCGCCTGCTTCATCATACAGCTCGATGACCCGGCCGTTCAGCAGTTCGGAACTATCGATGAAATCGTCCACCTTCACGCGGGTGTCGTTGTCCCATGCCATGCTGATGGGCTTGAACACCTGGGCATAGATGTTGTTGTGGCCTGAGATGACCAGGTTGCCCGGCTCGCCCAGCGCGGCGCTGTTGATGTGATGCCCGGCCTCGTTTTGCGGGATGACCCACTCGGAGACCGGCCCGCTCTGCGCCTGGACGACGCGCCAGCCCATCGGCACCACCGTCGTGTCGATCTTCAGGTCGGCCATCACCATGCGCACCGGCGTCCGGCGAGTGACCGGAAGCGCGGCGGCCGCCGAAACCTCGGGCTCGGCTGCCGGTGTAGGCGCGGCCGTTGCCGGCGCGATCGTGTGGGTTGCGGTCGCGGCCGCCCTTGTCGCAGGCACGCGAGTCGCAGCGGGACGGGTCGCGGTCAGCGCCCGGGTCGCCGTGGCGGGCAGGGCGGCGCTTGCCGGCGTGTTGCTCGCACGGGCCGCCGCGACCTGTACCGGTGTTTCGCTCGCGGCGGGCGCGGGCGCACCGGCACGCAGTTCTTCGCGCAGTGCCTCGCCCTGTGCCTGGGTGCGCACCATATAGATGCCGCCCACAACCAGCAGCAACAGCCCCGCCATCAGCAGGATCGTGCCGAGCATGCGGCGGTTCGGATTAGCGGTCGTCATTCACTTGCTCCATCACGTGACACGATGTCGCCGGCCCGGCACACACCGCACGCGCCCGGCCAACGCTCGGATTATAGCACAGGCGCACGGCGCGGCATAGAGGTGCTTCTTCCCATGCCGCGCGTGAACCGAGAGCGAATTCGCGATTTGTGCGCGTTTCCCTCTTGACAACCGAACAGTTGTTCGCTATAATGCCAATAGAACAATCGTTCGGGGCTACCAAACGATTTACACACTCAAGGAGGATGAGATGCCGGCCCTGACTTTCACCATCATGGACGAGCTGACCCAGGCTGAGGCCGCGGTGCTGGAGCACCTGGCCCAGCGCATCCGGCAGGGCTACTGTCCCAGCCGGGAAGAACTGAGCCGGGCTGCAGGACTTGGCCCGCGCGGCTACCACATCAACAAGGTGTTGGACAGCCTGGTTGCCAAGGGCTACATCGAAGTCGAGCGGAATCGGGCGCGCGCGATTCGCCTGCTCCGCACGGTTGATGGTCGCCCGTTCAGACTGGAGACACGTTGGGTTCCTCTGCTCGGTCACATCGTTGCGGGTCAGCCCGCCGAAGTGGCCGTGCAAACCGACAACCCGTTCGCAGGCGAGGCCATCGAACTGACGGAGAGCCTGCTCGGGGGCTTCGAGAATCTGTATGCGTTGCGCGTCAAGGGGCAGTCGATGATCGACGCCCTGGTGAGCGACGGCGACACGGTCATCCTGACCAACACCACGGACATCCACAACGGCGACATGGTCGCTGCGACCGTGGTGGGCGAAGACGGTCAGGAAAGCAGAACGTTGAAACACTACTACCGGGAAAACGGGCATGTGCGCTTGCAACCGGCTAACCCGACGATGGATGCCATCTACTGCCACCCCAGCCAGGTCACAATCGAAGGCAAGGTGGTACTGGTGATCCGGCAGATCGGCTAGCGGGGAAGCGGGAACGGGGGGGACTGTGCCGGCGGCGCACACTGTGCGTCCGCCGGCCCGGTTTCCTGGTGTGGCGCACGTTCCGGAGTGGCAATAACCTCAAAGTGCTGGACTGTCAGGCGGCCATAGCCTCGCCTCCCGTCCGGCACTCACCATCTTCGTGAGGTGCGCTATGGCGAACAAATACGAGCTGCAAGCGGCCCGCATCGAGTCGGTGCTGACGGCCCACAAGG
>CAZTMA010000003.1:0-43175 GCA_964614645.1 uncultured Anaerolineales bacterium
GGCTGCGCTACGCCCCGATTCAATGAGGATTATACTCAAGGCGGCAAAATCTGGCAAATCAGCGCTGTGAGTGCTATCCCGGCAGCCGGCTGCCGATAAATCCGCGCGCGCCCGCCGCGAAGGCATTGACTGGCAGCGCGCGTTTTCCGGCCAGTTGCACCTCTTCCAGCCACAGCACCCCCTGGCCCGTGACCACGCCGGCAGCCCCACGCGGGCCGGCAATGACCGTGCCCGGCGCTGCGCTCGCTGGCTCCTCACCTGCAGCCCGGCTGCGCAGCACCTTGAGCATCTGGCCGTTCCAGGCGGTGTAGGCGGACGGCCACGGCTGGTACGCGCGCACGCGCCGCGCAATAAGGCCGGCGGGCTCGGTCCAGTCAATCTGCCCGTCTTCCTTGCTGATGCGCGGGGCATAGGTCGCGCCGGTATCCCCCTGCGGCCGCGGCTGGATATCGCCACGCAGATAGGCAGGCAGGGTCTCGATGAGCAGGCCGGCTCCCAGCGCGGCGAGCCGGGGTGTCAATGTGCCGGTCGTGTCTTCCGCCGCGATGGCGAGTGCAGCCGTGCTGAGCACGGGGCCGGTGTCCACCCCCGCGTCCATGAGCATGATGCTGATGCCCGCCTCGGTGTCGCCGGCCAGGATGGCCGCCGCGATGGGTGCGGCCCCGCGGTGCCGGGGGAGCAGCGAGCCGTGGACGTTGACGCAGCCGAAGCGCGGCAGGTCCAGCACGGCCTGCGGCAGAATTAGCCCGTAGGCCGCGACCACAATCACATCGGGCGCCAGCGCGGCCAGCTCCGCCTGGGCCTCCGGCGTACGCAGCGTGCGCGGCTGTTGGATGGCCAGGCCGTGCTGCAGTGCCAGCCGCTTGACGGGCGACGCCTCGACCTGTTGGCCGCGGCCCGCAGGCTGGTCGGCGCGCGTCAGCACGCCGGCAACCTCGTACGAGGCAGCAAGCAGGGCGGCCAGCGACGGCACCGCAAATTCGGGTGTACCCATGAAGACGACACGTGTCACGGCACAAATATAACACAGTCGTGCGGTATGGGACAAGATACGATGAACCGCCAGGCCCTGGAGCGAGGTGACTCTATGATGGGGGCAGACCCGAACTGGTTGTAGCAGCCGTTTGATCTGCCTGCCGCTCCGTCCGTCGAGTGCGCGAGAACATGCGCTGTAACGCAACACCTACAAGGGCAAAACCAAAGAAGGTAAATGGCATTTGCCAGACGAGAAAGTTCATGTGGGTATGAATATACGAATGCGACTTGAAGATTGTATACCAGGACAGCGGGCCGAGCAGTGCCACCCACGTGGCGGCAATCAGGGGTAAGTGATCGGCGGAACCGTTCCGCCGATAGAGCAACAGGTAGACAGTCGCGAGGAGAAAGATAACCAGCAGGGCTGAGTAGCGCAGCGGCAAGACCTGTTCGATCCATGCCGAGGCCTCGACATACTTGCTCAGGTCAAAGAATACACCGTCGATATAGGTGTGTACTACCGAGAAAACATCAGCCCTGAGGCTCTCGCTGAGCGCAGGGTCGAATGCGTTTGGGTCAGCATAGGTGCGCCGCTGGAACGAGTCGATGATATGGTTGACTCCCTGTACCGGGGTAGCCCCGTGGCCAGCCATAAGCTGCGTCACTAGCACCGCGAAACTCGCCAGAATCGCCAGAACTGAAGCCGTGACCATCATCGTGCTGTCAAGCAAAAACTGTCTGAGACCGACCCGATTACGGACCGCGTAGTAGACGAAGGGCACGGCCATCATAAATAGAGCCGTCGTGATGTATTCGTAACCCGTGAAAAAACACTTGAGGAAAACGACGAGGAAGACGAGTCCCGAGAAAGCCCACAACTGCCGGCGCGCGATGAGCTTGCGGTTCCTCAGATAGAATGCGAGCGCAACCATCGGCAGATAGAAAGCCCAAATCGACCACCATAGGTTGCGGCCAAAGACGACCAGCCATTGCGACAGCAGGGCCGACAGCAGCGCAAACAGGGCGGCCCAAGTGCCGGCTTCGCGATAGAACCACAGAACCACTGCCGCGAGTATAGCCGCAGAGAACAGGGAGTTCAGGAGGTGCAGGAGGTCAAGTTTGCTACTATTAGCGACGGGGAGGACCTGATCCAACACGCCGAACAGCATGGCCTGACCGCCCAAATGTGAGCTGTAGACGCCATACTTGGCAAATTCCAGGCCTTCAGAGAAGGCCTCATATTGATAGTCCCATACCGCTTCGCGCGTGGGTAGATCTTCAGCGGGCCTGCCCATGCCTGTGAGCCCCCCTGCTTCGAGGAGACCTGCCTGACGCGACTCGACGATTCTGCCGATAACGTGGGCTTCCATCTCCCGCTGGTGATTCGCAAACCAAACCTGCTCCGCGATACCCCATAGATTCGCAAAGAAGCTTGCTCCCAGCAGGAGGGTCGAGGCAATGAAGAGAAAGACAGAAACTATAGAACGCGTCCGAGAGGATTGATGCACTTTTGCGGCGGGCCTTTCAGCGTCCGGAGTGATCATGCGTGCGTGGATTATACACGGTTATCCTCCAGCCGGCAACCACGCGGTAATCAGGGTTCCCTGGCCGGGCGCAGATTCGATCAGCAAATGCCCGCTGTAGAGCAGCGCGCGTTCGCGCATGCCCATCAATCCGAAGTGGCCGGCCTGCGCCAGGTCCGCGGGTTGGTCGGGCGGGATGAAGCCGCGGCCGTTGTCGCGCACGCGCAGTCGTAGGCCCTCGGCGGTGAATTCCACCGTGACCCGCACCTCGGTCGCGCCGGCGTGGGTTGCCACATTGTTCAGGGACTGCTGTACGATGCGAAACGCAGCCAGTTCCAGGTCGGGCGCGAAACGAACCGTGTCGCCCAGCACATCCAGCCGGACATGGAGGGCGTGACGCTCCTGCATCTGCCCGGCCAGCATCTCCAGCGCAGGCACGAACCCGACATCCTCGAGATAGATGGGCCGCAGATCCCCAATCAGCCGGCGCAGCCCGGCAAGCTCGCCATCTATGAGCACGGTCAGCTCATCCAGCCGTTGGCCAGCACGCTCCGGATCGGAAGACAACGCCTTGCGCGCCATCTGTGCGCGCTGCCGCAGTGCGATGAGAGCCTGCACCGTGTCGTCGTGCAGCTCGTGGGCCAGCCGGGCGCGTTCGGCTTCCTGCGCCTGTGTCACGGCGCTGAGATAATCGCGCATGCCCATCTGGTAGGTGCGAATGCGCTCGGCCATCTGCGCCAGGGTTGCCCGCAGGTCATCCATCTCCTGCACGCCGCCGACTGGCTCTTTCACCGCATCGAAATCACCCCACGCGACGCGCTGCGCGCGGCGGTCGAGCTCCTGCAGTGGGCGCACCACGTTGGCGACGCCGAAGGACACGGCGAGCAGTCCAAAGACTGCGACGGCCAGGAGCGCCAGCGGCAGCACCTCCACGACCGACATCCCCATCGTCTCGACGCCGTGAATATCCTCGGTCACGGCCAGCGTCCAGCCCGGAGGGTCGACGCGCGCATATGTGACCAGCAAATCATGGTCGCCGCTGCCCAGCGTGGCTGCAGCCGCGGCCTGGTCTGGCGCGGGCGGCAGATCCGCGACGTCGCTCTCGTCGATATGCAGGCCGGCTGTATTATCATGGTGGACCAGCCGTCCGGTGCGGTCGAAGATAAAGATGGCGCCTGCGGTCTCGGTCTGAACCTGGCCGCCTGCCTCCGCGAGGCTGAGCGATTCCGTTGGTATTGCGCCAAGAAGGGCGCCGTCCGTGGATGAGGGGCGCGTGGCAGGCGTGCCGGTCAACAGGTGGGGCATGTTGGCCAAGCCGAAATGTCCTTCATACTGCGGCTGTCCGACGGCAGCCGTGCGTGCGGCCAGCACGCGCGCCTCCTGGCTGCCCGCCCATGCTTGCGCGGCCGGACTCACGGCAATCACCTGTCCCTGTGCATCCAACAGCGCGAGGCCGGCAGGAAACTCGTCTGCCAGCCGCGCGGCCAGGTCCTCCAGAGCGGCGCTGTCGGCCAGATCCACGCCCGCGGCGGCCTGCGCGAGCCCGGCCGAGCGGCCCTCGATCTCGCGCGCCAGCCGGCTGGCAACTGCCAGCGCCAGCCCCTTGTTGCGATCCTCCACCAACTGCGTCATCGCCTGGCGGTGACGCGTGATGCTGCCAAAGGAGAGGATGACTAACAGGACCGCCAGCGGCAGAATCATCCAGAGCAGAAACTGGACGCGCAGGCCGCGCAGTTGCCGGATGCCGAAGCTGCGCGCGGTCACGCGCTTCTCAGCCGCCGGCGGTTTCATCGAGCACGATCCAGCCCAGCTTGAGCGCCTTCGTGACAGCCTCCGTGCGCGAACTGACGGCGAGCTTGCCGTAGATGTTCGCCAGGTGGCCCTGCACCGTGCGATCGCTGATGTTGAGAGTCAGCCCGATCGCCTTGTTGGTCAGGCCCTGGCCCGCCAGCCGCAGCACGGCAATCTCCCGTTCGCTGAGGGGTTCGACCTGTTCCTGAGCGGTCGCGGGCCGGCCGGTGACTGTCTGCGCCAGGACCTTGGCGGCCACGGTCGGGTCCAGCACCTTGCCGCCTGCCGCAGTCGCCTTGACGGCGCGCACGATGTCATCGGGGTCCGCGTTCTTGAGGATATAGCCGTCTGCGCCCGCACGCAGGAGGGCGAAGATGTAGGGATCGTCCTCATAAGCCGTGAGGATCAGCACGCACACGGCCGAATGTGTTGCCTTGATCTGCCGCGTGGCTTCGATCCCGTTCATAACCGGCATCTGAACATCGAGCACCGCAACCTGGGGCTGGTGTTCGGCCACGAAGCGCAGCGCCTCCTGGCCGTTGGATGCCTCTGCGACGACGACGATGCCGGGGTCTTCTTCCAGGAATTCACGGATACCCTTGCGCACGACTGCGTGGTCATCGGCAAGCAGGACACGGATGAGTGGGGGCATGGGTACATCCTGATTCAGAGATACAGGCCCAAGCATAATGCAATCGGCGCAACCTGTCAGTTGCGCCGATTACGGTGGAGGTCGGGGCGAATCCGGTTTCGTGTGTGCTAGAGCGTTGTGCCTGAGGACGGATGCATTGGGCAGCCGGGCATCTGCTGGGCGGGTCCCTGCTCGCCCTGCGGTGCAGTCCAGCCGCGCATCATACCGAACCGGCCCATCATGTCCCGCATCGGGCCTGACATCATGCCAGACATCATGCCAGACATCATGCCCTGCATGCCGCCGACCATCGGGCAGGCCGCCGCGCCGTTCTGGCCGGCATGGGCCGGGCAGACGCCGTTGCCCTGCATCGCGGGACACACCGCTGCGCCGCGTGCCATGGGGCAGGCGGCTTGGCCGTTGCCGGTCATCGGACAGGCGGTCTCACCATCTGCCATCGGGCAGGCAGCAGGCGCGGCATTCTCCGGATCAGAGGTCTGCGCAAGAGCTGCGGTCGCAAAGGCAGTGGCGAGCAGTAGCACGACGATGGCTGCCAGCAAAGGGAGGCGTTTGATTCGTTTCATGGGGTCTCCTGTTAGAAGGATCATGACGGCATGCAGGATACCGTCCACAAGCCAGTATTCCACCCCGCACGCGTTCCTGCCATCGTCGTCCGGCGCGTCGTCGAGCGCGCCATTTGGCGCGTCGGCTCCGGTCATCTTGCGCTGTCGCGCCGCGCGGGGCTTCGCTATACTGGGCACAGTTCACACCACCCTGGAGGAATGCATGTTCCGACGCCCCCTCACACTCTTCATGCTGCTCGCGTTGACCGCAATCGCAGCCACCGGTTGCACGAGCGCCCGGCCTGCGTCCGTCAAGCTGGCTCCGGTGGCCGAGCTGCCTGAGGTCATGCAGCAGGCGCCCGCCAGCGTGCGCACGGCCTACCAGTTCGCGGTGGCACATCCCGACGCGCTGCGCAACGTGCCCTGCTACTGCGGCTGCGGCGCGATCGGGCATCACAGCAACCTGGCCTGCTACATGAAAGACGTGAGCGCGGGCGGCGAAATCGTCTTCGAAGATCATGCGCTCGGCTGCAGCATCTGCGTAGATATCGCGCTCGATGTCATGAAGATGACTGAAGAAGGCCGCGAGCCTGCAGCGATTCGCAGCCAGATAGTCGAAACGTACAGCGCGTTCGGCCCGTCCAACCAGTGACGCAACGATAGAAGATTGAAGATGAAAGAAGGAAGATTGCGGCGAGTTGCGCCAGGCGCATTAGTGGCCCTGGCGGTTGCCCTGATTCTTGTTGTGCCCCTGCCCGCTTGGGGCGCCGCGCCGCAGGAGCGGCACATAGAGGTCTCCGCGCATAGCTTTGCGTTCAAGCCCGGCACGCTCCGCGTCAATCGGGGCGACACGGTCGTCATCCGGCTGGAATCCGCCGATGTGGTCCACGGGCTGTACGTGGATGGCTACGGTGTTGCCGCGGAAGCCGAGCCGGGCCGGCCTGGCGAGTTGCGCTTTGTGGCCGAGCGCACCGGCTCCTTCCGCATGCGCTGCTCCATCGCGTGCGGCAACCTGCATCCCTTCATGATCGGCAAGCTCGTCGTCGAACCCAACCTGATGTGGCTGCGGGCGACGCTCGCGACCCTCGTCACTGCGGTGGGTGTCGTCGTTATTGCCGGTAAGGGTCGCGCATGAGACGCGCCACCTTTCTGCTGAAGCATGCTGCCCTATGACCCGCTACGCCATCTCTGATATTCCACTCGTCAAGCGCATCCTCCGCAGCCGCTGGCCCCAGTGGCTCGTTGTCGCAGGCATGCTGCTGTTCTTTGTGCTGGCGATCCTGGCCGGGCTGTTCGGCACACCCACGGGCAACCGCAATTTCGGCATCGTCTTCGTGTGGATCGTCTGGTGGGCGCTGTTGATTCTCCTGATGGTCCCGTTCGCGGGGCGGCTGTGGTGCGGCATCTGCCCTATTCCCGCGCCGGGCGAATGGCTCCAGCGCCGCGCGCTCGTCCAGCCCCGGCCGGGCGGCAAGCTGTACACGCTCGGGCTGAAATGGCCTCGGCGGTTCCGCAACATCTGGCTGCAGAACATTGGCTTTCTTGGCGTCGCACTCTTCTCGACAGTCATCCTGACGACACCGCTGGTGACTGCGCTGGTGCTGGCCGGATTCGTCGTCGTGGCCATCGCGACCTCGCTGTTGTTCGAGCGCCGCACCTTCTGCCGCTATCTTTGTCCGGTGGGCGGCTTCATCGGCCTGTATAGCCAGGTCGCGCCGATCGAGATTCGCGTCCGGGACCGGGATGTGTGCGCCGGGCACCGCGAGAAGACGTGCTACACCGGCAGCAGCGACGGCTATGGCTGCCCGTGGATGGTCTTTCCCGGCAATCTGACCGCGAACACCTACTGCGGCATGTGTACCGAGTGCCTCAAGACCTGCACGCTGGACAACGTTGCGCTCTACATCCGCGAGCCGGGTGCAGACCTGCTGCGGCCGCTGAAGGGCGCGGCAGATGAGTCCAGCCCGGGCAATTCTGCGACAGGCAAACCCGCTATCGATTCAGCCTTCAAGGGCCTGATCATGCTGGCCTGCGCATTCATCTACTCCGCAGTGCTCATCGGGCCGTGGGGCGTCCTCAAAGATGCTGCGCGCGTGCCCTTCACCCTGCCGTGGGCCGCGTATGCCACGGTGTTTCTGACGGTCAACCTGGCCGTGCTGCCCGGCCTGTTCTGGTTGGCGGTGCGGGCGGGTCACAGCCGCCAGCCGCGCGAAGCGGCGCGCAGGCTCTTCGCGGATTATGCGACCGTCCTGGTGCCGCTAGGCCTGGCCGCGTGGATCGCGTTCTCGCTGGCCTTCGTGCTGGTCAACTTCTCGTATGCATGGTCGGTGCTGTCGGACCCGTTCGGCTGGGGCTGGAACTTGTTGGGCACGGTCCACCTGCCGTGGACGCCCTACATGCCGGGCCTCGTGCCGTATCTGCAGGTGCCGGTCCTCCTGATCGGCCTCTCGGCCGCGATTTATCTTGCACTGCGCACCGCGCGGCAGCAGGGCCATGCGCCGCAGGCGGCCTGGCCCGTCGCCGGCTTCTGCACCCTTTCGACCCTGGGCCTGCTGGCCCTTTACCTGGCTTGATGACTATGAAACGTGAGCTGATCGCAATCGCGATCGTGTTGTGCATTATCGTCCTGTTTCCTGCAGGCCTGTTCCGCTACGAAGCACTGCGGACGCGGGCGGTGGGCGCGCCGGTGATTCACATCGAAGCCAAAGTGCCGGAAGCGGGCGGCTTTGTCCCGGACCGGTTGCGCCTCGTGGCGGGCCAGCCCGTAACCTTCCGTATCAGCTCGCCCGATGTGGTGCACGGGTTCATCATCCCTGAGCTCGGCGTGGATATCCCGGAGATCTATCCAGGGAAGCCTGCCGATGTAACCGTTGTGCCGGAGGCGGCCGGCCGGTATGCCTTCGCCTGCACGCGCTGGTGCGGCGTCGATCACTGGCGGATGCGCGGGGTCATCGAGGTGGTGCCCGGCGAGAGCGGGACCGCGGTCTGGCCTACTCCTGTCGCGCCGCTGTTCCAGCAGCTTGGCATCGACATCGACGCGATGCGTCATGACGCAGCCGCCACACCGGTTGTCCGCCCGTCCGCCGCGCGCGGGGCGGGCCTGAAGGTACCGCTGCCCGCCGAACTCGAGGCAGCCGCGACGTGGCGCACGGTGACCCCGGCCGACGCGTTCCAGCAGTTGCGTGCTGCAGATACCACGACCGGACTCACCGACGAAGATGTGTGGGACCTGGTGGCATTCGCATGGCTGCGCGACGCGCCGCCGGAGACTTTGGACCGTGCCGTGACCCTCTATGCGCGGGACTGCGCGGCGTGTCACGGTGAGACTGGCCGTGGGGATGGCCTGGCAGGCAAAAACCTCCCCGGCATGGCGAAGATGGACCCGATGATGCCCGCCGGCCCTGCGGACTTCACCGCCGCCGGGCAGATGCTCTCGGCGAGCGATGTGCTGCTGCAGGGCAAGCTGCTCCGCGGGGGCATGGGCACGGGGATGCCGGAGTTCGGCTCGCTCTACAGCGAGGAGGAGCTGTGGGGCATGGTGACGTACTTGCGTACATTCCTATTTGATAAGTGAGGTATTCTAACATGGCGAAACAGCCCATCACGCCGCGCAAGACCGCGGCAGCGCCGGCGCCCAAGCGGGCGACCTGGCCGCTGTTCGTGGGCGCGGCGGCACTCGTCCTGGTTATCTTCGGGGTAGTGGTGCTGACGCGGCCCGCCGGTGGTACGGCGTCACCGTCCAGCCCGCAGGGCGCAGTCGGTCCAGAACTGACCGTGGACCGCGAGCTGATCGACTTCGGTGAGGTGCCGGTCGAGAAGGTCGTCAAGGCCACCTTCCTGCTCCAAAACACGGGCGGCGAGCCGCTCAATATCCTGAATCAGCCGCAGGTGCGCGTCGTCGAGGGCTGCTGACCGCCCCGCGCGGTCGTCGGTTCGACGACATTGCAACCCGGCCAACAGACGACGCTGATGCTGGAGTTTACGATGCACGCGGGAATGGAGGGGCCACACGACTTCCGAGTCGATGTGCGCACGAATGACCAGGCCCAACCGAGTCGGGAATTGACCGTTCTTTCCAACTGGATTAACTAGCAGCAGGTGACTCGCAGTCACCCGTCACAACGTCGTACCGAGCGCAGTGGTCGTTTGACCATTGCGCTCGCTTCATTTCAAGGGTTATGTAACAAAAAACACATATGAAGATTCATTCGTTCGCTCAGCGTGTCACTCTGCTGCTGCTCGTGGTGGCCCTTACCGCCGCCTGCTCGCGCGGCCAGGCCGTGCCTTCGGTCGCCCAGTCTGGCCCGACGCCCACGCCTTCGGAAATGAGCGCAGACCACGGTGACGACGGCCACAGCCACCTGCACCATGGCGACCCGCTGCCCTTCAACGATATACCCGCGGCGACTGAGACGCGCGGCGGTCAACCGCTGGCTCACCGCATGGAGGGCGATGTCAAGGTCTTCGAGCTCACAACGGAGCTCGTCAAGTGGGATATCCTGCCCGATGTGACCGTGACTGCAATGACCTACAACGGGACCGTCCCCGGGCCAGAGATTCGCGTCAACGAAGGCGACCGGGTGCGGGTGATCCTGACCAACACCCTGCCCTATTCCACGACGATCCACTGGCACGGCATCCTCGTGCCGAACGACATGGACGGCGTGCCCCACATGCCGCGGCCCGCGGTCGCACCCGGTGAGTCGTTCACGTACGAGTTCGATGCCAACCCCGCGGGCACGTACTGGTATCACTCGCACGTGCAGAGCGATGCGCAGGTGATGACCGGGCTGTATGCGCCGTTCATCATCGAGCCGCGCGAACCTCAAGGCCCCGCACCGGACCTGGACGTCACGCTGATGTTCGGTGAGTGGCGCGTCATCGGCGGGCTGACCTACCCGGCCATGCCGATGGCCGGCATGGAGCCCAACTATTTCACCATCAACGGCAAGGCCTACCCGGCCATCGAACCCATCAAAATGCAGGTCGGGCAGCGCATCCGGCTGCGGCTGGTGTCGACCGGCCAGTTTGTCCACCCGATACACCTGCACGGCCCGCACTTCAAGGTGGTTGCAACGGACGGTTACCCTGTGCCTGAAGCCGCGCAACTGACCAAGGACACGATTTCCGTCGCGCCCGGCGAGCGTTACGACATCGAGTGGGTGGCGGATAAGCCGGGTCACTGGATGGTGCACTGTCACATCCCGCACCACACGACCAACGACGGCGAGGAGCCTGGCGGCCTGATGATGATGATTGAGGTCATGTAGAGGGCACTATGCGTAGACTCACATTGCTGTTGATGCCGGTTCTGCTCATGATATTGGCTGGGTGCACCGGAACAGGCGTCCAGACGTCCACCGGCGATGCCGTTAACCTGCTCGTCACTCTGAGCACGAACCCCGCGGAACCCGAGGTTGGCCGGGTCGAGTTCGTCGTGGAGGTGAAGGACGCCGCCAACCGCCCGGTGGACGGCGCGGTGGTCAACCTCAAGGCGGATATGATCGGCCACTCGATGGGCGACCTGTCCGGCCAGGCCACCGAACAGGGCGGCGGGCGCTACGCGACCACCGCCAATCTCAGCATGGCCGGCCCGTGGCAGATCGACGTGCAGGTGCAGACGGCCGACCACGACGTCAGTCGCGAATTCAGGATCGAAATCAAATAGAGGAGCGATTCATCATGGCAAAACGACGCCCCACCGTCCCCAGAGCAGCCCCTTCTCCGGCGCGCCGCGTGGCCGCTAACGAACCGGCCTGGCGGCGCTACCTGCCGTGGATCGGCGGCGGCCTGCTGCTCGCCGTCCTGCTGGTCGCGGGGATTCTTATCGCCAACCCATCGTCTGCGGGCGCCGGCGTTCCAGGACAGCGCATGCTGATCCAGGGCCAGCAGCACATCGAAATTGGCGCGAGCCATCCACCCTACAACTCCGACCCGCCGACTTCCGGCTGGCACTACGACACGCCGATTCGCGCGGGATTCTATGAGGAGCCGCAGGCCGACGAGTATCTTGTGCACAACCTGGAACACGGCCACATCGTCATCAGCTATGATTGCGGCAAGTTGACCGACTGCGAAGACACCAAGTACCAACTGCGCCGCCTCCTCAACGCGTACAACGGTTTCAAAGTTACGATTGTCCCGCGCACCAACGTCGATGCGGCCATCGCGTTGACGGCGTGGGGCTGGATCGATAAGCTGGACAGCTATGACGAGGCACGCATCCGCCGCTTCATCGATGCCTGGCGCAACCGCGGGCCGGAAGCCACGATGGAATGACACCTGCCGACCTGGAACCGAATCAGCCCGGCTCTCGTTACTGTCTCAGCCGGGCCAGACTGGGCCCGCACCCAGACTGTAGTGGAGGGAGTAGTAGCGAGATGAATGTGAGGGCTTCACAAGGTGTTTTGTATCGGGTGTTGGTTCCATTGTTGAGCAGCCTGCTTGTGATTGCCGTAGGCTGTACGGCGCTGCCGCCGGCTATGCCGGGAGACGCCGCGCCGGAGGCGCCGCAGCAGCAGGCCACGGTAGCGCCGATGGCGACTGCGCCGGTGGCCGGTGCGGACCTGTTGGCGGACTGCCCGTCCGCGGAAACGGGTATGCAGCGGCTCATCAACTTCGAGCACGGCTACTGCCTGACCTATCCGGCGGAATACAAGGTCGAGAAGCCGAACGAGTCCGAGACACTGCTGGTGATCGGCGGCCTGCTCAATGCCAGCGATCCGCGCGTGCACATCCACGTGGAGCCGGCGGCGGGCCGCACGATGGAAGCCGTGGCTGCGCAGATTGTGGCGGACAACGCGGGCTTCGACATCGTGCAGTCCGAAGCGCAGGTCGCGGGCCAGCCGTCGGTGGTGTTGGACAAGCTGCCCGGCCAGGAAATCAACCGCCGCGTGCTGTTCGCCTATGCCGGCCGGCTCTACACCCTGACCTTTGCGCCCGCCGACCCGGCGGTCGATGCGTTCAGAGGCATGGAAACCCTGTACATGGACATCCTCAGCTCGTTCACGATGTTGCCCGAGCTTGGGGAACTGCCGGTCGACCGGGCGGTGCTGGACTGCCTCGACGTGACGCGCGACACAATTGCGATGGTGGACAAGGAGCGGGGCTTCTGCCTGCTCTACCCCGACGACTACCAGGTCGCGGAGCCGAGTCCGGATGAGGTCGTGCTGTATGCAGGTTCGCTGATGGACGTGAGCCGGCCCAAGGTGTTCATCCGGGTCGAGGACGCGGCGGGCCGTACAGCCGCCCAGGTGGCCGATGCGATCGCTGCCGAGTTCGATGCGGGTGTGGAGCGGGTCTTCGGCGTGACGGTCGGCTATGAGGTGGCGGAGCGGCTGGACAACGTGCCCGGCCAGGACCTCAGTCGCCAGGTCATCGCAGTGCGCGGCGATAGAGTGTATACGATCACGTTCGTGCCGGCGGATGAGGCGCAGGGCGCTGTGTACCGCGAGATGGAAGCGCTGTATGACCTGGTGTTGCGCTCGTTCCGGTTCCTGAACTGACGGCGCGGGTTCGACGTTAGTGGAGTGCGCATCCTCAGATGCGCATGAGGAAATGGCATGCGTATCCTCAGATGCGCACGCCTCATAAGAACGCGAAAACTGGGTCTGCACTGCCCGCGCCGGCGCGCCAGGAATCGGTGTATAATACCGCGCGACGGCGTGAAGTTCCCCCGTCCTCTCATTTGCCTGGAGGCACACCATGGAAAGCCGCATTTCGTCTGTGCTTACTGACCCCCGGCTGCGTCGCGAGATTGCTGAGGCCGAGGTCGCGCCCAGCATCAGCGCCCGCGCCGGCGCCCGTGCCTTCATCGGTGATGACCTGCACGGCCTGTCACCCGGTGAGGAGGCAGTCGTCCTGCTGACCGGCCGGCCTTCCCTGCTGGTGCGCAGGAACCGGTTCGAGCTGCCCCGGTCCGGCAGTTGGGCGGACATCCTCTCCACCCGCCGTGACATCATCGAGGCCCGGCTGCCGTCCATCGGTCGTATCGAGGTGGACGACGGGGCCGGCTATCGCCACTGCGGGACGGGCTGGATCATCGCCGAGCGTGTCATTGCGACCAACCGGCACGTCGCGGAGGCATTTGCGCGCAAGGATGGCGCAGGCGGCCGCTTCCTGAAGAGTTTCCTGGGGTCGGACATGGCCGCGCGCATCGACTTCAGGGAGGAATACCAGGGCGGCGACGCATTTGAAGTCGATGTGCAGGAAATCATCTTCCTGGAGGATGTGGACCGCGCGCTGCCCGACATCGCGTTTCTCAAGTTGGCCGCGCACGGCAACCTGCCGCCGCCCATCCCCGTGTTAAGTACGGCGGTGCAGCCCGGTGCATCCCTGGCTGTTGTCGGGTATCCCGCATTCGACCCGCGCTACGGTCTCGATGCGACGGAAGCGGCCAAAGCCATCTTCGGCACCATCTACGACGTCAAGCGGCTCAGCCCCGGCTGCGTGATGAGCGTGAGTAGCCGCACGTGGGCATTCGCGCACGATGCGACGACCCTGGGCGGTAACTCCGGCTCCCCGGTGCTGGACGTGGACACGGGGTACGTGGTCGGGATGCACTTCCTCGGCGACTTCCGCCGTGCCAACTATGCCGTTAATGCAGGCACGCTGCTCGACAGGGCGCTGGCGCACTCGGTGTTTGCAGTATCGCGCGAACCGCTGCCCCCGGTCGCGCCCGAGCCCGAGGTGGAGGCCCCCGAACCTGGGGAGAAAGCGCCTGGCGACGACCTCGCAGACCGGGCAGGCTATGACACGAAGTTCCTCGGGTCGCGGCTTACCGTGCCGCTGCCGAAGGTCACTGGCGCGTTCGCGGACCAGGTCCTGAAGTTCCGCGATCCCGCGACCGGCAAGCTCACCGGTACGGCGAAATACACGCACTTCTCGGTCGTGATGAACAACGACCGCCGCCTGTGCTTCTACTCTGCCGTGAACATCGACGGCAAGAACCTTGTCAAAGTAGGGGGCAAGCGGCCGGGCTGGCGGCTCGACCCGCGGCTGCCGGAAGAGGTGCAGATTCTCAACGAGTGCTATGGCAAGGAGACGGAGGGGCGGTTCAGCCGGGGCCACATGACCCGCCGCGAGGATCCTAACTGGGGCTCGGTCGAGCTCGCGAAGCAGGCGAACAAGGATACTTTCTATGTCTCCAACGCCACGCCGCAGTTCCAGCCCTTCAATGGCGGCATCTGGCTGCGACTCGAAGAGTATGCGCTCGAAAATGCAGACCAGGACGACATGCGCATCAGCGTGTTCACCGGCCCGATCTTCAGCGACGAGGACCCGGTTTATTTCGGGGTGCTGGTGCCAGTGCGCTTCTGGAAGGTGATCGCGTTCCGGCACGATGAGACCCGCAAGCTCTCCGCGACCGGTTACATCATGTCACAGCGCGACATGCTGCCCGGCGCCGAGTTTGTCTTCGGCCGGTTCCAGCTTTACCAGGCGTCCATCGCGGAGATCGAAAGCCTGACCGGGCTCTCCTTCGGCAAGCTGAAGGACGCGGACCCGCTGCGCGTGGTCGAGGAAGCGCCGCCTGTGCCACTGCAATCGCCGGACCAGATCCGGTTCGTATAGGGGTAGGGGGCGGACCCATGGGTCCGCCCGTACCGTTGCCATCTGTAGGGGCGGACCGATGTGTCCGCCCCGTTGCGTTACATTCGCGTCACCGCCGCGTGGATCCGATCCAACGCCATCTCGATATTATCCATGGAGTTGGCGAAGCACAGCCGCAGGTATCCCTCCCCGTTCGGACCGAAGGCCGTGCCCGGCAGCGCGGCCACGCCCGCCTCGTTCAGCAGCATATCTGCCCACCAGGCGGAGCTGCGCCCGTGGGATGACACATTCGGGAACGCATAGAACGCGCCCTGCGGCACGCGGCAGCGCCAGCCCGGGATCGCGCTCAGCCCTGCGACCAGGACGTCGCGGCGGCGCTGATACTCCGCCACCACCTGCTCCACCGGCTCCTGCGGCCCCCGGAGCGCCTCGACGCCTGCCACCTGGGTGAAGCTCGCCGTACAGCCGACTGCATGGGTCAATAGCAGCTCGACGCGCTCGGCGAGCGCCTCCGGCATGATGCCGTAACCCAGCCGCCAGCCCGTCATCGCATACGTCTTGGAGAAACCATCGCAGATGACCGTCCGCTCGGCCATGCCGGGGAGGGCCGCAATGCTCGGCACGGGCCGGCCGTCAAAGGCCAGGCGCATGTAGATTTCATCCGAGAGCACCCAGATGTCGCGGCGGATGGCAACCTCCGCAATGTGCTGCAGCGCCTCCAGCGGCATCACGCCGCCGGTGGGGTTGCTCGGCGAGTTGAGGACGATGAGCCGGGTGCGGTCGGTGATGAGCCGGTCGAACGCGGCCAGATCGAACGAGAAGTCGGCCTCCTCGGACAGCGGCACGGGCCGGGCAACGCCGCCCGCCACGCCAATCATTGCGGCGTACGTGGGGAAGCCGGGATCAGGATAGATGACCTCGTCGCCGGGCCGTACGAGCGCCAATGTCGGGAAGAAGAGCGCGGGCTTGGCGCCCGGGCCGACCACGACCTGCTGTGGCCGGATGTCCATGTCCCGGCGCCGGCTCGCATCCTCTGCGATGGCCGCGCGCAGGGCCGGGATGCCCGCGGAGGGGGTGTAGCGGGTGAAGCCCTGCTCGATGGCCTGTATGCCCGCCTGTCCCACATGGCTGAAGGTCGGCACGTCGGGTTGGCCGATCTCCAGGTGGATGATGTGCCGGCCGGCCGCTTCCAGCGCCTGGGCGCGGGCCAGCATGTGATACGCGCCTTCCGGCTCCAGGTGTTCAACGCGTTCTGCGAAATCCATAGGGCCTCGTGTTGAGATGGGATGGGGAAACCAGGGCTATTGTACCATCAGAGAGGCCGTTAACCATTAGCGGGTCTGACGCGCAATATAGCTTGCCCGTCAGACCC
This sequence comes from uncultured Anaerolineales bacterium, assembly GCA_964614645.1. Taxonomy (GTDB): domain Bacteria; phylum Chloroflexota; class Anaerolineae; order CG2-30-64-16; family CG2-30-64-16; genus MWBF01. The sequence continues at coordinate 16,405 of CAZTMA010000003.1, forward strand.
GCTAACAACCTTCATCGTCAGGCTACGACGACTTCCTGCTCCAGGAGTTCGACTACCGGTGTGGCTTCGGGCAGGCGGGCGATGGCCGGCTGGCTGCCATATCCCAGCCCGCACTCCTCGCCGTCCACCGTGCCCTCGTTGACGTACTGGGTCAGCTCGCAGACGCTCCACTGCTCGATGCCCAGCTTGTCCAGTGTGCGGCCGCGGCGCCAGTAGTCCGTGCGGTGGATGATGCACGCGAGCCGGATCATCGCATCCATCGCGCGCACCGACACCCCAAACCGCTGCCCGAGCGCGGCCAGCGGCACGAGGCTCATCGGTATGTCTTCGAAGATGTAGCGGTGATTGAGTGTTGGCGGCGCCTGAATCCCATAGTAGCCAGGCTGGTTGTGAATCGCCTCGTGCAGGTCGTTGCCGGTGGCGTTGTAGGCCATCTGCAGCCATTCCAGCGCGCTCTGGGCGCGGATGCCGAGCGCCGCAGCCACGGTCAGCCGCTCGCGGTCCATGGCTTCCAGGATGCGGGCCACGGAGGGTGTCACGCCGTCGATATAGAACTGGTAGTTGCCGTGGGTGGCCTCGATCCAGCCGGCGTTGAGCAGCGTCAGCGTCGGATGGAAGATGGCGCCCATGTTGTCCAGGCTGGTCTTGAGCACGTTGCCGCCGTCGATGAACTGCGGGTATGCGGGCCGGAGTGCATCCAGCACGGATTGGGTGCGCGTCGCAGGCAGCGCGGCCAGCGGCACGGCTTCCTTGACGCGGAAGATGCGCGCCTGGGCCGGGCCATCACTGCGGCTGGCGTAGATGAACGTCCCGGCCTCGGCCACCGTCACATCGGCGCGGCAGCCCTGGTCGCGCAGCACCTTCACGAATTCGATGGCGCCGCAGGTGCGGCCCGGGTTCAGCACCACGATTTGCCCATCCTGCAGGTGCGGGGCGCAGCCTTGCGCCACATCGCGGTGCGCTGAGGATGGCGTCACGACCATGACGATATCCGCGTCGGCCAACGATTCGGCATAGTCGGAGGTAACGCGTGCTAACTGGCCGAAGCCGCCGGGGAAGCCGTCGTTACGCTCCAGATCGATGCCGCCGCGCAGCCGGATGGCGGTCACGTGGTCAGGCGTGCGATTGAAGAGCGTCGTCTGGAAGCCCATCAGCGCGAGGTGGGCGGCCATTGCCTTGCCGCCGTGCCCGCTGCCGATCACCGTGTAGCGTGCCTTAGTGTGCATCATGTGATTCCTCCTTATGCCAGTTCCAGGGCCGGTCGTTCTTGGGTTGTGCTGAGGCGCAGCCCGGCCAGCCGTTCGGCCTCGCTGAGCGTCCGGCCGGCCGCCGGGTCCACTGCCACACATGCGCCGCGCTCGTCGATGCGCGTGACGACCGTGCCCCGCGCGTAGGGGTTCCCCTTGAGCTGGGGTGCATCCAGGATGCCGTGCTCGACGGCCGCGGCGAGCGTCGGTGCGTCCGCCAGCGGGTCGACCACGGAAGGGCCGGCCAGGCTACGGATGGCGTCCAGCGTCAGGCGCGTCTCCGCAATGAGTTCCGCCTTGCGTGCCTGGACGGCCGGATCTGCGGTCATATCGGGCGCGCCGGCCATGGCATTCTCGATCGCGCGTCGCGCCACCTTGCAGGCCGCAATCACGTCTTCAGCCGTGGCCGCGTGGTCTGCCTCCGTGTGTCCGACGACATGCACGATGTGCGGCTTGAGCTGCATCTGCAGGTAAGTTGCCGCAGCCAGGTGACCGCGTGCGGCCTCGGGGTCCAGCGGGAAGCTGAGCAGGCCGGTCCGCGTCTGGCGCCAGACCCGGAAGTCCTCGGTCTCCAGCTCCGCTACCATCTCGAGGACGGCCAGCATTTTGGCCAGGTCCATGGCATCCGCAAGGTCGTTCGGGCTGTTGAACATGAGCTGGGCGATGTAGTCACGGACGCCGCAGGCCCGCGCATTATACGCAGAGAGATAGGCAGCTGCGACGAAGACCGCGTCCGGCGCGTCGCGCATGCCCCAGTGGTGCGGTTCATTGGCCTCCACCGGCACGCCCCGCTGCGCGTACCACGCCATCAATTCCTGGTGCAGGGCCAGCGATTCCGCCAGCCCGTGGGGCCCGCGGCCATCCATGGCATTGAACCAGAAGAGCGGCACGGCGGCCCAGGCCAGGTTGATGGTTTCCAGGTACATCTCTGCCAGGCGCACGAAGTCATCGGTGCCCGAATAGGTGCGCAACAGCGGGTAGTTACCCGTGCGCGAGGCCGTGTAGAGGCTGCGATAGTCGTCGGCGGTGCGCACCGGCACGCCGCCCGCACCGCGGCGTCGCGGGTCCTGGCGCTCAGGGTGGAAGAAGTTCTCCTGCGCATCCTGGTCGATGCCCAGCGAGATAACGTCGAGGACGCGCGCGTCCGCGATGTCAGCGATCCCCGCGCGCGTGGCCTCCAACGACGGCAGGCCGAAATGGTGGCGCAGCAGGGGATAGGGCGCCTTCCAGGCGAGGCGTTCCAGCAGGGTCGCCGGCGGCGCAGCGGCCACGTCTGGCCCGCCGCTGCCGCGCAGGTATGCCAGCACCGACTCGACTGGCTCCGAGCCGTCGAACACGGCATCGAAAAAGCCCCCCAGCCCCCGGGCGTGTTGTGCGACGGGCGGCGTGCCGCCGAACGCGAACCTCACGCCTGCCTGGTGCAGGTCATCGGCGCTTTCGGCAAATTCGGCCAGCAGGGCCGCGCCGTTCTCGGGTGTCAACCGGTACGATACGCCGACTAACTGTGCGCCGTGCTCATGAGCCGCCTGGATGAGTTTCTCCGGCGCGACGGCAGGGCCAAGAAAGACGGTCTGCCAACCGGCCTGCTCCGCCAGTCTCAGGAAGCGCGCGACGCCTGCGACATGGACGCACTCACCGAGCGCGGCGGCAACAACAACGGGTTTGTTCTGCATGGTATGCTCCTGTCATCACGCTCACCCGCGGCCAATTCGACCCCATGTGGGTAGACCGGCCGCCAGGCTGCGACGAATCAACGATATTGCTGGACAGAGGACAGGAGTGCGGAGAGGAAGGCCGGAGGGCGGCCTTTCCCGGAGGTAAACTGGGTTCCTGTCTCTTCCAATCGCCTGCGGGGTTAGCTGACGGGTTCGGGCTGGAAGAAAGTTGCCCTACGCACGAGTCGTGCGATTCACCCCAATGCGATGGTTCCCCCGTCTCCCTTTCGGGAGTTCGGCTGTAGTCTTACACTGTCAAGATTATATCATAAGTCCGGCTGATTCTGCAAGCTATTATCCATTGGGCTTCCCTTGGGAGACGGTGTTGCCACCCGGTTTGTGCCTGCCCTTGCGCGGAAAAGCGCGCTTGACCTCCTGTAGCGCCTGTGCTATAGTCACCATAAGAACGCGCAGGAGCATGCGACGCAGTAGCCACCGCGTCGCTTTTCGATTAAAGGGGCCGGGTGCGCTATGACGTGGGAGACTCTGCTGAACCAGCTTCCTAAGAGCTTCACGCAACAGGACGTTGCGCTCGTCCGGCGCGCCTATGAAGTGGCGGAGCAGGCACATGGCCCGCAGCTGCGCAAATCGGGCGAGGCCTATATCATGCATCCGGTGGCCGTAGCCGGGATCCTGGCCGACTTGCGGCTGGATGCTAAGACGGTCGCGGCAGCGCTGCTGCACGATGTGGCGGAAGACACCTCGGTCAAGATGCCTGAACTGGTCGAGGAGTTCGGGCCGGAAGTTGCCAGCATGGTGGATGGCGTCACCAAGTTGAGCAGTATCGCAGGCATGGCCACCCTGCCGAGCGACAGCCGCGACCCGCGCGTCGAGAGCCTGCGCAAGATGCTGCTGGCGATGGTCAATGACGTGCGTGTGGTGCTCATCAAGCTGGCCGACCGGTTGCACAACATGCGCACGATCGGCTACGTGAACCATGAGAAGCAACTGCGCATCTCGCGCGAGACGCTGGACATCTATGCGCCGCTGGCCAGTGTCCTGGGCATCTACCAGGTCAAGTGGGAGTTGGAAGACCTGGCCTTCCGCTGCCTTATGCCAGAAACTTACGAGAAGATGTTCCGCGTGTTGAACGAGCAAAGTGAGGAGCGCGCAGAATATGTACAGAGCATTGTCGACCTGTTGCATAGTGAGCTGGCGCGGAACGGCATCCAGGCGAAAGTCACCGGCCGGCCCAAGCACATTTACAGCATCTATCGAAAGATGAACCGCAAGGGTGTCGACATGGAGCAAGTCTATGACCAGCAGGGTGTGCGGGTCATCGTGCCGGAAATCGGTGACTGCTACGCAGCGCTCGGGGTCGTGCACACGCTCTGGCGGCCCATTAAGGGCGAATTCGACGATTACATCGCGACACCTAAGGAGAACCAGTACCAGTCTCTGCACACGGCGGTTTTCGGGCCGGGCGGCCGGCCGCTCGAAGTGCAGATTCGCACGTCCGAGATGGATCGCATCGCCGACGTCGGCATCGCGGCGCATTGGCGTTACAAGTCGCAAACGCGGCACGATGATGCCTACGAGCGGAAGATCGCGTGGCTGCGCTCCGTCATCGAATGGCAGTCGCAGGAGCAGAGCGGCGGCAGCGACTTTCTGGCGACCGTCAAGGAGGACCTGTTCAAGGAACGGGTCTATGTCTTCACCCCGAAAGGTGATGTCATCGACCTGCCGGCCGGAGCCACCCCCATCGACTTTGCCTATCGGGTCCACACGGAGATCGGCCATCGCTGCCGCGGCGCAAAGGTGCGCGGCAGGCTGGTCACTCTTGACTACCAGTTATCGAGCGGTGACCAGGTCGAAATTCTGACGGCCAAGCGCGGCAGCCCCAGCCGCGACTGGCTCAACCCCAACCTGGGCTATGTCAAGACCGACCGGGCGCGTTCGAAAATCCGCCAGTGGTTCCGCCAGCAGAACCGGGACGAGAATATTACTGCGGGCCGCCAGATTCTGGAGCGCGAGCTCAACCGGCTGGGCATCGATAACAAGTCCTATCAGGATGTCGCAGCGCTCTTCAAGGTTGACAATCTGGACGACTTCCTGGAGAAGCTGGGCACCGGCGACCACACGCCCGCCGACGTCGCAGAACAGGTGCTCCAGCTCGGGAAGGTGGAGGAGCTGCCCAAGGAAGCCAGCGCGACCCTGCCGCAGCAGGAGTCCCCTCAACCGCCTGCCGTCACGCTGAGCGCCGACGGGGTGGCGGTGATGGGCACGGGCAACATGCTGACTTACCTGGCGCGCTGCTGCAATCCGCTGCCACCCGATGAGATTGCCGGCTTTGTGACGCGCGGCCGGGGGGTGGCAGTCCACCGAAGCGACTGCCCCAATGTGTTGAGATTGGACCGCGAGCGCCTCATCCGTGTCAACTGGGGCGCCAGCCCGCCGAAGATTTCGCGGGTCAAGATTCGCGTGCACGCATATGATCGGGCCGGACTGCTGAATGAGATTACAGGCGTTTTGAAAGAGGAAAACATTAACCTTGAGGACGCTTCAGCCATCACTGCGCGCCAGGACAACCTTGCGGTGATTACCGCCACGCTCGAAGTGCGCGATGCCGAGCAGCTCAGCCGGGTGCTCACCCGGATCGAGCGCCTGCCGAATGTCCAGCAAGTGCGGCGGCAGGTCGGGTAAATGCTTTTTGCGCGGCTTGACAGTTTGCCCGACATGTGATTTAAGTGAGGTCATCCAGCCGCCGGGGGCCGGTAGTTTTTCCCCACTGTGCCCTATTCTTCATTTTGCCAGAGTGAGGCCATTCTGGACTCAGGAAGTCAGTGTGACCTTGAAGTGGACACTTGTTTCTGCTCCCTCTATGCAAGGAAAGGAGGCGCGAACCATCCTGCCCTAAAACCTCGGCTCTAGACACCCATTGCACTCGAACATCCAACCCATTACTTCGAAGGAGAGGTAGGCATGAAGCTGTCCAGACAGTTCGTTCTTGCACTCGTGCTGATCACGATGATGATCGTGACGGCCTGCCAGCCGGCTGTGCCCGTGCCGGCAGGACAAGAGCCCGCGGCAGCAGAACCGGCCGCACCGGCGGCTGCAGAACCTGCGGCCGCAGAGCCCGCGGCAGCCGTACCTGAAGGCGGCAAGGCCCGGTTCACCACCAGCGCCAACCTTCAGCCGCCTGAAGCCTTGCATGGCAACCCCTTTGCGCCACCAGGCCTCGACGCGGCGCCCCGCTACATCTGGGACCCACTCTTCGATTTCGTGCCCATTCCGACCCCGACCTATCACCCCATGCTGGGTGAGAGCTTCAAGGAAGAGGGCAACACCCTGACGGTATCCCTGCGCCAGGACGTGAAGTGGACCGATGACACACCCTTCACCAGCAAAGACGTCATCACCACTTACCAACTCTACTTCATCAACAACCACATCGTGTGGCGCTACCTCGACAAGATCGAGGCGCCCGATGACTACACCGTAGTCTTCACCTGGAAACAGGCCAGCCCGATCCTCAAATCCATCGCGTTTGAAGTCAACATCGTGGCGCCCGACCACATCTACGGCAAGTTTGCCGCGGGCGTGCCGGCGCTGCTGGACAAGCGCGACGAGAGCGGCACACTGGATGAGGCCGAGAACGCGGAACGCAATGTCATCCGCGAGGAGCTGTATGCGTTCAAGCCCACCGTGCAGGAAATCATCGGCACCGGCCCCTTCAAGGTCGGTGGCGTGACGACCTCCGACATGATGCTTCAGCGCAAGGAGAACTCCTGGGCGAGCGCGAACAATAAGTTCGACGAAGTGGTGATCATGCGCTACGTGGCGCAGGAAGCCTACATCACCAACGCAGTGTCGGGCGTGTACGACGGCGACCAGCATGGTATGCCGCCGGATGTGTTCCAGCAGCTCGAGGAAGCTCAGCCCGACATGCACGTCAACTGGTCTAAGTCGGGCAGCCAGCCGGGCTGGGACTTCAACATGATGCGCTACCCGGTGGACAATCCGGTGGTGCGCAAGGCCATCGTGATGGCGATCGACTTCCCGTCGGTCCTGCCCATCCTGGAGCCCGGGACGCTCGACCCCGACACCAAGATGACCGGCCTCGTGCCGTCCTTCCGGGACCGCTGGGTCAGCGCGGAGACTCAGGCGAAGATGCAGGATTACTCCTACAACCCGACGAAGGCCGAGGAAATGCTCACGGGCATCGGCTGGAGCCGCGGCGCGGACAACATGTGGGTCGATGACAAGGGCGAACCGGTCGTCCTCGAAATTGCCTCCATGAACAGCTGGCCCATCTTCTTCCTGGGCGGCGACGCCTACGCGCAGCAGCTCACCGCGTTCGGCCTCAAGACCGTCTTCAAGCCGATGGAGTTGAGCGCCTACTGGCAATACCTTGACAACGGCGAGCACATGATCGGCATGGACTTCCGCGGCAATATCGGCGCGTACGGCCATCCGTGGGGTGCGTTCAAGAATCTCTACCGCGATGCCCCCATCCGCGTCGGCCTGCTCGACCCGAAGGCCCCGGCCGGCTCGGCGTACGAAGTCAAGGTGACCATCCCCTCGACCGGCGAGACGGTGGACGTGCTGGCGCTGGTGGATGAGCTGTTCTATGCTGACGAAGAGCGCGCCAAGGTGATCGTCGAACAACTCGCCCTGGCGACGAACGAGTTGGTGCCGATGGTTGCGATCGGTGAGAAGGCCGAGCCGATCAAGATCTACGCGCCGGACAAGAAGATCTTCAACTTCCCGGGCGACGAGGAACCGTTCTGGTTCCAGGGCCTCAACAGCTACGCCCGCATGATGAAAATGGGCCGCATCTCGCCCACGCCTTGAGTCCGGCACTGCTGATGAAAGCGATGCCTTGCCGCACCTGACGGTCCGGTAAGGCATCTACAGCACGGCTGTCTGAGTTGGGCGGCGACAGGCTGCTGCCGCCGCCCAACCTGCCAGGAAAGCTGTTTGGAAAGAGGAGTCCGCATTCTCAAATGCGGACGGGGCTGTCCGCCGTGAAGTACACATACGCCGGGCCCGTTCCGCGTCTGAGGACGCTCCACTCCACAGCTTCTTAAACAGTCTCTATAGGAGAACAGGTATGGAGTGGATCAAGCGGATTCTCCTCCTGGTCGCGACGATTTTTTTCGCGACCACCATCACATTTATAGTCATCCGCCTCATGCCCGGCAATCCGGTCGAAACGATGGCGATGCAGTACGTCCGCGACGAGGGCATGGACTATGCACAGGCGATCCTGCGCGCCAAGGCCGAGCTCAGCTACGATCCTGACCTGCCGTTGACTACTCAATACGTCGGCTACGTCAGCAACCTGATGCGGGGCAAGCTGGGCCAATCGCTCGTCTACAAAAAAGAGGTCGGCGCAATTGTCGCGTCTGCGCTGCCCTGGACCCTGTTTGTGTTCTCCACGGCGCTGTTTCTCAGCTTCATCATCGGGATCCTCCTGGGCATGTATGTCGCCTGGCGGCGCAAGACCATCCTCGATCCCATCCTGTCCGTCTACGCGTCTATCTCGGGGTCTATACCCAACTACATCGTGGCGTTTATCTTTATCATGATATTCTCGGTGCAGTTGCGGTGGTTCCCCTCACGCGGGGCGTGGGATTCCGCGATTCCGGTGGGACTGACGACGGCGTACATCGGCAGCGTGTTCTACCATGCAGTGCTGCCCATCGCGTCCTATATTGCCGCGTCGGTCGGCATCTGGGCGCTGAACATGAAGGCCAGCGCAGTGGGTATCTTAGGTGAGGACTACATCACCGCCGCCCGCATCCGCGGCCTGACCAACCAGCGCATTATCACCAGCTACCTGGGGCGCAATGCCATGCTGCCGCTGGTGACGCAACTTGCCATCTCATTCGCGTTCGTGTTCGGCGGCTCGCCCCTGATCGAGAATATGTTCCTCTATCCGGGCGTTGGCTACTTCCTGAATGTCTCCCTGGCGCGCCGCGACTACCCCATGATGCAGGGCATGTTCCTCATCATTACGGTCGCAGTCGTGGTGGCGAACCTTGTGGCAGAACTGCTCAACGCCGTTCTGGATCCCCGGTTACGGGCGGAGGGTAACACATGAGTGCAGCGCCTTCCATTGCCGACAGCGTCCCCGCGGCGGTTCGGCCGCGACCCGCGCGGCGTTCATTCTTCGGCGTGATCATGCGCAACCAGCGGGCCTTTCTCGGTCTGCTGATGTTGATCGGGTTTTTTCTGTTGGCGATCGTCGGACCCAGCGTCGTGCCCCTGGACATCAAACCGAACTATGCGCCGGGCGCGCGCCTGCAAGGGCCTTCCCTGGAGCACCCATTTGGCACAGATTACGCGGGTCGCGACACTATGTCGCAATTCGTGCACGGCGCGGCCGGGGTGATTATCCTCTCGTTCGCGACTGCGGTATTCACACTCATTATCGCCTTTGTGATCGGCGGGGTGGCCGGCGTAGCAGGCGGGAGGGTGGACGGGTTCCTGATGTTTATCACCGACATCATCCTGACCGTGCCCAGCTTCCCCATCATGATGGTGCTCTCGATGGTGATTACCATCACGGACCCCATCAGCTTCGCATTGGTGCTGAGCATCTGGTCGTGGGCGGGCCTTGCGCGTGCCATCCGCGCGCAGATCCTCTCGCTGAAGCGCCGCGATTTCGTCGAGGCCGCACACATCATGGGGCTGGGCCTGCCGCACATCGTGCTGAAAGAAATGCTGCCCAACATGGCCTCCTACGTGGCCTATCACTTCATCATGATCATGCGCAACGCGGTGACTGCCTCCGTCGGCCTGATGGTGCTGGGCCTCGTCCCCTTCTCCACGACCCACTGGGGCATGATGCTGCAGATCGCGATGACTGCTACGGGCGCGCTGTTTGGCGGTCCCGCAATCTGGTACTTCCTCACGCCTGTCGTCGGCATCATGCTTTTCCAGATGGCGTGCTTATTCTTCGCCAGCGGCATGGAGGAAGCGTTCAATCCCCGGCTGAGGACGCAGTAACATGAATAGCCCGATACTACGACCGGCAGCCCGGCCTGAACGCGCCGAAGAGCCCATCATGCAGGTGCAGAACGTCACTGTCGATTTCAAGCTGCCCAGCCGGACCCTGCGCGCAGTGGACCATGTCTCCCTGGCCGTGTATCGCGGGGAGATCCTGGGCGTCGTGGGCGAGAGCGGCAGCGGCAAATCCACGCTGGCCACGGCCATGCTCAACGTGGTCGCCAGTCCCGGTGTCATCAGCACCGGCAAGATCTTGTTCAAAGATCAGAACGTGCTTGACTTTACGGAGGAAGACCTGCGCGACTTCCGCTGGCGCGAGGTGGCGATGGTCTTCCAGGCCGCGCAGAACTCGCTCAACCCCGTCCTGAAGATTCGGGAGCAGGTCCTGGACACGGCCGCAGCCCATGGCAACCAGTCGCAGGAGCAGGTGCTCAAGAAGGCGCGCGAGCTGCTGCGCTACGTCCGGCTGGAGCCGGACCAGGTGCTGGATGCCTATCCGCACCAGTTGAGCGGCGGCATGAAGCAGCGCACAATCATGGCGTTGAGCCTGCTGCTGGACCCCGAAGTCCTGATCCTGGATGAGCCGACCACCGCGCTCGATGTCATCACCCAGGCCTATGTGATGAACATTCTCAAGCGCGCCCACTTCGACCTGGGCATCACCATGATTTTCATGACGCACGACGTTTCCATCATGGCGAAGATTGCCGACCGGATTGCCGTCATGTATGCCGGCCAGGTGGTGGAGTTGGGCACGGTGGATGACATCTTCTACCGGCCCTATCATGCCTACACCAAGGGGCTGATCAACGCCGCACCTTCGCTCACCGACGATGTCAGCAAGCGGCGGGCGATTCCCGGCTCGCCGCCCGACCTGACGAATCTGCCGCCTGGCTGCCGCTTTGCGCCGCGCTGCCGGCTGGTGGAGGAGGACGCCTGCACGGGCGAGTGGCTGGGCGAGCTGGTCGAGGTCGAGCGCGGGCACTACACGATGTGCCATGAGTGGAAGAAGGTGAGGGCGTAGATGGCGCCGTTACTGCAACTGGAAAACCTCCAGATGACGTTCAAAGGCAATAGCGGGCTCTTCCGCCGGAGCCGCCGCGTGGGCGCAGTGGCCGGCGTCAACCTGACGCTCGACCACGGCGAGATTATCGCCGTCGTCGGCGAAAGCGGCTGCGGCAAGACGACCGTCGGCAAGATGGTCGTGGGCCTGCTCAGGCCGACCGGCGGGCGCATCCTGTACAAGGGGGCCGATGTCACGCGGCTGCGGGGCGACTCCTACGAACGCTATCGCAAGGGCACGCAGATGGTGCACCAGGACTCATATGCCGCGCTGAACCCGGCCCGCACGATCCTGCAGTCGCTTACGGACCCGCTGCTCAAGCATAAGATGGCGAAAAACGGCCACGATGCACATGGCAAGCTGGAGGATCTGCTGCAACTGGTGGGGCTGACGCCGCCGAACCAGTTTCTCGACAAGTATCCGCACCAGTTGAGCGGCGGTCAACGCCAGCGACTACTGCTGGCGCGCGCGCTGTCGCTGCAGCCTGATGTCATCGTGGCCGACGAGCCGGTGTCGATGGTAGACGTCTCGCTGCGCATCTCGCTGCTCGATCTGATGGGAGAGATGAATCGCCGCTTCAACATTGCATTCATCTACATCACGCACGACCTGGCGACTGCTCGCTACATCGCTTCCCACGGGCGTATCGCCGTAATGTATCCGGGCAAAGTCGTGGAGACGGGCAACCTGTCGCAGGTCATGGCCGACCCGCGGCACCCTTATCTGCAGGCGCTGCTGGCCGCGGTGCCAATCCCCGACCCGCAAATCTCCCGCAATATGAACGAGCTGCCGCTGAAGAGCCTGGAGATGCCCGACCCGGCCAATCCGCCGCCGGGCTGCCGCTTCCATCCGCGATGCCTCTATGCGCAGAGCATCTGCGAGCACGAGGAACCCCCGCTGGTCGATTGTGATGGCCAACTGGTGGCCTGCCACTTCGCCGCAACGATTCCGAGGTGGTCATGGCAGTCGCCTTCCTCCGTGTAGTGCTCTACCTGGGGTTGCTGCTGCTGGTCATGAGTGTGTTCGCGTTGATAATTGTGCCGCGCGACGCGCCGGGGTTTGTCGCTGCAGTGCTGGCTGTCGGCTTCAATGTGCTGACGGTGAGCATTGCGGCCGGGCTGCTGCGCTGGTCGCTGGCGCGGAAGGCCCGCCAGGAGCGGCAGCAGGCCGCCGCCCACCGCACAGCGGCCACTCGAGGCGAACTCCCGCCGGCCGGGGAGGATGAGGAACTGCCGCGCCGGCCATGACATCGCGAAGCGAAGTGGGCACATAACACAAAGGGCGCAGATCACTCTGCGCCCTTCTGCTTGACTGGTCAGGGCCAGCCTTCTACCTTACGGCGCCGGCTGACGGCGTAGGCGGAACGCTGTCGATGGTCCAGTTGCGCTCCACCGTGGCAGTGTTGCGCAGGTTGGTCAACCATTCCTGGTACGCAGAGTATTTGTTCTGCGCGACCAGGAAGTCGTCCAGCGGGCGGGCCGGGTCCCGTTCTTCAACCTTGATCAGGTGATAGCCGAACTGCGTCTTGACGGGATCACTGACCTGGCCGGCTTGCAGCGCAAAGGCCGCATCCTCGAACTCCTGCACCAGCCCCGCGCCCCGCGGGAACCAACCCAGGTCGCCACCGTCGGCCTTGCTGCCGGTGTCATCCGATAGCTCACGCGCCAGCTCGGCGAAATCCTCGCCTGCGCCCACGCGCTGCTGGATCTCGATGATACGAGCCAGCGCCTGTGCGTCGTCACGCGGTTCGAGGGTCGGCGTGGGCGGCGGAGCTGCCGGATCGGGCGTCGGCGTGGCCTGCCCTTCGGGCAGTGGCGTCGCCGCCGGCGCGGGCGTGCGCACAGCAATCAGGATATGCCTTGCATGCACCTGCTCGCCGGTCGCCGGCACATCCTTCGTGACGTCCTCGTACAGCTTCTCGCGAATCAGGTCTCGCCGGATGAGCGCCCGGAAGTCTGCCTCGGTCATGCCGGTAGCCGTGCTCATGCGATCCAGATAGGTTTGGTATGACGTCTGGAACGACTCCAAACTCACGAGCGTCGCAGTAGGTGCAGGCGTCATCGTGGGGACCGGCGTCGCGTCCGGGTCCGCGGTGGGCTCCGGTGCGGGCGTGCTTGTGGGCACGGGCGTCGGTGGCACACGATAGTAGCCGAACAGCTTCTCGATGGTCTCGGTGACTTCTTCATCCGTGACCGTGATACCGCGCTGCTGAGCCTGCTCTTCCATCAGGGTATTGTCGATGGCTTCATCCAGCACGTTGAGGCTGGTGCCCTGGGGGTCGGTGACCTGCCCTTCCTGGAACCAGGCGTACTTGACGAGCTTCTGATAGTCGCGCGTGCTCAGCCGCTGGTTGTTCACGGTGACCACCGACTGGTTGGGCTTAAGCAGGAGCTCCTGTACGACCCCCGCAACGATGAGCAGGAGGAGGAGAATGCCGACCCCGGCGAGCGCCAGGAGAATGCGGCGATTTGCCTCGGCGTCCTTGCGGCGCAGGTGCGTTTCTTTGCGCGTGATCTCGCGCACTTCTTCAGGTTTGCGCTTCGCCATCTGTCTTCCTCAGGAGGGCCCCACCCGCAAAGGCAGCCGGGGCCCGTTCAAACCCATCAGCTATAGCGGCGCACATGCTCCGCGGTATAGGGCAGGAGGGCCAGGTAGCGCGCGCGTTTGACGGCGACCGTAACCAGGCGCTGATGGCGCGCACACGTGCCCGTGCGGCGCCGCGAGTTAATCTGCCCCTGGTCCGAGACGAACCGCCGCAGAGTATTGACGTCCTTATAGTCGATTGTATCGACCTTGTCGACGCAGAACGCGCAGACCCGCCGGCGCTGGAAGCGCCCGCGCGGTCCGCCGCCCGGCCGACCTTCACGATTCCACGGCCGCCGCTCACCGCGCTCCGGGGCACCCGCAGGTGCGCTGCTCGCAGCGGGCTGGCCGTTGCCTTCTCTTTCCTCTGACATGGTATCTTGACTCCGTATTAACTGCTAGAATCCCATCTCGTCGTCGAAGCCGAGATCTTCCGGCTCGCTGCCGGGACGGCTGTCGAGGAACACCATTTCGGTCGCGACCACTTCGGTCCGCGAATGGCGCTGCCCATCAGGATCGTCCCAACTGCGGGTCTGGAGGCGGCCTTCGACATAGACACGGGAGCCCTTGCGCAAGAATTGATTGCTGACCTCGGCCAGGGTGCCCCAGGCCACCACGTTGAACCACTCAGTGGCTTCACGTCGTTCGCCGGCGCTCGTCGTCCACCCCCGGCTGACTGCGACACTGAAAGAGGTCACAGGCTTGCCGCTGGGCGTATAACGCATCTCTGGATCCCGCCCCAGGTTCCCGATAATCAGAACTTTATTCAGTCCTCGTGCCACCTCACCATCTCCCGTCTCAGCCTACAAGTACTACTACTGCTGTGATTGAGTCCAGACCGATCAGTCCTCGCCCAAGCGAATGATCAGATGCCGGATGACCTGCTCGTCGAGCCGCAGATTGCGTTCGAGCTCGCGGGCCGCGCTAGGGGTGAGCTGGAAGTTGATCTGGATGTAGGTGCCTTCGGTCTGCTTACGGATTGCGTAAGTCAGCTTGCGGCGGCCCCAAACGTTCGTGTCGGTCACTGTTCCATTTGCCGATGTAATCCAGCCGGCCAGACGTTGATTCAACGTTGCCAGGCCTTCATCATCAAGTTGCGGGACAGCGATATAGACCATCTCATAATCGCGCAAAATGTCAGACATGCCGCGCCAATGCCTCCTTTCCTCGGAAATCGCGGGCTACGCATTCGTAGCACGGTTGCCGCCGGACGGAGCAGCCTGGAGCCACTCGCCGGGGGCAGAAAGAGCGAGGGCGTGGCAGCCCTCGCGCGGTACAGATGACTATAACATAATGTTACTGTGGGGGCAAATTACTGGCCTCACCCCCCCAGCCCCCTCTCCTGAGAGCACCACATGCTCTCAGGAGAGGGGGAGTAGCCGGTAAAACATCTCCCCTCTCCTGAGCCGAGGCCGCTCGGCTCAGGAGAGGGGTCGGGGGTGAGGCCGTCAGCCCACCCACCCGCGGATGACTTCCGCGGCCTGTGCGCTGGCGATCGTCTGCTGTTGCTTCGTCTGCAGGTTGCGCACGGTAACCTGGCCCTGCGCGGCCTCATCCGGTCCGATGATGGCGATGACGGGGATACCCTTCGCGTTGGCATAGCCGATCTGTTCGCGCAACGCAATTGGCTCAAAGTATGTCTGCACGCGCAGCCCCGCCGCACGAAGCTGTGTGCTCAGGGCGATGGAGGCCTGGAGCAGGTCCGGGGCGAAGGCCGCCACCAGGACCTGGACGGTGGTCTTGCCGACGTTCGGCGGGAACATCTCCTGTTCTTCCATCACCGCGATGAGCCGCTCGATGCCGATGGTCGTCCCCACCGCGGGCAGGCTGCGTTCGACAAACATGCCGACCAGGTTATCGTACCGCCCGCCGCCGGTCACGCTGCCGATATTTGCCTCTTCGATCACCGTTTCGTAAATGGAGCCGGTGTAATACTCCAGGCCGCGCGCCATGGAGACATCGATCTTGACGTATTGCTCCGGTATGCCCAGTCCCTCGAGGTAGCTTAGGATCGTCTCCAGCTCTTCGATGCCCTCGACGGCCGCGGGATAGGCGGCCAGCTGCTCGCGCAGCGTGGCGAGGATGGTGCGGTTGTCGCCCTCTAATTCGAGGAGGGGCAGCAGCCCCGCAACGACCGGCTCAGGAATCAGGTCGGTCTTGCTGCCATAGTAGGTACGCAGCGCAGGCGTTACCCCGCTGATGAGCTCGCCCGCAGTATCCTGCAGCCGGTCCGACTCGACCGAGCCGGGCGGCACGACGGCCAGCACATCGCGCAGCGGCCCTGCCACAAGGTCCGCGAGGTCAGGCGGGAAGGGCGCCGGCCCGTTCGCGCCGGGCAGCGTCTCCCCCGCCAGCCGGTCAGCCAGGGCGTCCAACCCGACCTTGTCCTGCAGGTACAGCCGCGCCACCTTGCGGATGGCATCGCGCACGGGGTCGGGGAGGCCGGCAGCCAGCATCTCCTGTCTGACGCCTTCGACGCCGATCTTGGGCAGCTTGTCTACCGACTGATATAGCTCCTTGAGCAGGTCGGCGGGCACGCCCGCGAAATGACCGAGGCCGATCAGCAGCTTGCGGTTGTTGATGTTAATCTTGAATTCGCGGAAGCCGAGCCGGTAGAGCGCGGTATAGATGACGGCGATGGTCTCTGCGTCGGCCAGCATGCTCGTGCTGCCCACCGTATCTACGTCGCACTGGTAGAACTCGCGCCAGCGCCCGCGCTGGGGCCGGTCCGCGCGCCAGACCGGCGCTAAATGATACCGCTTGAA
This sequence comes from uncultured Anaerolineales bacterium, assembly GCA_964614645.1. Taxonomy (GTDB): domain Bacteria; phylum Chloroflexota; class Anaerolineae; order CG2-30-64-16; family CG2-30-64-16; genus MWBF01. The sequence goes on from CAZTMA010000003.1 coordinate 32,732, forward strand.
GGGTTTGGGCAGATTGGGGTACATCGCCACGACACGCGAGAGGGGGACTGTCAGGTCATAGCGCAGCATCAGCCGCTCGTCCTTGCCGCCGTAGGTGGCCGAGTAGATCAGGCGTTCCGCGTCGGGGCCGTACTTGCCCGTCAGCGTCTCTTCCCGCTCGAGCGCCGGCGTCTGCAGCGGCTCGAAGCCGAACTCTTCAAACACGCCGCGCACCACATCCATGACATACTGCCGGCGCACCATCTGCTCCGGCAGGAGATCGCGCATGCCCCTGGGCACGCGCGCTTCAACTTTCGGTGCCATTTTCCTGCCTCCTTCTGAACCCTGATCGAGTGGGCTATAAAAGACAATAAAAAGGGCGTGGAACCATCACAGTTCCACGCCCAGGGAAACCACCGTCGCGCAGCGCGCATCAATCGCCAGCAGCCTCCTAAGCGTGGAGCGGCTGATGATGATGAAGATTAGCGACAAACAAGACAACGCTGCGGTTCAACATGGCGCCATCATAGCACGGGGCTCAAAGAAGAGCAAATCCCACCATCGTGACAAGAGGGGGCTCGAGTCAGTTGATAACAAAAGTCGGTGGCTCGCCGGCGTCGCAGCGCACGCAGTTCAACTCGTAGCCGAGGAAGCGCGCCCGGCCCTCCGAGGTCAGCACCCAGGCGCGGTCGGCCAGCGGCGGCTTGTGGCGCACATGCTGGCCGTGGCCGCACGCCAGCACTGCCACCCAATCACCGAGGGCCTCCTGCTGCCAGCCAACGATAGCGCGCTGCACCTACTTGCCCTTCAGCCGGGTTGCCGCGCGCATTTCCAGCCCGGTCCCGTAGTCGAGCTGGCGCGGCTCGTACTCTTCTTCCTCGCGCTGCCGCGTCATCATCGTGTAGTCCCAGGTCGCGGGCCGCGCGTCGGTGCGCCAGGGGCGGCGCTCCCAGTAGTAGCCGCGGAAGGGGTCGCGCGTCTCGTTCATCCAGTCGAGCAGCCGGTCGTGGAGCCCGTCGCGCACCGCAGCGTAGCCGGGGTCTTCGATCAGGTTGCGCATCTCGTAGGGGTCATCCTCTAGGTCGTACAGCTCGTCGGTCGTCAGCAGGTTGACCACCAGCTTGTGGCGCGCCGTGCGGCAGGCGCGCACCGGCTGGAAGCCGCCGAACCCGTCATGATCCACCTCGTAGCGGCCGAACTCCATGAACACGGCATCGGTTACGGCCAGGTCGGGCTGTCGCAGTACCGGCACGAGGCTGCGGCCGTGGAAAGTCCTGGATTGCGGGACGCCCAGCGCATCAAGGATGGTCGGCGTGACGTCGATGTGTGACACCAGGGCTTGAGAGACGGCGCCCGCGGGCGCGTGGCCGGGCCAGCGGACGATGAAGGGCATGTTGACCACTTCCTCGTACATGGCAGGGCCTTTGCCTCTCAGGCAGTGCGAGCCGAGCAGGTCGCCGTGGTCCGAGGTGTAGATAACGAGCGCGCCCGGCGCATGGCGATCCACCGCGGCAATCACCCGGCCGATTTCATCGTCGACGAAGCTGTTGCAGCCGAAGTAGTCCGGATGCACGATCTCGAACGCATCGCGGTCGCTATCCACCGCCCCGCCGGCCCAGGCCCGGTGGTGCGCAGGCTTGTCGGCCAGCGTATCCCAGACGTTGGGTCGCTTCGGGAACCGGTAGTCGCGGTACATCTCCGAGAACGGGCGGGGACAGATGTAGGGATCGTGCGGTTCGTCATAAGAGAGCACCAGCAGGAAGTCGTCGCCTGCGTGCCGCTCCAGGTAGCGGATGGCGCGGTCGGAGCAGCGGCGGCCGTAGGTGAATTCCGCAGTCAGCTTGGGGTCGCGGTTTAGTGCAGGCGAACGGGAAGCCACGCGCTCGTCCGGCGTCAGTTCCTCCAGGTAGTTGCGCATGTCATACCAGTAGTCTGGGTCCCAGCCCGGCGCAGCCTGTCCCAGCCCGAAATAGTCGCTGCCGTCCAGATGCCACTTCCCGATGTAGGCCGCAGCGATGTCGTGGTCGGCGACGCGTTGGCCAAGCGTCCGGATGTTGTCGCCCGGCGCGAGCGAGTTGGCCCAGCCGCCATTGAGATGGGGATACGTGCCGGTGAACAGGGCGGCGCGGGCCGGGCCGCACACGGGCTGGCAGGTGTACGCGCGTTCGAAGCGCACGCCCTCGCTGGCGAGCCGGTCGAGCGACGGGGTCTGCAGACCGGTGTCGGCGTAACAGCCGACCATGTCCTTGCGCTGCGTATCGGTCATGATGAAGACGACTTGGGGCATGAGTCTCCCTTCCTGCTGCGGGTTGGTCACGGGTTGCAGGTTTGAAGTTGAAGGTTGCGCACGAGTCAACCTGTAACCTGCAACATTCAAACCTGTAACCTCTGTCGCTAGACATTAAACCTGAAATGGATGACGTCGCCGTCCTGCACGACGTACTCGCGGCCTTCGAGGCGCAGCTGGCCGTGGGCGCGCGCACCGGACAGACCGCCTGCTGCGACAATCGCGGCCTGCGGCGCGACCTCGGCGCGGATGAAGCCGCGCTGGATGTCGGTGTGAATCAGGCCTGCCGCCTCGATGGCCGTCTGCCCGCGGCGCAGCGTCCACGCGCGCGTCTCCTTGCCGCCGGTGACAGTGAAGAAGGTGATGAGGTCCAGCAGCCCGTAGCCGGCGCGGACGAGCTGGTGGAGACCCGGCTCGGTCAAGCCCAAGTCGGCGCGGTAGGCTGCCGCCTCATCCGCGGGCCACGTGCCCAGCTCGGCTTCGCAGAGCGCACAGAGGGCGATACATGCGGCGCCTTCCGTCGCGGCGCGTGCCTTCACCGGCTCCGCGGCGGGACCGCCATCGGGCAGTGCGGCCTCGCTCACGTTAACGACATACAGCCGCGGCTTGCCGCCCAGGAGGTTCAGTTCTGCCGTCCAGTCAGCGTGCGCGGCCGGTTCGTCGAAGGTGACCGCAGCTTGCCCGTCGTTCAGGTGGCTGCGCAGACGGGCCAGCCAGGCAAGCTGGTCTGCGAAGTCGCGTGGGTGGGCCTTCGCCATCCCCTGCACCTTCTCGATGCGACGGTCGACCGTGCCGACGTCGGCCAGGATGAGCTCGGTTTCGAGGGTCTCCAGGTCGGCCAGGGGGTCAACGGTCTCGCCGGCGGCGGGCACGTCCGGGTCATCGAACCCGCGCAGGACCAGCAGGACGGCATCGACGTTGCGGATGTGGCCGAGGAACTGGTTGCCCAGGCCCTCGCCGCGGCTGGCGCCCTTGACGAGGCCCGCGATATCCACAAACTCGACCGCCGCAGGCACGACGCGCTCCGGCTGGATGAGCGCGGCCAGTGCCTCGAGACGCGGATCGGGCACGGCGGCGACGCCGACGTTCGGGTCGATGGTGGTGAAGGGATACGGCGCAGTCGCCGCGCCCGCCTGGGTCAGCGCGTTGAACAGGGTGGACTTTCCCGCGTTGGGCAAGCCGACAATGCCGATCTGCAGGCTCATGTCTGCATCCTCCGTGATCCATCATCCGTCAACCGTCGTTCGTCCGATATTTGCATTTTATCCCCGGACTGAATATAATGCCAAGCGTACGGGGAGTAGCGCAGCCAGGCTAGCGCGCACGGTTCGGGTCCGTGAGGTCGGAGGTTCAAATCCTCTCTCCCCGACTAAACATTATCTATAGGCGTACCTGGAACCCCACGGATAGCCACCCGTGGGGTTCCGTGCATTCTGAGCTACGTGCACTTTATCCCCAGGCGGCGCCCGCCAACCGGTTGCTCGCGTACCTCAGACTTCACCATCCTCTTAAGCGCGTACCGAGATGACGTCTGCCAGCCCGTCCCTCCACGTTGCACCCGCATCGCTGCCTATCTCGTATCCCCGCTACCGCAGCAGGTAGAGGCTATGCAATTCCATAAAGAAGAGCTTTGGCCTCGATCCTGGCCGAGAGTTGTCGTTGTTGCCCATCGGCGAGAACGAGAGTTCGATCGGGGCCTGATCGCTGTAGTTAAGCGTGAGCGTCCAGGCTTTAATGTCGTAGGCCCCCATGCCCGGATTCCTGGTCGAAAGCCAGTAGCCGTTCAGGAACAGCCCCTCGTCTCTAAAGGCGCCGTTGCTGCTGAAGCTGATCAGAGGTCGCTGACCGGGAGGAAATGAGTAGGGTGGGTACTCTGCCTGGGCAGCGACCGTCGTCCAAACGCCATCCAGCCGGAGACCGTCCACGTTCGGCACAAGGTAGGCGCGGATGCTTCGTTCAAGAAGCATCTCGTTATCACCCAGTAAGGTGAAAGTGCTCGGGTAGATCACTCCAGGCCGGCGAATCGTGATACGGTTGCCATCGATTTCATAGCGACCCCAATACGGCGTCTGATACTCATTCTGCTTGCTGGCGTTGGCGTCGAAGTGCAGAAAGCCTCCTTGCGGCAAATGCTGATAGGATTCGCCGTTAGCGAAGATGGTGACCCAGCCCGGCGCGACCTCTCGGCCATATTCCGGAGCGGCCATGTAGAACCACAAGCCAACGAACGGGTTGTCGGTCGGGCGGGCTGCCGCGCTGGCTCCTGCCGAACCGCTGCAACCGCTGAGTGCGATGGTCGAGCCGAGAAGTGCAGCCCATAAGACAATCCGTTTCACGCTACATTCCTCCATTCAACATGTACAGCCAGCCCGTGATCCGCTGGCAAACGAGCGCGCACGGCAACTTCTGCTGCTGCATGGCATACCCGCATGAATAGCGATGTCGATGCGCACCTTAGTCAACTTGCGCGGTCCGCCATGGTATGTCCAGTATCGTTATCTCCGAGCCGCGGACGCCCTCCTGTGACAACGCTGGCAACTCTGCCGAAGGCTCGCGCAGGAATTCCCAGTGTAGTCGATACTCCGCCGCAGTCCATTCCGATCCGGCAGGAACCTGAGCGGGATGCAGCAGGATCAGCCCCGTGCCATCGGCCGATCGCAGCACCGCTGCCGCTGTAGCGGTGTAAGCGCTGTCGGGCAGGAAGCGCCGTGTATGGGCCACCCGGCTATCCGGGGCGATCAGCCGCATGTCTACGCCGGCCGCTGGAAAGGCGGGTTGGAAGCCGGCCGCGGTGGCGCCGCCTTCGATCACATCCTCGCCTGCGACATGCGGCAGCGGTGCGGGTGGCGGCCCGGCGAGCACACGCACCCTCCGGCCGCCCGTCCGCGCCGGCCCCGCTGCAAACGTGTGCCACGGCTGCCACTGGGGATCAGGGTTGTTGACGGGATCCGGCAGGTTACGCCGCTCTATGCGCCAGCCCGTGAGGTCCAGCAGTTCGTCGCTTAACACCGTCACGGACTCATCAGCCGGCGCGAGCGCGGCGCCGCTCGCAAAGGTAGCGGCGACCAGCCGCGCCCCAGCGGGCGACTCAACGGGCCGGTCTTGCTCTGCCGCGGCTGACATCGTTAGCCGTGTGCGCCGCCAGTCAATCGGCTCACCGGTGCGAATCAGGAAGCCCACGGCGCTCCCATCGTACTCGAGTCGCGTCACGTCGAAACCGGTGGTAAGCGCATGCCGGGCCTGCCCAACAGCCTTCGCCGCCAGCGCCTCGTATTGGGCGATCTCGGCTGCTGCCGGCAGTTGTCCTGCGGCGGCGGCCAAGTCAACGGATGCGGCCACGGCCGCCGCCACGCCTGTCAGGTCCGGCAGCGTAGCGAGGAAGGTCAACCCGGGGTAGCTGGCGACGTGGTGCGTGAAGTCCGCAAAGCGCGACGTCGTGAATTTGAAGCGGTATACGACCGGCGCAGCCGCGCGCAGGTCATCCACCTGGACGTTGCGGAACGATGCACCCGCGTTGTCGCACGCAAACAGCGCGATGCTGCCGCTCGCATAGGTCGCATCCTGCGCCGCGCAGACTGGCTCGCCGTCCACGAAAATGCGCAGCGTGCTGCCGGCGGCCTCCACGGCCAGTTGCGTGTCGATCCCCGGCGCAAAACCGCCTGCGACCTCGGCAAGCACGGTCGCGCCGCCCGCGTCCACCCGAACCAGGCGCCGCCGGTTGCGGCCGCGGTCCATGTAGAACAGGTAGCCCTGCCCGGCGTTCCAGCGCACCGCTAACCCGACCGGCGCATCGCTCGCGGCTCGGACGAGGACCGTTGCGCGGTAGTCGGTCCACGCCACGGGCTGGTCCGCAACGGGCACGCCAGCCCCGGGATGCGGCCGCGGGAACAGATACGCGCCGCCCGGATTGGCCGCGTCGCGCTCGGCCGTCCCGCGTGACACCGCGGTGTTCAGCGCGATCAGGCCCGATGGCGGGTTGCCCTCCCGGCCCACCGTCCAGGTCGCGGCCTCAGCGCCATCGTCGGCCGCGCCCCAACCGCCTGCCGGTCCGCCGCTCAGCGGCCCGGCTGCGGTCGCGGTTGCGGCGGCAGTGTAGTTGATGAAGGAGTCGGCCAGCAGCAGCGGGATCAGGCGCGCCTCGTAGACCGTGTCGGGGTCGAGTGCGTGGCCGCCGCGAGCGAGCGACTGATTCCGCGGGATGGTGTTCCTGTCAATGGTCGCGCACGTCGTTGCTACAAGATGACGCAGGTACAGTTCGTCGGCCCGCGACAGTTCAAGCTGCGCCTGGCGGCCCCAGCGGTTCGGCGACGTCAGCAATCGCCCTTGCGCATCGCGCGCGGGCCGGTCATTGTTGTCGAACAAGTAGAGTGCCAAGTCGCGACCCGCAACGGCGTACATCTGCTCGACGTACGGCTCGTTGAAGTCGACGCCCACATCATACGCGCGATAGACGGGCCGCGGCAGCAGCGGCTTCTCGCCGGGCTGCAACAGCACGGTTGGCGGGATGGTTTGCTTGACGTAGCGTGTCAGGTCGTCCAGGCCGCTCTCGAACGCCGGGGGCGGGTTGTCGGCCGGAGCCGCAGACTGCCCCGGTGCAGGCTGGCGCGGATCGGGCTTCGGTGCGGACAGGGTGCCGATGCCGGGCGGGCCTTGCGTGCGGAAGTAGGCATACTGCGTGACCGTCGCCGGGTTGATCGGGCCAAGTGGATCGAACGTCTCGACTTCCTGCCCGGTCTCGATGCGCAAACGCAGCTCGGACCACGGCGGCAACACATGGCCCTCGCTCTGCCAGTGCGCCAGCCCGTCCGCGATCCGCTTGATCATCTCCTCGCGCTCGATGCGCTCTGGGTCGCTGACGCCCTCGGTCGCGCACACCTCCGTCACGACGTAGTTGCCGCTGATCGCCTCCAGTCGCAGCCCGCGTGCGCGGGCGTCGGTCAGCTCGAACAGCCCCGCGGCGATCTGGTGCACGCGCAGGGTGGCGCCGCCCGCGTCGAGCGCGGTTGCGGCAATCACGAGCGGAGACGCGACGCGGTAGCAGACGCTGTGCAGCCATCCTTCTGAGTTCGGCGCGGCCAGCCTAATGATCGCGATCCCATTGCTGTCTGCCGGCGCATCGAGTTGCAGCGTCTCCAGCACCTTCTGCGCTTGCTGCTGCTTGGTTTTGCTCAGCAGCAGGTCTGCCGCATCATAGACGGCTGCTTCGATGGGCGAGGACTGACGGCTGACCGTGACGGTCACCGACCGGGCGCGGGTGGGCAGGCGTATCTCCAGCCCGTGCCACATCGCCATGCCCGCGAGCGGACCCTGGTCGGTGCTCCCTGGCAGGATCTGCAGCGCGGGCAGCAGGTTCCCGGCGAAGTCGGTTCCCGCGAAATCGCAGCCGTCCATCTGGGTCGGGTTGGGCAACGGGCCGTGCGGCTGGGCGGAAAGATCGACGCACGCGGAGGGGGCGAGTTCGTCGTCGGCCGCAATGCGCACGCGTAGGCGCTTGATCTCCCGGCGCAGCGCGATGACGAGTTCGCTGCGCTGAGCAAAACGCAGGCCGCGGCCCCCGCCGGCGGTCGCGACGACATGCGGCGCGGGCGGCGTGCGCCAGCCGAGCGCGATCAGGTCGCCGCACGCGAACGGCGACGGGGGGGTCGAGCCGGGCGCAAGCCCGGTGAAGTCGCAGCACGTCTCGCGGTCTGGCGGGATGACGATGCACGGGTAGTCCGGGTATTCTTTCGTGAACCACTCCTCCCACGCGCCGCCCCCGCGCACCGTGTGGCTGAAGGCCGATTTCGCGAAGAGCGTGAGCTTGGTGTTGGCCGTCTCACCCTGCTCACCGGGTAGTTTCGGCATGGCCTCCCACGTGCCGTACAAACCATCCAGGCTATCTGCGCCGGGCGGGATTGGTCTGAGCAGCGTCTGCCACTGGCCGTTGGTAAGACGCTCCAGGGTGATCCCGTTAAGCAGCGTATGCACTTTCGCGGCGGCCTCGCCCTCACTCGCGTCACCGATCCACTCGGGGCCCGGGTCCGGCGAAGGATTCCGCCCGACCCCAGCGACGTCATGCACTGCCCGGCCAAACGTGATGCTGGGCCGCGCGTCGAGCGGGACAACCGGCGCGCCGGCCGGGAATACGTTGGCGGGCGCGCCCGGCTGGCTGCCATCCCAGAAGCCGTCGCCGTCCGGGTCAAGGCGGGGGTCCAGCAGCCCGTCAGCGGCCGTGAGCGGCCAGGTCGCGCTCACTTTAGCATGTCCGATAGCCACCTCCTGGAGCGGCACGGGCAGCGCGGGCGGTGTTGGTCGCGGTCCCCATTGCAGCTCGAGCTTTCGCTCGAAATCAGGCAGCGGCCACGGCAGATCGAGCCTGACAGACAGCTCGGCGTAAATCTCGAACGGGTCGATGACGCCGGCAGCCACTCGCGCGTCGGCTTCGAGACTGACACCGAAGCCGAACGCTCTCGCTTCAAGGGCCCCGTGCAGCCAGAGCGCGCCCTTGAAATAGGCTGGCTTGAACGAGGTTTCCGCGGCGCCGTCCAGCCACGCCTGCAAGCTAACATGGAGCGGCCCGAAGTCCCACGCCTTGTCGTAGCCGATCCAGGCGCCGCTGCGGATGCCGGTCGGCTCGAGCATGAAGTAGCCATTAGCCTCAAACAGGCGCGTGAAGACGAGGGCACGAATGCGCCGGTCGCGTGGTTCGGCCATACCTAGGTACAGGTGCCATTCATCGGGCTTGCGGAAGAAGACCTCAGTGCCGCCGCCAAGTTCGATCAGGTCGCCGGCGTCGTCGTAGCGGAACTGCGCGTCCACGCCGAAAAGGACGCTGCCCTGCTGCGCGTCCAGGACCGCCAGGGAGCGGAAAAGCGGCTCGTCGCGCAGGTTGGCGCGCTCCTTGAGGATGTTGGCGCGGCCTTCAAGCATGATGATGGGGCCGGGCAGGACGAGCACCAGCAGGAAGCGGCCGTTGAAGGTCATGCCGTTGTCGGGCATGGTGCCGAGCGTGATGCCCGCGCCAAAGGCCAGGCTACCTTGGACCGGGTCCCACTTGCGCAGGTGATACACGCCCACGTCGGGGGCCTTGTGATACCAGCTGGGGCCTGGCTGAATGGCGTACCACGGTTCGTCCGGCAGCCGGCCCGGCTCCATGTTGAGGGCAAACAGGCCGGCCATGCCGTAGATTGCGATGCCGCTCTGGCCGAGCGGGATGCCCGCGGGCAGCTCCACGCCGACGTAGATGGCGAAGAACGTATAGCCCGCCTGCGCGTTGTAGCCGATGACGAGCTGCGCCTCGATGGTCAGGTTGATGGGGCATATCTCGAGCGTGATGTCGCCGTCAAAGCGGAAGATGCCGGGCCCCGGCTCGGACATGGAGACCCAGCCCTTGAAGTAGAGCACGTTCGGGATATCCAGCTCCACGCCGACGCCGCTCAGGGTCAGGGAGACGGCGGACGGGTCGGTGAGCGGGTCCTTTGTGGGGTCCCACAGAACGCGCAGGCCCTCGACCGAGGCACCCGCGGTCAGCCCGTCCACCAGTTTCAGCCCGCCGCTGAAGCCGATCCAGCGCCGGCCGTCGTCGGTCGTGCCGAAGCCGATCTTGCTGATCTCCAACTGGAAGCCGTAGAACGAGAGGACATACTGCTCGCGCATGTTGAGCCAGCCGCCCTCGATACGCACGTGGCCCTGCGAGTCGATGGACAGCTCCTCGACGCGGAAGGTCGGCCACTCCAAGTCTCCCACCTCGGGCGTGATTTCACCGCTGAGCGCGACGGAGAAGACCCCGTCGTCGAGCGCGAAGCGGATGCTTTCGAGGGTGAGTTCGAGCAGGCCGTCTTTCTTGAGGGTGACGAGGCCGGTTGGGCTGGAGATGCCTATGGTAAAGGATCCAATACCTGCAAATCCGATCAACACATCCAGGGAGGAATCAACAAACGGCACCGTTAATTGACCACTTAGCTCGCAACGAACCAGGCTGTTTTGTCGAAATTCCAGCGCAAAAGTGTGCAACAAAAAAGCGAAGCCCCCAACTTCCCCTCCAAACCCAGGATCCCATATGACACCCAGTGTCCCGGTAAACCCGCCAGAGCCAATAAAACAGTTGCGCATGGTAAGCACATCTGGTACTGCTGTGCCTAATTCGGCAGGTAAGTGAATCTTTGCCTCACCAATGATCAACCCCATCCAGCTTGCAGG
>CAZTMA010000003.1:43185-47373 GCA_964614645.1 uncultured Anaerolineales bacterium
CCAGCAGCTTCTGACTGTGGGGTGTTCGAGTTGGTAAACAGGTCCAGTGCAAGATCCGTTGCTTCGATCACAATACCAGAATCCGAGATCATACAAGGAACAAGGTCAAGCTGGTTCATTCCCTCGAATTGAAATCCATCTGCCCCAAACAAAATCGTACCATCAATTGAGATTTCAACATACGATTTATCAGGATCGTATATATAGGTGCTGCCCTCGAGCTTGACCGGTCTGAGTACATCCGAAGCGAACCGTAAAGCGAAGCGGGCATTCACGATACGCACCTGGAATACATCCCGGAAATCTACCTCAAAGGTAAATTCTGACTGTGTGCCAGTACCTCCAAAGACGAAGGATATGCTGCTCAAGCCGGGCAGGGAAAGACTAAATTCATCATCAAAGACCAACACAAAATGCCCGGTCGTCTGCGTATCCGTCTCAGTAATCCGTACATCCCTTACGCCAATCCGGTCCAGACCGGACATCCCCTCATCAAAGGTGAGCAAATCTGCCGGAAAAACGCCAATATCTTCTAGCAGAAGGCTCGCTGGTATGAACGGTGAATTGCTCATCAATCGTCCCTCATCCCTCTCGTACGACTGTCCTATTCATTGGAATTGCTGCTCGATAAGCCGTTTCTGTTCTAGAATGTGTTTGTCAACGAAACGATCATTCATTCTGTGCCTTCTTATGGAGGTGGGCCAGGAAAAAGGGGACGTAACACAGTATGAACGTGTCCGATTAGATTTGCTCCAGGACATTCAGTATCGCCCGCTTTGGCTTGAAGCTTACGCTCACGATGACTCCAAACACTTTTTGGCCCAAATCGCGCTGACAGTACATCAACCAGATTATCAAGCGCATTCAAGGCTGCAGTTGTTGGAATATCAGGAGTATAGTTATTAGCTAGACGGCTTTCAAAATCACCTGCCAGGACAATACCAATATTCCCTCCGTTAAATGATTCCGTATGTGATCCCTTAATGCCGAGAGGGCGGCCTTCATATATTGATCCGTTTGCGTCAATAATGAAATGGTAGCCAATATCCGCATATCCTCTTTCATTCTGATGCTTTACTTGCAGATTTCTGGCAGTATCGAAATTACTCAGTGCGGGATCTGTTGTGTGATGAACGGTCATCCAGAGCATCACAGTGTTTAGCCGATTTGTTTCATTGCTTGGGATGCTGCGACTCGTATATGTCGGACCAGCACCTTTGGCAGTTGAGTGGAATTCCCAAACCCTGCCCCCGGTGATCGGCGCTATAGCCCCCCAGGTATTTCGACCGACGATTGGAGCTGTGCTCACCGCGCCAGTGCGGGTGGTTGCCCACACCGTGTAGTCATTGCCCCGTAATTCAACAAAGCGAGATTCGTCCCAGAAGATCGTGACAGGGTCGTAAGTGGTGATCCGTGTTTGTGTTCCGCGGCATACAACGCCTGGGGCGGACAAATCCTGCCCTGTCGTTGGGCTTGCAAATGAGGTTTGCTCAGAACCAATGGCCCCTTCGATGGACGATAAATCAAAAGAGTCATTCGGACATAGATTCCGGGCGGCAGAAGAAGTTGGTAGAACGGTGAAGAATGTTCTTGCACACATGGGGCAGACAATATAGTAGCCCGTGTGTATTTCCACCGTCGTTACCGTATTTCGGGTAAGCTTCATGTTTGGTGTAGGTTCCACTTTTCCACCCGTCTTTTTCCAGGTGTCGATATCAACCGGATTGGGGAAGGGGTCTGTGGAAATGAGCGATCTCAGCCAGTATTTTTCTGACACGATAAACCAATCACCGGGTGTTGGGTTCGTTATTATATGCTCACCTTGCGCATCGGTTGTGAAAGCCGTAATAACGGGTGACGTAGAAGGCGGCGAGGCCGGCGAACGAAGCCACAATTTTTCATTTGGCTTTCGCAGCCCGGTGGGCCCGACGATTTGGATGATGTAATAATCGTCTAATGGTTTTCCACGGATGCGTTTGCCCGTCGTTTTCGCGCCTGCTAGGGGGACAAAAAGGTTCACTGGGTTAACAAAATCAATTTGATTCGGATCCGGAAATCGAGCTCGAAAAGCGGCATTGGCTGGATGATTATAGACAGCAAGCCAATCACGTTGTCCAAAACGCAAACATATCGAACTGAGAGAGTCGCCCTGCTCAACTGCGTACTCTCGAAAATGCTCGTTTCCTATCCTGGTAATCTGTAACTGGGCCATTCGAATCACCTCCTGATCAAAGCAACATTACCGTTGATTACGCGTTTTCCGGAATCACTTGAAATGAAGGGTAGTTTGGAAAATCAATACCCCAGGGACCAGGAGGAATAGCGGTCTCATAGATCCTGCCCTGCTGGTTTGTGACTCCTGTTCGGGAGCTTCCGTCCGCGAAATACAGCGTGAAAGCTTCATTGGGTACGGGATCGTTTGTCTCCGATAGGATGAGAACTTCAATCCATCCTTCTAATTCCAGCTGGCGGAGTAAGGGATGGATGGTTTTGTCAAGCCCCGCTGAATCGGCGGTTTCGTTTAAAAATGGGATGGGATTAAACTGCTGGCCTGTTCCATCAAAGAAACGAAAGGACACGCGGTTAGGCGTCGCGGAAGAGGGTGGTGCGATACCCGCGCTCGCGATGCCAAGGGGGGTTCTTGCATTCACTTTGCAGAGACCATCGCCCGACATAAAGCTCGTTAACGCACTCTCATCGCGCCCTAGGGCGGTGAAGATGTTACGTATTGCATTGCGTACTTCGGCGGCATCAACATTCTCTATCTGAATAACGGCCGGCAATGCCGAAGTCAAAGTCTCTTTCAATTTCACATAATCTAATGGCCATACTTGAAGGATCAAACTGTCCGTGGCGATGGTATTGCCATTCCAGTCTCTTCCGCTCGGATAAAAGCGTACGGCCGATTTCACCGGCGCATAGATCCTGGCAAGCTCAGGATCCGCATCAACCCAAATAACAAGGTCTAGCGCCTGGGATAACGCTACACTGAACTTGTTGTCAAACAAACCATAAAAGGTTGCTGGATCCGATCCTTGTGGTAACACAGCCACCGGTAAATCGACTATCAGTTCCATCACCGGAACGCCTCCTGAGAATTAATCGATTTCGTCATGGAGATGGCTCTTGTACTATCCTGGTCACGTAGTCACTGCTCATATTTCCGTTGACGTCTCGCAGTTTGATCCTGTAGTAGTTATCTTGTGTAGAATCCGCGCCAGGATCGGAAAATGTGCTGACACTGGGGTCTAGCCAATCACTGATCGTTCGCCATGTGCCGTTCAGCGTGGTTTTTCTTTGAATCAGAGAATACAAACCGGGCTCGGGGTTCGTCCAGTGAAGCTCAATGGCAGTACCTCCCATATTCCAATTTGCTTCATTCCAGACGGGTGGAATGGGTGGTGTTAAGCGGAAAGCACTTGTGGCCAGTGTACGGCTTGCCGGCGATGTATTTCCCGAGCGATCCACCGCCACAACTCGATACCAGTACGACCTGTAAATCGCTACTTGAGAATCGATCCACTGATGGATGGCGGATCGCCGGCGTGGATCTTGTTGCGTTTCCTGTTCCACACCCACCTGCGTCATCAACCGGACATCTCCCGCCGCTTGCGCCGACTCCGCGCGGTACACCCGGTATTCGGCCAGGTCCGGCTCCCGGTTTGACGCCCATTCGAGCGTGATCTGCCGGTCCCCGCCCGTCACCTTCGTGATCACCGGCGATCTCGGCGGCGTGACGTCTGGCAGGTACACCGGCGCGCTCGCCAGGCTCAGCGCGCTGCGGTTGCCCGCCGGGTCGACATACAGCGCCCGGTAGAAATAGGCATTGCTCGCCCGGCCGTCCAACGTGTCCCCCCACTCGCTCCGGGTGCTGTCCACCGGCGCAGTGGTCAACTGGCTGAACGAGCCCTCGACGTGCGGCAGTCCGGCGAGCAGCCGGCGCGCGTTGTCATCGAGGTTGGCGTAGTCCCCCGGGTTGGCAATCGCTGCAAGCTGCGCCGCGGCAGCCTGCCGCGTCGCAGGTTCCCACTCGGGCGGGAAGTAGATGGCGTTTTGCGCCAGGCTCAGGTCGGTCGCCCGGCCGGCACTGCGCTCGACCCAGTCCAGCCGGTAGACCGACTTGTCCAGTGCGCGGCATACATGGACGGACAGGGGCGCCTGGGTCTGCCAGCGGTAGGTGAAGCGCGA
>CAZTMA010000003.1:47392-63313 GCA_964614645.1 uncultured Anaerolineales bacterium
GTGGCGGGTAGGCTGCGGCAGCGTTACGGGCGCGGTGGGCTTCTGCCGCCAGACTGCATAGACCTGGGCCGGCGCCGCAACGGCGCCCTCGTTGCCCGGCCGGTTCGCCAACGTCCCCCCGCCCGGCCACGGATCCTGCCCGTGCGGCGACGCATCCGCCGCGCTCACCGTCACGTTGGCGTAGGCGACAGGGTCCGCCAGGGCCGGCGCGAGCGGGACGCCGTTCGCCAACGGGCCGGCCTGCCCGGAAGTGGGCAGGAACACTTCGTACAGCCGGTCGCCCGTGTAGTGGATCGTCGCCGCGACCTTCCCGCCGTTGAGGTCGATTTGCCGCGTGTCGTCCGCCGTCAGTTCGGTAACGTTTTGGTTGTACGGGCAGACGAAAATACGCTGAGCCCATGCGGCCGGGTCGCGGTGCTCGGCCGGCGGCGCAAACCCGTCATTCCAATAGATGCGAAACTCCGCCGTGTCGGGCGCCTGGCGCTGTTGCGCCGCGGTCCACCACCAGCGCACGCGCAGCCCGATCAACGTCGCGCCGTTCGGCTGCCCCGCCAGAGTGTCGCGCCAGTCCTTGTAAGGCTTGTCCTGTATGAGCAGCGGGTCGAGCGGATCGAGCGCATACGCCTCCACGGCCAGCGGCGCGGGCGGCGCCAGCGTGTCAAGGATGCGCACAGATGCCAGGATGATCACCCTCGCAGCAGGCGGGTCAATGTAATACCACGGCTTAGGGTTTGGCGGCGGGTCCCACTGCCACCAGGTCGCAAAGCCGCTCTTCGGGCTGTAGCGGCCAAACAGGTCTATCGCAGCCACCTGATAACCGTACCATCCCTCATCCAGCGCAAAGTCGATAAAGCGCATCGGGAACTGCGGCCAATCCGCAGGATACCTCGGCCCGTCGGTGTAGGCCGCGGCTGCGCTGACCTCAAGCAGCGGCCGGCCCGCGGTTGCCAGCTCTTTCGCCTCCACCGCCGGGGTCGGCGTCTTCCCGTTGCCTTGCCGGTCGCGCCAGACATGGCGCATCACGGGTTGCCCGGGACGAAGGTAGCCGCGCTGATCACGGCCGGATGCCCACGTCAGTCCGACGTTGCCCGCGGGGTTTGCGACGCTCCCGTCCGCTTTGCGATACGCCCCCGCGGGGAGGGCATAGGCGCGGAGGTCCTGGGGCGGCTCGACCGGTGCAGCCAGCCCACGCTGCAGCGCGAAAGTAATCCACGCGTCGACCGCGCCAAATCCGTTGGCGGCAAGATCTTGGAGCATGACGTCGGGGCTGCCGCGCCCGACACCCGCATGGTCGGCCACGATCATGTAGTCGTATGCCTGGGCGCGCGAGGCCGCTGTGTCGGCCCAATATAACCCGACGAGTTGCGCGATGGCCGGGTTCATGGCCCCTAACGCGACCATGTCGAGCGGGTGTACGGTCGGCATGGTCGGCGGTTGCTCGCCCGTCGGGACTGTCTCGACGCCTGGCACGTCCTGCGCGCCGCGCGTGGGGCTGTCCATGGCGAGCGATGCCGCGCCCGGCGGCCCGCCGCGCACCAGCCGCGCCAACTGTTCGTGGAGCGCGTCGAAGGGTGCTCCCTGCCAGTCGTTTGCCGGGCCGTAGGTGACGCGCGCGGCCGCATCGAGCCAATCCGCCGCCGGATTCATAGGACCTGAACGTGCCGGGTAGTCGGCGTGCGTAATGGGCAGGGTCAGCGGCTGCGGGCAGTCCTGCACAGGTCCCCAGTCCTTGGATACGCCGGCCGCCACGGGGAACGCGCACAATTCGACAAGCGCGGCGTCGCCCGCGGAAAAGGTCACGGCCGTGATGCGGTCGAACCAGAGAGACGCGTCGACGGGCTGACCGGCCGCGTGGGCCACCCTGGCCGACGCGACCGCCGTCTCGCCGTCGTAGGCAGTCACCACTACATCCTTCGTTTGTGCAACCGGCGTGTAGCATAGCATGTTGAGCATCACCCGCGCGCTTGGCGCCCGAAATCGCAAGGTCTGGAAGGGTGTCGTGCTATCCAGCCGTACGGTGCGGTTTGCGCCGGCGGTCGCCTGCGCGGCCGCGAGCACCCGGCCGTCGTCAGCAAGCGCCTCCGCGATCAAGCGCGCACCGAACTGGAGCGACAGGTCCAGCCGCACGTTGGTAGCGGCGACAGGTAACTGCGCGGTGACAGTCACCGACCGCAACGCGCCGGGGAGCGGGTTCCTCGGCGACTCCACGGTAAAGCGTATGCCGTCAATCTTGAAGCGCCGGTTCCCCGGATCCCAGTTCTGTCCCGACAGATCGACGCATTGCTCACGGCCGGCGGGGAACTCCACCCGGACGTCAACTCGAAATGCCGGATCATCGGCCCGCAGGTCGAACCGCAGCCCACCGCCGAGGTCAATCGCCGCAGCCCCGCCTGTCAGGGGTGCGTCGGTGACCTTGATCTGGCCCTCGCTGCTGAATGCGCCTTCAGGTAAGCTGAGCGCGCCGAGGCGCGGACCGCGCGGCAAGCCGGTCAGGTTGCCCGAAACGCAATTGTTGCCGCGCATCTCGTGGGGCCGGCGAAAGAGGTAGTAGCCATGCCACGGAAATGCAGCATCGCGTTCGAAGGCCCAGCGCAAATGGACACCGTCGGGCAAGGGTGGCTGCTCGGGGACTGGCGGCGCGTCCCCCTCCATTCCTAGCCCGATCATGACGAGACGATTTGACTGCAAGCCCACAGCGTTTCCCCCTCTCCGAATCGCAAACCTCGGATTCAGCAGCTCATCTGTTCAGCCCGACACTAGGTATGGTAGGCACTCGATCACCTCTTCCGTCGTAGTGATCGCTTCCACGCAGATGCGGGTGATGTTTGTAAGCTTCCAATGTCCCATCGGCGAACCCTCGCTCTCAGGAACCCATTCACGCCCCGACGCAACGACTGCCCACTTCAGGCATTGGCGGACCTCCCGCATGGTCTTGTACGGTCTTGTACCCGGGGGGCAACTGTTTACCTGGAACGGGTAGGCGCCTGACGTTCGGGCGCTCGCTCCGGAGGCAACCATCCCTGGAGTGGCGGCACCAGGTTGTGCCGGTTCTCACCAATCTCGTTATCTGGCACCAACTCGTACAGCTCTACCACTGTGCCCGGCGGCGACTGAAGGCCTTCGGAGCTTAGGAAGACGAGAGGGTCAGCCCTGGCTTCCTGCCATGTCTCGGGTTCCGCGGCAGCCTTGCGCAAGATGTCGGCAAGCCGCTCATCAGCAACCCAGGATCTAAACTCGCCAATTGCAGCTTTCACTTAGGACCTCCCTATTGCTTTATGCCAATCCAAGTAGCCATAACTGGCAATTCTCCTACTGACACAAACAAGGTGGCGCCTCTGGCGCGGGCAACTGGTCACCGACCTCCCAGACCACGATGTGGCAGTCCACTCCCTGGAATGGCCGCATCCCAACATGTACTTCTACCTCACAGCTTTTCGGGTCGTCGTTGGCCCATCCGTTTACCTGGCACCAGCCGACATTCCCTGTTGACTCGTTGCTTGCATGGTAGCTGAGTCGGTGATAGTTAGGCGAACACGCAGGACCGTACACCCTGTTATAGGATGCTCCCGTGATTCCACCGCCATCTAGCAGGTGATGGTCAAAGACCATAATCGCGGGCATCGGCGTAGGCGCCGGAGGAGCGGCCGGACACACGGCGTCTATGATGCCAACTTCGCTCTTCTCTCCCAACTCTCTTTCGATGCCCGAACCATCGATCGCCTTCAAGACAATCACTCGTCCCGGCTTGTTGCAGAGCGGTATGCTTGAACCCGTACCAACTTTTACTGAGACGATATAGTGCGAGGCAAAGGTGGTCCACTCGTCCAACGGCAAGTCAGGACTCCCGATCGTCCGCAGGTAAGCCCGCACTCGTTTCACTTCGCTGCCATCAGGGTTCGATAGCTTAAAGTCATAGCCATGGAACTCCACGAAGTCGGGCCGTCTCTCCATGCTGAAATTGACAGGCGCCGGCTCGCAGACGACCGGCTGCGGATCGGAGGTGGGCTTTCCTCTGAGCCTATCAGCGAGCCGTTGGAGGTCGCCCCTAGCCCGCGAGCGCGCGAAGTCGGCAACACACTTGATGTTTGAGCCAGCAGCCGCAAGGCTCTTTTGCGCAATCATTTCGGCGTCCCTGGCCGCGTTGGACTCCAGCCCCTGCAACTCCGCGGGCAGGCCCTTGACGATCTCTTGCCAGCCCAGCAGGTTTTGGTCCATCCGTGCGATCGCCTTGTCAATAGCAGCGGCGGCTTTGTTAGCAGCCGGTTCGCCGATGCCACAACTGGAAAGCACGAGCGCGGCAAGCCCCACCAGTAGAACGAGCAAATATCGACGCCGCACGAATCCCTCCTCATCTTTGTCGGACAAACTCAGTTTTCGCCCTGGGCATCTGATCCTTTGGGTTGACCGTCCCGCGTGAGGGGTTTCAGGTATGGCGCCAACTCCGGATCGTTCTGAAGCTCCTGGAGCAAACTTGCTTCTTCTGGCGAGGGCTTTGGCTTGTCCAGCAGCGAACGTGCCCGCTCCAACCGCTTGAAGTTGTCGTACACGCGAAGCGTCTGGCGCAGGAAGTGCAGCGGCGCTTCGCCGCTCTGCCCCTTGCCATGCAGCTCACTGACCAGCTTGGTCACCTTCTGATCGATCACCCACTCGCGGCCGCCGCTAAAATCGTTCGAGACCTCGATCACGACGTAGCTGCAGGCCTTGAACTCTGATTTCGGCTCCGCACCTTCAGAACCGTCTCTTTCCTGGCAGAGTACGTGCAGGTGAGAATCCAGCCACCAACGAGTCTTCTCCGTGTCCACATCGTTCTCGAAGCAGACGAAGAAGCCCGGCTGTAGCAGGGTGCGCCCGCGACTTGGGATCGCTAGCTCCAACACCAATCGTTGCTCGATAATTGGATCGTGCTGATCTAGCTGCTCGGCCTGCTGCGCCAGAGCCTTCAGGCCCGCTCCTGCCAATCCGACATAGGACGCCAAGACAGGATTCGTGAACGCAATGCTGCCGCTTGCAGCATCCGCTGTGCCCTTGACAAGCTCGACCAAGTTGAGATTCAACTGGTCCACGTCGTAGATCTGGATGTGCAGATCCAGGCGGCGGTCATCCGCGACTTTGAAATCCCGCTTTGCCACCACCGTGTCTTCGAAAAAATCGCTGTGCCAACCTTCCGGCACATCGGTGCCCCGGAAGTGCACGCGCGTGATCCAGGGTTCTGAGTTGAAGCTGTGCTTCGTGACAATCATGATGTCGTTTTCTCCTCGCTCCAACAAACCTTTGGGCTTGGAGTGGTGGGCAAATCCACGCACGCGTACGGTGAACTCCGACGCATTATCAAAACAGCAGGTTTCCAGGGTTTTCTGGTCATCGTCGCTGCTGTCGATGCTTGTCGGCGCGGGTACTGCCGCTGCGGGCTGCTCGAGGCCGGTCGCGCCCGCCGCCACCGGGATGGCGGCAGAACTGGCCGCCTGGCTCTCGCTGACGCCCGACTTTACGAATCGTTGAGTGAGGTCATCTGTCAGCTCTACATGGCTGGTCTGCCAACCACTCGCTGTTCCCATCCAACGCACACTTGACATCTTTCCCTCCGCTTCATACCGAGCACCTCGGCCGCTCACTGGCCTGCCTCTGTGGCAGGACTGAAACTATCACATCGCGCGTTTCAAGAGCGTTTCTTTCGCCATTCGCCTACGAGCCGATCTCGCTCTTGATCTGCAAGGTCGCCTCAGGGATCTGTTAAGCAGACTGCGTCCAGGCTATCTTCCCCTCTGGAAGTGCGCGGCCAGTACGCTGCTCTCCCTGCTACCAACAGGGAGCAAGGTATTGGAGAACAAAGTGCTCCAATACCTCGCTCCCCGTCTACGCTGCCGGCGCGCCCCAATTCACCAACAGCCATGCGTCCGTCACGCCGGCCTGCGTCAGCCGCACGTCCCAGGTCGATGGATTGGTCCCGTCGAACACCGGCATGGGCGCGTTCGTGATCGGCGTCCGACGGAGGTTGCCGGTCCACGCGCCCAGGGGGTCCGCTGCGCCCCCAGGCGCGGCCAGAGTGACCGGACCCCTCGCGGCGACGAC
Source organism: uncultured Anaerolineales bacterium (assembly GCA_964614645.1). Lineage (GTDB taxonomy): Bacteria > Chloroflexota > Anaerolineae > CG2-30-64-16 > CG2-30-64-16 > MWBF01. The sequence continues at coordinate 53,462 of CAZTMA010000003.1, forward strand.
CAACTCGGCCGCATGTACCCGGCGCGTCTGGCCCGGCCTGGGTTTGCTCCAGAACGGGAAGTGCTGCGGCGTCAGCGTGATGCTGAGCGGGGCGAGGCCGCCCGCAGACGTGGAGGCCTTGTACGCGGCCCATGCGGACGGGAACTCGTGGCGTAGCGAGAAGAGCCGTACCGACCCTGCCGCGTGCGCGCTGTCGATGAGGGTGGTGAGCTCGGTGAGCGCCGCGTTGCGCAGGATATCCCCACCCTCGCGCGCCGTGTAGCGCATGTGTAGGATCACGTCGCTGATCGTGTCATAGTCGAATTGGGTGGGGTCGCCCGCGCTGGGGTTGCCCGGCAATTGGAGCTGCCACTCGCCGATCACGCCCGAATTCTCGAAGGGCAGGTAGCGCTCGTCGCGCAGGTTGGTCTCGAACAGGCCGCTGTCGTTCTGGGCTGAGCTGGTGACGATGGCTTGCAGGCTGCCGAAGTAGTCGTTGAAGCGCCCGTCCTCCCCGTCCACCTGCCGCGCGTACTCATCCCCGACCACTGCGGTTGTACGGATGCTGCTCTTGAGCAGCCGCAGCGTGCAGTTGACGCTGGCGTACGGCCCGGTCACGCACGGGATGCTGAGGGCCACGGTCTTGATGCGCCGGAAGTAGTGGCCCGGGCCGTCCATATCGAACAGCGCCTCGGGGAGGCGCACGGTGCAGCGGCCCGTTGCGCGCAGCCGGAGCAGCGCGGCCGGATCTACCTGGAGCAGGCTGATATGCTTGGTCAGCTCGTACTCGCGGCGGTTCAGCTCCAGGTAGGCCATCTCCATGCGCTTGACGTCCAGGTAGAGCTTCTCGCCGGCCAGCAGCCCTTCCTTGCCTGCCAGGTAACCGAACTGGATGTAGCTGAGCGACGGGTCGCCCAGCTCGTGTTGCAGCGCGCGCTCGGCCTTCTTGGCGACGTCAAAGGCGAACTGGAAGCACTGGGCGTAGAGCCCCTTGACCTCACGCTTCATCCAGGCGTAGAACGCTTTGTTGGTGACTTTCTTCTCCTTAGTCTCCGATTTCTGGGTCCAGTCAGGGTTCTTCTCGCCGGTGAGGAAGTATTCGATGTCCTGAGCGTTGGCGATCTGCTTGCGGTGGTTATTGAGTTCCATCTCGGCGATCGCTTCACGGATCTGCGCGGCTCGCAATTGCTTGAGGACCTGGTTGATCTCGCCCGCAGCCAGGTTGCTCTGGAAGGCCCAGTCGCGCTCGCGACGGGCGAATCCGTCGATGCGGGCTGCCCGCCGCGCCTCGAAATTGAGCCGCTCGGCTACGGCCTTAGCGGCATTTGCGGTAGCCTCGATGCCCCATCCGAAGTGCGAGCCGCCAGTCTCCGCCGTTCCACCGACACCCATTGGCTGGCCGTGGATTTTGAACTCGGGAACAACGTGGATTGCGGAGCCAATCGTGTTCAGGATATTGGCGATATCGGAAGCCAGTTGTGCCCCCTCGAGGAAAAGCGACTCCCTGACCTCGTGCGAGCTGAGTAGCTTTCCCCCACTGAGGAACTGCGCGGCCTGAGCGAAGGCATCGGTCGCGATGTCAATCTCGATGTCCCGCACGGACACGCGCCCTTCAGTTGCATCCAAACGCATTTTTTCAAGGCCGGACACATCCAGATCGACGAGCGCCGGCACGGCGTTCTTGATTTCCTCGAACGTCTTGCCGAGTTGCAGCTCGTAGTACGCGTACCGCTGCATCGCAAGCTGCAAGGACTCGAGCAGCCCTTCTCTGGCCTTGATCGCCTCCTGCCACTGCGCGTAGCGCACATGCTCGACCATCTCCAGAATGGCCCGCTCGTGCCGGGCACGCAGGATCGCCATCGCTTCCCCGTCTTCCTTTTCGATGGCCGACAGCAGGTTGTTGCCCAGCGACTTGACTTCCTGGACGATCTCGGCGGCCTTCTGAGCCAGCAGCTGGAAGCGCACCAGCGGCAGCGGCTGGTTCAGGCCGTTGACGATCGCGGCGACGTCAAGGCCGGCCGCGGCCGCGCGCGCCAGCAGCGCGGGGTCGATCGGCGGCTCGAACAGCGCTAGCTGCCGGAACGCGCCCTGGATGTTCAGGCTGTTGCGGATCTTGAACAAACGGTCGTCCACCGTGTCCCAGTAGCCCAGCAGCTTGTCGTTCACCGGTACGCTGAAATACAGCGCGCGACCCAGGCTGCGCACGGTGGCCAGCCCACTGCCGTCACTCGTATCTGCAGGCAGCGGCGTCAGGTCGAACGGCGCGGCAGCCTCCATATTGCGCAGCACTGTCCCGAAGTGCCGCAGGTCTTCACGCAGGTTGGCGTACGTTTGCGGCCGCACGCTGCCTTTAGGCGGCACGGGCAGGGGCCGCGGGCCCAGAATATTGCGTGCCAGGACGTAGAGCATCATGGCCTCGTCGATGGCCTCGCCGGTGTCCTGGCGGAACAGGGAATCGCCCCAGGCGATCAAGTTGTCCAGGTAAGCCATCACCGTCTTGAACATGTACGCCTGCTGGCGGATGCGGGCGACCGCATGAGGCCGGAACGGCGCGGCCTTCCACGCATTGACGCTGCGGATCGTCTCGTCGCGCAGGTCCGGGTCCGCTTCCGTCACCAGGTTGACCAGGATTTCCTCGATCTTGCGCACGTCTGCCGTGTGGAAGGGCTGCACCTTCCAGAAGCGGTCGGGCGACGGCTCCTCGCTGGTGTCGGTCGGGTCGAACAGGAAATGGAACCAGCGCTGCGCCTCGGCGTAGCGGCCGTTCTTGCTCAGGTGCATGGCGATCATCAACGGAGCGTGGTAGAACAGCTCCCAGTTGTACCCCCCGTACGCGCCGTCAAACGTGAAGTCAAGGTCACAGGCGGGATGCGGCTGCTCGACTAGCGTGGTCGGCGCATAGCCTGCCAGCGCGGGCGCATACAGCTTCGGCAGCCGCCTGGCGCGCACGACGGTGACGTCGATGGCGGTCGGCAACGTGAGGGTCGCCCCGTCGGCCAAGGCCAGCGGGGTGTCAATCGGCAGGCCCACGACCGAACCGTCGGTCAGCCTGACCTGGGTGGCCGCGTTCAACTTGACCAGGGTGTTGCCCTGGACGAGGGCCAGGCTGCCCGTGGCCAAACGTAGCGTGGCGCCCCGGGCCGGGACCTCTGGCAGGCCGCCGAGCAGGCGCGCCCGCAGCCGCGGCACGGCGGGCGGTGCGCCGCCCACCGGTGGCAGCGTGTGCGCCTGAACCGCTGTCGGCCCGACGGCCGCCAACGTGACCGACATGCCTGCGGCCAGATCGAAGGGCGCGCCGCCGGCTGCGGTCACGGTCGTGGCCTGGATCAGGGCCAGCCGCGTGTCGCGCGGCAGGGTGACAGGGTCCGCGCCCATCTCGAACAGGACACTGTCGGGCCGCGCGGCGCGGCCGTCGTAGTCGGTGTCGGCGGCCTGCAGCCCGGCCACGCCGCCGTTCAGCAGGCGCCGCGTGAGATTCCCCACGTACGGATGCTGGTGCAGGGTGAAGCGGTAACTGACTTCGCGTTCCTGCACGACGTAGGTCTTTTTCACTTCGGTTGGCGCAGTCGTAGCCCAGTTCTGCGCGATCTTGTTCACATCACTGCGGATCGAGTTGCTGTATCGCCCTGACGCCATCGCATCACCTCCCAGCCTAACGCCCCATGCCGGTCATCACGCCCTGGATTGCCTCCAGCGCCATGCTCTCGACATTCTGCTGCACGCCCGCGTTCACGCCGGCCGCGCCGATCACGTTGAGTCCCATGCCTGTTTCGGCCAGGCCCACATCGGACAGTGTCAGGCCGCCGCCGAGCACGACCAGATCAGTCTGCTCGATGGCGCCGGCGCTGCTCACATACAACCGCGTTCCGGCCGTCGCGGGCTGCCGCACACCTGCCTGCGCACTCTCGGGCGCCACATGCTCGAACGTGATGGGCGCCGCCCCCAGGCCCGCAAGCGCTGCGTCGTCAAAACGCATGATCGTGGCTTCGTTCACCAGCCAGTCCTGCTTTCTTAAGACGTCGAGCGGATCCTCCGGCGGCCATGCTTTCGGGCCACGTCCAGGAATCTGAGCCTCGACGTACTTCTCGAGCCATTCGTGCCACTTCGGCTCCTCGTAGTTCGTTGGCGGCGCGACCGGTTCCAGGAACGTCTGCACGTCCAGCATCGTGCGCTCCACCACGTCGGGCTCGACAAAGAACGTGCGCGTATCGTCCTGGTAGAACAGCGGCTTGATGAGCGACTCGGTCTCGGCCAGGGTGCGCTCCAGCGCGGCTTTGACGTTCGTCCGCTGGTCCGAAGGCGCGCCGTTCCAGGCGCTGTCCGGCACGGTAGGCCCCAGGCCGTGGTTCAGGGGCAGCAGCGTGTAGGCGGAAGGGTTCGCGCCCAGGATGTTCACCGTCGGCCTTTCCGGCGGTTTGTTCGGTTCAGTCGTGGTGCGTTTCGTGTAGCTTACGGTGAGCGGCGCCGTGCCCCGATAGCGGGTGGCGCGACGTTCGCTGGCGCTGGGGTAATTGAAGGCTGGCGTCGCGATGCCATTCCGAGGCGCCGGGCTGCTGTTGCGACCGGCCAGGTAAAAGGCGCGGCTCGCCCTGACAAGACTGGCGCTCATAGCCATACCCGGCGGGACGGTCGTCGAGATTTCCAGGTTGAGATGCACGAACACGCCAAGCTCATCACCCTGGGGCGAATAGGCTTTGCTCACATGGGTAAGGATGGCATTGACGTCAGTCTGCTTCACACCGGCAAACTTGATGACGCTGGCCGCGTCCAACCCGCTCGATTCGTGCGTCGTCCACGTGCCGTGCAGGTATTCGCTCCAGTGCAACTGGGCCTCGACGTATGTCGCCGGCGCGAGAGGCACCGGAAACGAGTTCTTGTAGTCGATCGTGACGCTCTGCGTGGGTTGCTCCGCCTTCTCCATGAAAGTGACCCAGAACAGGTACAGCCGGTCGCGCCAAATCACGGGCGCGAGGTGGTCGCCCTGGATTTCGGCCGTCACCGCCTCCCACGGGGTCCAGCCCCCGGCGCTGAACCGGCGATAGAAGTACTTGTGCGGTTCGGCATAGGTGCGGCCGAACACGTGCAACACGTTCTGGCCCGGGTCGGCCCTCTGTTCCACGTGCATCGCGACGATGTCGAGCCGCGCCAACTCGTCCAGCTTGCGCAGATAGTTCAGGAACGCGTCCTCGACCAGGTCGCGCGACACGTCGCCCTGGAGCAGCGCGCCCTCCAGCTCGGCGAACAGATGCGATTTGTCATCGCGGAACTCCGGCTCCAGCCAGTTCTCGGGGAACAGGAAGATCTTGCGGTTGGCCTCCCACACGCGGTAGCGCTTCATCCACTCCCAGTGCTCGGGGTTGAGGATGGCCGAGGGGTGCACCTTCGCCTCCAGGTTGAGCAGGCAGCGCTGTAAGAACAGCTGAACCGACGAGATCGCCAGCCGGATGCGCGAAGTCTGCACCACCGGCTCCATGCCCGGGTCGATCAGGAAGTACTCGTACAGCTCTTCAAGCCGAGCAAAGCCGCGGGTGTGCATCACGTGGGCCACCAGCGCGTCGCGCTGGCGGCGGCGCAACCGATCGAAGATCGGTTGCGCCACGCCCTGCCACGCTTCCGGCGCAAAGCGGGCCTTGATCGTTTCGCGCACCTCGGCCGCGATGGCGGAGCGGGTTTGCGCAACGGACGCGGGGCTGACGATGCGCGTCCAACCCTGGATCGTCGCGGCCGTGGCACCGAACCGCTCCATCAGTTGCAACGCGGCCCACAGCCGTTCGACCGCCTTCTCGCTGACGAAGGACGGGCTGGCCGGCAAAGGCCAGAGCGTGCGGGCCGTGGCCTCGATCACGACCGGCTCGCGTCGCGTCAGCCGCGCCAGGATTGGGTAGGCCGCGGCCGGGCCGCCCGCGGCCTGCGCCTCGAACAGGTCGATCAGGTCATTCGTGCCCTCGGCCAAGTCGCGGCGGACCTGCACGTACGCGGCGAGGCGCAGAAACGCCCGGCACCGAGCGGCGGCCGCGATGCGCTCGGCCGGCGTATCGCCGCCCTCGCCCGTGGGCAGCTCGCTGAGGCTGACGTTGTCGAAGTCGCCCGGCGCGTCGGCCAGCAGGTAACGCGCCTCGCGCTCGCTCAGGCCAAGAACCTGCAGCACCCGCAGCGCCTTGGTGAGCAGGAGCAGCGCCTGCTCGGCCGCGGCCACGCCCTGCGCCGGGTAGAGCGCTAGTTGGCTCAAGGGCCCTTTGGGCAGCGTCTCTCCCTGCACCAGCAGCCGTGCATGGCCGCCGCCCAGGTTTCGCACCGCCAGCGTGAAGCTGTAGGCCGCGCCGGGCTGAAGCTCCAGGTACTTGCCCGCCTCCGTGCCGAACACCTTGTTGTCGACGTCCGCCACCCCGTGCAGGAATAGCGGCGTCGCCCGGTGCTCGAAGCGCAGCTCGAACGCCGCGCCGGTCTTATCCAGCTCCACATAGAAGCGGTAGGGGCCGGCCGCCGGGACCTGTAGATAGCCCACGAAACGCGCGCTGCCGGCCGCGGGGAGCGCGGCGCCGGCCAGGTCCTGCGCATCCTTCAGGCCGGTGTCGGCCGTCCGCACGCGCGGTGCGGAGGCCTGCACCGCGCCGGTCAGATCGTTGCTCGCAAAGAACGCGACGTCTACGCCCTGGTTTGCGGGGGCGGTCAGCGCGGCCAGCAGCGGCTGGACCGGGGCCGGAGCGGGCAGGTGCAGCAGGCGCTCGTCGGTCAGCAGAGACTCGACCAGCGCGGGATCCGCGGCGCCGTACGCGGCCAGCGTCTGCACGACAAGCTGGCGGATCAAGCGCGCCTGCAGGTAGGGCAGGTAGGCCGCCGCGGTGCGCATGCGCCGATTCCGCAGCTCGGCCTGGTTGCTGCGCTCGCTTGCCGCGTTGGCGGCCTCTTTCGCCGCGACCTCGGCCGGGGTGTCGCCGGGCAGGATGGCCGTGGGTGCTGCGAGCGGCGCAAACAGCACGTCGAAGTCGGCCCGGTCCAGGAAGCCCGCGTCCTCGGCCCGGCGCAGCGGCTGCTTCCTGAGCTGGCTGTCGAAGAAGTCGAGCGCCTGCTGCGCGGCATTGTCGAGCAGGGCCGCCAGCGTGCCGCGCTGACCGGCCGGCAGCCCGCCGAACTGCGCCTGGAGCGCGGCCCGCTCCGCGGGCAACAGCACCCCGCGATAGGTGAGCTTCTGCTCCGTGCGGACAGCGTTGTACTGCGATACCGCGACAATGGCCGAAGCAGCCGCAAAGTCGGCCGGAGTGAGTGCGGCGGCGGCGTTCACATCCGACCGGGTCGCGACAAACAGCGCGGTTCCGTTGACCATGTCCATGAAGCGCCCGGCCGCGTCGGGCGTGAGCGATAGTGCGAGTTTGGCGCGCAGCACCTCGTCGGTCAAGGCAGTTGGGTCGGCTGGCACGGCGTGCTCGGCGCGGATTGCGCGGATCCCTTCGGCCAGCCGGGTCAGCAGTGCACGCGCGGCAGCCGGGTCCTGGCGGTGCGGGCCGGTCGCGTCGAAGCGGTGCCGCAGCAAGTAGTCCAGCTCGGTGATCGAGACGCCGCTCGCTTTGACCTCGCCGACGATCTCGACGAAGCGCAAGGTCTCGCTAAAGGGGTAGTCGTCGGCCAGCACCGTGGGCGGGTTGCCCGCCAGCGGTTTGAAGGGGTTACGGCCCGCCAGCACCTTCAGCGTGATCACGTCGGCCACGGACAGCTTGAGCGCCTTTGCCAGCAGGCCGTAGCGATAGAGCACCGAGACGTTGGGCACGGTGAGCGGGGCCGTCTCAGGCTGCTGTCCGGCGTCTTTCAGGATGGCCTCGATCTCCAGCGCGGTCAGGCCCAGGGCGCCTTGCAGACCCGGCAGGTGGCCCTTGATGAGGCTGAACGCCTGGCCCTTCGCTTCCACCCCGTCGAGCAGACCCGACAGAAGCGCGGGCTGCGGCAGCCCGGCCGCGGCTGGCAGCCCGGCCAGCCGCGCCTTCTCGACTGCGATCAGGCGTCCGCGGTAGCCGAGCGTCTGCACCTTCGTCACGGGGTCATAGTCGATGCGCACCCGCGCTTCGCCGGCGAAGGGGGCCGGGTCGATCGCGACCGCAGGCTCGACGCCGTGCGCCTCCGCCACGTGCTCGACCATTTCCGCGATCCCTTCCAGGGTCGGCGTGTCGAGATACCGGCCCAGCGCGTTGTCGAAGAGCGAGATGCGCCGGGCCTGGCCGGTCGGCGTCAGGATGTCTACTTCGCCGCTCTTTGCCACGCTGCGGCCCAGGAACAACTGCGCATACAGCGGCTTCTTGCCGGTCGTCGGGATGTCTGACCAGAGCGTCAGCAGCTTCAAGCGGCCGCCCTTGCCCGGGCGCAGTTTGTTATCCAGCGCCTTCAGGTGGGCCAGGTAGAGGAGCGCGGCCCGCAACCGCGGCCCCAGGTTAGCGGCGGTGTACGCGGCCGGGCCCACAAACGTGGTCAGGCTGCGGTCCAGCTCCTCGATGGTCCAGCCCAGCTTGCGCCACAGCCGCACGAATAGGTTGATCCGCACGAAGTCGAGCGCAGCGGCCGGCCGGCCGTCGGCGTAGCGCAGCGTGGTCGCGTCGAAACTGCACCCGGCATCCGGGTCGGCCAGCACGAGGATGTCATCGAACACGTTGGCGGCCAGTTGGTTGTCCAGCCACGCGCGGGCGTCGAAAGGTGCAAACTCGACGGCGGCCGCGTCCAGCCGGTCCATCAGCGAGCCGATCTCATTGACGATGTCCCAGCCCTTGAGGTTGGTGTTGGGAACGTCGTTCGCCAGCGCGTCGTAACGCGCCTGGTCGGCCGGGGGCAGCGTCTCGCGCGCCCGGCCCCGCAGATCCTGGTTGGCCAGGTAAAACGCGCGATGCGTCTCGTAGAAGAAAACGTCTTTGGCGGCCAGGTCCAGCTTGTAGAGCAAGGCCAGCGGCGCTAGGTGCGGGTTCACGAACCCGGTCTTGACAATCTCGACCAGTTCCTTGTACGTGACCTCCATCCGTCGTGCGAGGGTCTTGGCCGAGCTCAGGAGGACCGACGCGGCCGGGATGAGCCGGTCACCGGAGGTCGGGGGCGTGGTCCAGACGCCGTTCAGTGTGATCAGCCGTTGGCCCGCGCCGCCCGAGTCCGGGCCGCCGACCGTCTTGATGGTATGGGTCTCGACCTGTACGCCGGCCGCCACAGTGGCATACGTCACCGGGTTGCCTGCCTCGAACGTCGTGTTGTTGGGCAAGGTGAGCGTCGCGTCGGGCGCGGCGTTCGTCGGGTTGGCGATGGCCGGGCCGGTCGTCGCGTAGCCGTACAGGTCGCACCACTGGCCGCGGGCAAGCGGGTCCGGGTCGGTGAAGATGGCGACCTCGGACGGGCTGAGCCCAAGCGACTCGTAGAAGATGGCCGCGCGGTCATAGTGGTGGGTAGTCGAGAACAGGTCGGGGCCGGGCCGCAGCGCCTCGAGCACCTCGGCCAGCGGCGCCTCCGCATAATCGCAAAACTGACGCACGGTCTCAAGCCACAGGTCAAAGGGCAGCTTGAGCGGATAGCGCGGCGCGGTCAGCTTATCGTAGGCCGCGCGAATCACGTTCTGCGCACGCGGGCGATCAGGCCTTCAAAGATGGCGGTGGTCGCCTGCCCGGTGTCGCGCGCGGCCTGCTCATCCAGCGCGCCGTTCGCCACATAGTATTCGAGGATCTCGTTGACGAGGTCGATATAGGGCAGAGAGGTGTTTGTGTTCTCGCACGTCAGCGGGACGTGCGGCAGGTCGGGCCGACGCTCGATCAGCGCGTCGTAGGGCAGCAGGTATTTGCTGGTATAGGGTTCGCCGGGATGCCGCGTGTTCCACTGGTCGGTGAATCCGGCGCGCGCGGCGTCTTCGCCCTC
>CAZTMA010000003.1:63323-68497 GCA_964614645.1 uncultured Anaerolineales bacterium
TGGAGCAAATCGACCAGGTAGGCCGCGGGGCCCAGCACCGAGCGGCAGTGCTCGCACTCGCAGAAATCCATCGAGCCGAACAGCTCCTCCATGGTCGGGTAGTGCTTGATCAGCTCGTTGCGCGCGGTCTGGCGCACGTCGGCCGGCGCGGACGCGGCGTACACCACCACCTGACTCTCCACCTGTTTGATCATGCCGAACATGTTGTATACCATGCTGCTGACCTGGGTGGCCTTGCGGTAGACCAGCTCGGCCTCGCGCCGCGTCGGGAAGTAGTGGCCGTAGTATTCGAGGAAGACGTCCTCCGTCATTGAGGTCACATCATAGGCGCTGTTGAGGCCCTTGCTGCGCATCATCAGCATCACGTCGTCGCTGGTGCTGATCTGATAGGTGCGCTCCAGGTCCTCGAGCGCGGTCGTGGCGGCGGCGTGCGCCTGCGGTGTCAGCCCCGCGGCCGCGCCGGGATGCGCGTCGAGAAACAGGCTGATGGGCGTGCGGCCCATGACATAGCCTTGATCGGCCGCGCGGCGCAGCACCTGGGCCGCGGCGTCCGCAGCCGGGCCCAGCGCAAACCCGTCCGCCGCGTCGTTCCGGATTTCGTGAGCCAAAACCTGCATCGGATAGCTGATGCGAACCTGGTGCGCCATGTCCTCGGCATACGCCTTGCGCCGCTGGGCGGTTGCGCCGACATAGGCGGCGGGGATCACCGCATCCACGCCGACGCCCGCCGCGGCCGCGTCCAGCTCGCCGGCCCACTTTTCCGCCGTATACAGCCCCAGGTCTGCCAACTGCCCCGCGTCCTGGATCGGCGCGGGGGCGGCCGCGGGGCCGTCGGACACCTGCTTCGCCAGCAGCCGCGCGGTCAGCTCCTTGCTCCCACCGCTCAAAAAGGTTAGCTTACCCTGCAACTGGAGCCTGCCGATTTCGAGGTCCGAGAGGCCGCGCGCGGCCGCGTCCTGCCAGAGTTCGGCCGCGTTAGCGCCGTGCGCCAGGAAGGCCGCTTCGAACGCCGTCCGTTTTTCGGCAGTCAGCCCGGCCACGTCCAACATCTGCGCATAGGTTGCATTGCCGCCCGGCACGGGCAGGGCCAGCCGCTGCTGCGCGCTGAAGCTGGCAAACTCCGTCTGAAACGCCTTGATCTGCTCCTCGTCCAACGTGATAATGCCTGCGGCGGTCATGGCCTTGAGCGTCGTCGCCACGGCGTCCGGGCTCACCTGGGCTAGAAGCTGCCGTTCCGAAGGCAGCCCCCCGCGCAGCAGCCCGTAATAGGCTTCGAGGTTCGTCGGCGTGGCGTCGGCGGCGTTCAGCCGGCTCGCCAGCGCGGCCGTGCCCACCAGGCGCGCGTCCCACCCTGTGGCCCGGCTCAGCGCGGTGATGTCGGGACGGCGCGCGGTCTCCTGCGCCTGGGCCAGGTTGCTGAGCTCGCCCACCTGGGCCGCCAGGTCCGCGGACAGCCGGCTATACTCGACCTCGGCCGGGATCAGGTCGGCGGGCGCAACCAGGTCGCGCGTCACCTGCGGCTGACGGCCCAGGTAGTCTAGCTGCGCGTCAAGCGGGATCTCTGCGCCTGTGGGCCGGACGGCGGCGATCTTCAGGCTGGCGCCGGTGGGGGTGTCGGTGAAGGGCAGCGCGTAGCGGCCGCTCGCCAGCGTCGTGGTCTCAGCCAGCAGGGTGGTCCCGCCGCCGAAATTGCGGCGGAACAGGCGCAGGCCGATGCCCTCGGCGGGCCTGCCGTCGGCAAGCGTGAGGCGGCCGACGATGCTGCGCCGGATGGTCGCTTCCTCGAGCGGCAGGACCAGATCGACGACGGTCGTCCCTTCGCCGGCGGCAACGTCCTGGCCGACGCGCGGCCGGTCGTCGTCGCCCAGCGCGGCGACAAGCAGGGGGATGGACTGGCTATCGGACGGCAGCTCGTAGCGGATCGTGTAGCGGCCTTCGCCGTCGGTCACATCCTGACCCAGACGCACGGGGCTGCGGTCGTCCTGCCGGAACGCCACGACGGTGACGCGCGCCGCGGGCAGTCCATCCTCGCGGCGCACCTGGCCGCTGACGACACGGACGCGTGCGGTCTGCGGTGGGGCCACTTCGTCCAGCAGCCCCAACTCGCGCAGCAGCGCGTTGAGCGCGTCGGCCGTCTTCTCGTCCACGATGCCGTGGGCCTCGAGGCCGCGCTCTTCCTGGAAGAAGCCAACGGTCTTTTGGGTGGCGTGGCGATAGGAGAGCTCATCGCGCTCCGGTTGCAAGTCTTCCAACAACTGGCGGCGCGTCTCCGGGTCGTTGGCCAGGATGTGGCGGCGCAGCAGCAGGATGCTCAACGCACCCTGCAGGTCGCCGACCTCGCGGCCCTGGCTGCCGGGTTCCAGGATAAATACGATCGATTTCATGATCCGCTTACTCCTTCAACACTCCTCGGCGGTCGTCGGTTGACTGTCATATCAGTTCGATCCCTTATCCCCTGGGCCGTTGGCGCCTGGGCTCCTGGGCGTGACAGCGATGATGTAATCCTTGATCTCATTCGCAATGATCTCTTCGACTCGGGCAGCGAACAACGGATACAGGTCGGCGTGCGTCTTGCCCGGCCGATCGTAGTCACCTGCCTGCTGAAAAAAGCGGAAGCCTTCGATCTTGATCATTTCGGCAGCCGCCCGTTTCTCGCGCCAAATCTCACCGAAACTGAACAGGCCTTCCAGACCCGCACACACCGCGACCACGAGACTGGCTAAGATCGTAGCAACTGAGAAAAGCCAGCCTGCTACACCCCAAACGTTCAATTCGCGAAGACCAACGAACGCCGGGAGTAGAGCGCCCGCAATCACGATCGCGCTGCGCAGGATGAAATGCTTTCTTCTCGCGTCCGAGGCGCGCGAATCCCACCACAAGACATAGTTCAGCCAGCGCGCCTTGAGGTACCCGTTCTGCTTCTTTTCTTTATCAAGCTCCATTCCGTCAATGAGTTCCGTAAGTGCATCGGAATCAACCAGGACAGGTTTTTAGTTCATGGCAGATACTCTCCCACCGACACATTTACAGGTCGAATCTCGAACGCGATCCTGTCGCCAGAGTTCAGACTTCCAACAGGTAGTGCAGACCGTTTTCCTGCACGGTCTGCTTGCCATCACGCCAATCGAGCAGCACCTGGGCAGCGGGGATGCCAGAACCGCTCAGAAGTCCCAGACCGGCTGTGGCCAGCGCCACTGGCATCACAGGTGCTGCGAAAATGCCCAGCACCACTGTAGCCGCGCCAATGGCGATTCCGGCGGCGCTCAACGCCAGCTTGCCGCGCTGCTTCATCCAGTCTCTCCGTGCTTTGCGGACGTTTTCCAGCTCTTGCTGGATAGCAGGGCGAGTCTTTTCTTCGAATTCATCCGCAAATTCCACAGTCCATGGCTCCGCCTTGATCGCGGAAGCCATGCGTCCCAACGCGTCGCGTGCTTGAGCCAGGGCGTCCCCGTTCTTTTGCCTGAACTCCAGGACTTCCGCCAGCGGCAATTTGGTGTTCAGGATGGGCAAGTCTAGCGTCGTGTCGGTGAGCGCCGAGAAGGCAAGCGCTTCAATCTTCAGCTTTCTTGACTTGGTGCGATCAGCCCGAATCTGCTGAACGACCGGATCTCGCGCTGCCCGGCCGAGCTTCAAAGAGAAGGCCTGGTTGTGGAACGGATCGTCGGTAATGGGTGTGGCATCTGCATAGAGCAGACCCGCAAAAAGGGCATGGTTCATCATGATCGCCTCGCCCAGCGCCAGTGGCAAGTCCGCGTAGCGGAACTCCGCGCCCGGATAGTCTCCGCGAAGCTCGTCGTAGACTTGACCTGACTCCGCGTACTGGTAATACTCGCTCGGATTCCCGCCTGCTTGCGCGCGGTTTTGGCCCGCCTCTTGCGCCACCTCACGGACAAAATCACCAAGGATATGGCGCATACTCGCATCGGTCTTTAGCTCTTGTGGGACCTTGGCCATGGACAACGTCCAGCGGTTCTTGCCCGTGGCCTGCTCCTGCGTCTCGCATAGCTTGACGAACTCCGGGTCGGCCATGTCGTTGCGGATGGATCTGGCGATGACGCTTTCGTACTGTGCCAGAACGGTGCTCGGCGTAACAAGCTCCAGCATGCCAGCATCTCTGAGCTGCTGGACGGCATCGCGCGCAACTGGATGTGCGCCGATGGTGTTCCAACTCGCCCCGGTCGGGTCGAGGATGACCAGCTTGTCGAAGTACAGAGCTGCAACCTTCAGCAGCGGAACTTGGTCGTCGGTGAAAGACGCATATGGATAGTAGAAGAGATTGTGCTCCATCATGAGATCCTCCTGCTCATTATCTTGATTGCCCGACCTTCATCGTCTCCAACACCTTCAGCAGCGCCGGCAACGCCAGCGCGCAGTTGTGGCACTTGAAGCCGCGGAGCGCCTCGAACGGCCCTGCCCACTGGCAGCACCTCAGACCGGCGATGGCCGGCGGCGCCTCGGTGTCGACGCCCTCTTTCTTTGCTCTCAGACATATCTGTATCCCAGGGCCAGAATATCCCGCGTATCGACCTCCGTCTCGCTCCACGGATCCATGATCGCGTCCGAGCCGGCGAGGGCGGGGTCCTGCCCGGGATTGGCCGCCTGCCATGCGGCCCAGTTGCGGTCGATCTCGCAGTGGTGCATCCAGAATACCGGGTCACACGGCGCAAACGCGATGCTTTGCATGGATCCGCCGACCCACACGTGCCCGGAGTTGTGTATCCCTTCCAGCGCCGGTGAAAACGTGTTGAACGTGCCATTGGCCATCGCCGTCACCACACTCGCAGCGTTCGGCAGCAAGGCGAGCGCGCCGATGTTCCGCGTGACCGTGTGCGGCCCGCTCATCAGGTTCACCGTCGGCGTGAAACCGAGGAGCCACGACGGAAAGGCCTGTTCCTCGCCCGATTTCCAGTAGGGAATGCACACGGTCGGGTCGACCATCATCAGCAAGGCCTCCATCCGCAGCAGGTAGATCCGGTGCCAGGGCAGGAAGCGCGGGTTGCCGTGCATCTGATGGATCGCGTTCGAGTGGATATCCACTAGCGGGCCGAGCGCGTTCATTGCGTTGAGCTGCGTGAACGCGTTGAGAAACCGGCTCTGCTCGTCCGCGGTCAGCATGCGGTGATCCTTGCGCAGGCACAGCTCGTCATCGTCGCCGCCGCAGGTAACGGGCGGCT